>JAWVYW010000100.1:0-14085 GCA_033722535.1 Promineifilaceae bacterium (SeqCode)
AGACGGCAGCGGGAGAGATTGCCAGAGCGCTGGTCGAAAGGCGTCTGGCGGGCTGCGTGCAGGTGGTCGGGCCAATCACGAGCACCTACCGCTGGCAGGGCGCCGTGGAGACGGCGCAGGAGTGGCTGTGCCTGATTAAAAGTAACGGCACACTATACGAAGAACTGGAAACGGCGATTGGGGAGCTCCACCCCTACGACACGCCAGAGATCCTGGCGCTGCCGGTGAGCGCGGGCAGCGTCGACTACCTGCTCTGGTTGCGTGAGGCGCTGGCGGAAGGGGGCTCGTAGCCGCCGAGGCGGCGTAGCCGCACTTTCCACCCGCGTAGCGGCCCACGTCCCGCGCACGCTAGGGGAAGCGAGGATAAAATTCTCGGCCACGGGAAGATAAGAGTTTCGGTGTGGGGGATTGTAATCCGCTCTCGATTTTTCTATAATTCCCCGAATGAAAATGCGGCCTGCTGGCGACTCTCGCATCCCCCTCCTCATGCTCTGGCTGACACGCGCGACGTGGGTTGTCGTCGCCCTCGTGGTCCTCAGCATGCTGGCGGTCAACATTCCCCACCTGTACCGCGACACGGTGCGCGAAACGGACGTGCGGCAGGCCACGGCGGCGGCCCTCGTCGTCTTTCCGACCTACAGCGCCTTCATCCGCTACATGGTCGGCCTCCGTCTGCTCTCAATCGCCGCCTTCGTCGGCATGGCCCTCTTTCTCGCCTGGCGCAAGTGGGACAACCGCTTCGTGCTCCTCGTCTCCGCGACGATGCTGATGCTGACCTTCTTCTTCGGCATCAGCCTCTCGATCGAGCACATCCGCTACCCGCAACCACTGCTGCAGGCGCTGCCGTCGATTCGCATCCTCTTTCCGTGGCTGATGTTCGTCTCCTGGCTCGCGCTCTTTTACGTCCTCCCGACAGGGCAGTTTGTGCCTCGCTGGAGCGCGCTCTTCATCCTCCCCGGCTCGCTCTTTACGCTGGCCATCATCGGCACCGGCTTCGCGCCGTCGCGCAAGAACGCCTTTATGCGTTCTTTGCAAAGCTTTTCCGGCGACCTGTTCGACGGTTTTGAGCGCCTCCTGACAACGCTCGGTTCGATGATGACGATCCAGGAGACGTGGCTCTTCCTGCTGTTTGCCACGGCCGGTGTTGGGCTCTCGCTGCAGATCGGACGCGTGGGCCGCGTCACCGGCGTCAGACGATGGCAGATGCGGTGGGTCGTCATCGGCCTTATCGTGCAGCTCGTGCTGACCGTGTGGGTCACCCTGCGCGAAATTGGCATTCTCACCGCCCTCGGCATGAGCATCTCCGCGGCGCGCCTCTTCGAGCTCCACCTGCTAAGCATCGGCGGCGCGCTGCTGCCCCTGCTAATGAGCATCTCCATTCTCCGCTACCGGCTGTGGGATATCAGCATCATCGTCAACCGGACGCTCGTCTACGGCTCGCTGACCGTGCTCCTTTCTGGCGTCTATCTGGCGAGTGTTGTCTTGCTGCAGTCCTTCTCGCAGCTGGTGGTAGGGCAGAGCGAGTCGGGGCTGATCACCGTGATCTCCACCCTCGCCATTGCCGCCCTCTTCCAACCGCTGCAGCGGCGCGTGCAGCTGATCATCGACCGCCGCTTCTACCGCCGGAAGTATGATGCCGAGCGCGCGCTGGACGAATTTGGCGCCCACACGCGCACAGAGACGGAGCTGGAGAATCTGTGCGACGTCGTAACGGAGATCGTGGAAGAGACGGTACAACCGGCCTTCGTCTTTCTCTGGCTGCCGGTGGAGGAGGCAGCGCCGGCGCGGGCGTACATGGAGTAGTCGAGAGCGGTGGAGTTCGCTCTGCAGCACGCTTGACATCCCCCAAACAAATGTTCTATGATGGGCTCTATGGACGCCCACGAAAAGCTCTCCCTCTTTGCCGAGCAGATGGCGCTCGAACCGGCCGAGGAGGCCGACGCTGGTGCCCGCCGTCCGAAGCGGATTCCGCTCGACGTGCCGGTGCGGGCCGGAGGCAGCGCGGCTAACGGCGCCGGCAAAGCGCCGCCCCTCCCCTGCGGCCTGGACCGCCCGCCGTCGGCGCCCGCGGGCGGCAGCCGCCGCGACCAGCCGGGGACGCAAGGCAGCTCCCCCCTCCCCATCTACCACGCCGCCGTCTCCGGGGGGCGCACGCTGCCGATGCTCAAGACGCTGCTCACCTCGGCCTGCGAGCGAAACTGCTACTACTGCCCCTTCCGCGCCGGTCGCAACTACCGGCGTGTGACGTTCAAACCGGAGGAGATGGCGAAGACTTTCGCGGAAATGCAGCGGGCGGGGCTGGTGGAGGGGCTTTTCCTCAGTTCGGGGATCATTAAGGGAGGCGTCGCAACGCAGGACCGTATTCTGGAGACGGCAGAGATTTTGCGCCACCGGATCGGCTTCCGCGGTTACCTGCACCTAAAGATTATGCCGGGGGCGGAGCGGGCGCAGGTAGAGCGGGCAATGGCGCTGGCGGATCGCATCTCGGTCAACCTGGAGGCGCCGAACACCCGGCGCCTGCAGCGGCTGGCGCCAATCAAGCAGTTCACGGAAGAGCTCCTGCAGCCGCTGCGCTGGGCGGAGGAGATCCGGCGCACCCGGCCGGCGCGGGAGGGGTGGAACGGGCGCTGGCCCTCGACGGTGACCCAGTTCGTGGTCGGCGCGGCGGGGGAGAGCGACCTGGAGCTACTGCAGACGGCGGAGTACCTCTACAACCGCCTCCACCTGCGCCGCACCTACTTCTCCGCCTTCCGCCCCATCACCGGCACGCCGCTGGAGGAGCAGCCGGCGGAGAGCGCGTGGCGCGAGCACCGGCTCTACCAGGCGGGCTTCCTCCTGCGCGACTACGACTTCACGATGGAGGAAATGCCGTTCGACGGCGAGGGCCGGCTGCCGCTGGACGTAGACCCCAAGCTGGGCTGGGCGCGCGCCCACCTGGCGGAGGCGCCGGTGGAAGTCAACCGTGCCAGCCGGGAGGAGCTGCTGCGGCTGCCGGGTGTGGGGGTGAAAGGAGCGGAGGCGATTCTACGTGCCCGGCGCCGGGGGCGGCTGCGGGAGCTGGACGACCTGCGGCGGGTCGGGGTGGTGACGACGCGGCTGGCGCCCTTTGTGCTGCTCGATGGCGCGCAGCCGGCGCGGCAGTTGTCGCTTTTTGGGTGGTAGCGCCCGGTTGTGAAATTTATCACTAGCGGCACGTGCCTTTTGTCATAAATCTCCGGCACGAAGGTGACTATACTCTAAGTAGGGTGCAAGCCATCGTTAGAGTACGCCTTCTCCATCTGAGAAGTGCGAAGCCGGGGTGTCCGCATGCTTTACAGAACGATCACCAAAGAGAACTTCCGTGCAATGGTCGAAGGTCTCATCGAGGAAAATGAGGTCTTTGGCCCCAGATGGCGGGATCGGGACAGGGACGGTAACAAGATTTACCGCTTTCTGAAGGTCGACAGCTTCGACGAGCTGGAGATGGATTACACGCGCACCTATAGCTCGCCCAAAAACTTCTTCCTCCCCTACCAGGAATGCCTGGCGACCTACCGGCTCGGCGACGCCGACTGGGAACAGGCGATCGAATACCGGGTCAACCCGCGGGTGATCATCGGCATGCGCGCCTGTGACATCAACGCGCTGCGCAAGTTGGACGAGGTGATGCTTAAAAGCGTCTACCCCAACCCGTATTACGCGGCGCGGCGGCGCAACACGGTGATCATCGGCCTCGACCACGAGCCGCTGGAAGATTGCTTTTGCCGCTCGATGAACGCCGACATCGCCCTGAGCGGCTTTGACCTCTTCCTGACCGACATCGGCGACCGCTATTTCGTGGCTATCAATTCCGATAGCGGTTTCCGGATGGTCACCCGTTGGGGCGGAGAGCCGGTGACGGAAGCGGACCAGGAGGCGTTTAAGAGGGCGAAGCAGGCGATCGAGTCGAAGTTCAAGACGCAGGTGGACGTGACGATCGTGCCGGAGTTGATGGACCTCGAGTTTGAGTCGGAAATATGGAAAAAGTGGGGGGAGATGTGCCTGAGCTGCGGCAGCTGCGCCATGGTCTGCCCCACCTGCTACTGTTACGGCGTCGAGGAAGAGGTCGACCTGACCTTTAACGAGGCGCGGAAGCATCGCCGGCTCTACTCCTGCAACCTGCGCGACTTTGCCGCCGTCGCCGGGGGCCACAACTTTCGACCGGAGCCGCACATTCGGCTGAAATACCGCTACTATCACCAGTTTAGAGGCTTTGTGGAGGCGTTCAACCAGTCGCTGTGCGTGGGCTGCAACCGCTGTGGCGTCGCCTGCCTGGCGGGGATCCATCCCAAGGCTGTGATCGACGACCTGAACAACACGGAGGCACAATGAGCCTGCAGATTCCCCGCCACGACATCAATCTAGAGCCGTTCATGTCGCGGCCTCCAGATTTCAACCGCAAGCACGAACTGATGCAGACAGAGCGGAGCTTTAAGGCGCAGGTGGTGGCTGCCATTCCCCTCACCGCCCAGGAGAAGCTGTTTCACATCCGGCTCTGCGACCGGATCGAGCGCGAACAGTTCTCCTTCCTCCCGGGCCAGTTCGTCATGCTGGAGCTGCCGGGATGCGGGGAGATTGCCATCTCGCTCTCCGGCTCAAGCTCTAATCGGGAATTTCTCGAACTGTGCGTGCGGAAGGTCGGCCGCGTGACAGGGATGTTGCACCGGCTGCCAGAGGGGGCGTACGTCGGCATCCGCGGCCCCTTTGGCACCCACTTCCCGATGCAAGAGATGGTCGGCGCCAACGTCCTCCTCATCGCCGGCGGGCTGGGCATCGTGCCCCTCCGCTCCCCCATCTTCTGGGTCACCGAACATCGCCGCGACTACGAAGATGTCACTATCCTCTACGGTACGGGCGATCCGTCGCAGCTCTTATTCGACTACCAGATGGAAGAGTGGCGCCGTATCTATGGCCTGCGCATGCTGACCATCGTCGAACGGCCCGACGAGGAGTGGGACGGCCCGGTGGGGCTGATAACGGACCTCTTCAATCGCGTGACCATCGATCCCCAGAATACCTTTGCCGTGGTCTGTGGCCCGCCGGTGATGTTCAAATTCGTCTGCACCTATCTCAGCAACCTCGGGCTGCCGCGGCAGCGGATGTTTGTCTCTCTTGAGCGGCGCATGCACTGCGGGATGGGCAAATGTTGCCGCTGCAACGTCGGCTCTACCTTCACCTGCCTTGACGGACCGGTCTTCGACTACTGGACTGTGATGAACCTCAAGGAAGCGATATAGGCGAGAAGCACATGAAATATCTAGGCGTACCGATCGAAAAGCCGAAAGTTGCCTTTTTCGGCTTTACCGGCTGTGAAGGGTGCCAGCTGCAGATCGCCAACAAGGAGGAAACGCTTGCCGACCTCCTGGGGGTGATCGAGGTGCAGACCTTTCGCTTAATTTCGTCAGACAAGGACGAGATGTACGACATCGCCTTTGTCGAGGGTTCCATTACGCGCGAGGACGAAGTCGGACACCTGAAGCGGGTCCGGCAACAGGCGAAGGTGCTCGTCGCGATAGGTGCCTGCGCCGTGCACGGCGGGGTCAACAACCTCCGTTCGCGCTTTTCCCTCGACGAAGCGGCACACGCGGTCTACGGCGAGCATCCCATCGCCTCAGGACCGGTGCGGCGGGTGGCGGACGTGGTCCCGGTGGACGTCGAGCTGCCCGGCTGCCCAATCTCCAAAGCGGAGCTAGAGTGGCTGGTGCGCCAGCTGATCCTGGGGATCGAGCCGCAGTTTCCCGAGTATCCTGTCTGCGTGGAGTGCAAGCAGCGCCTGAACGCCTGTGTGCTGGATATGGGAACGCTCTGTCTGGGCGCGGTGACGCGAGCAGGGTGCAATGCGGTCTGCCCGAGCAACCGCGCCGGCTGCTGGGGCTGCCGGGGCCCGGCGGCGGAGACGAATTACGACTCGCTGCTGCAGATCCTGCGCGAGCGCGGCTTTTCGGAGCACGAGATCCGGGAGCGGGTCGCCTTCTTCGGCGCCTTCGGCGGCGTCGAAGCGTTGCCAAGTTTTGAAAAAGAAGCAGTCAGCTGAGGGACGAAATGAAGATAAACGTGGCAGAGCGCATGCAGATAGACGTCGACCACATTGCCCGCGTCGAAGGGCATGGCAACATCCATATTGGGATCGAAAACGGCGAGCTGAGCGAATGCAGCTGGGAGGTCGTGGAGACGCCGCGCTTTTTCGAGGTGATGTTCAGAGGGCTCTCCGTGGAAATGGCGCCCCTGCTCGCCGCGCGCATCTGCGGCATCTGCTCCATCTCGCACGCGCTCGCCAGCGCGCGTGCCCTCGAGCGCGCGCTCGGGGTCCAGGCGCCGCAACAGGCGCAAGAGGTGCGGCTCCTGGCGAAGCACGCCGAGACGCTGCAGAGCCACACCCTCCACCTCTTCTTCCTCGTCGCGCCCGACCTCCTGGGCGTCGGCAGCGTGATTCCGATCTTAGGCAGCCATCCAGAGGTCGTCCAGATGGCGCTCGAACTCCGCGGCTACGCCAACCGCGCCTCCGACCTCCTCGCCGGTAGAACGTCGCACCCGATGGCGATTCAGATCGGCGGCATGAGCAAATTGCCGCGCAAGAGCCAGTTGCGACCGTTGCTGGCGGAGCTGGAAGCGCTCCTCCCCACCCTGTGGTCGGCCCTCGACCTCTTCAAAACGCTGCCCCTGCCCGACTTTGAGCGGGAAACGGAGTTTGTCTCCCTCCGCGGCGACGGCGACTACCCCTTTATCGGCGGCGACCTCCTGTCCAGCGACGGGATCCAGAGGAGTGAGGACGACTACCGGGCGATGACCAACGAGTACGTGGTCGACAGCTCGACCTCCAAATTCTGCCGCCTGAGCCGCGACTCCTTCGCGGTGGGTGCGCTGGCCCGCTTCAACAACAACTATGAGGGCCTGCATCCACAGGCGAAAGCGGTCGCCGAAGCGCTGGAGCTCGCGCCACCCTCCTACAACCCATTCCACCACAACCTGGCCCAGCTGGTGGAATGCTTCCACGTGGCGTACGAGTCACAGGAGCTGATCGCTGCTCTGCTCGACTCCGACCTGAGCGCGCCACCGCTGGCCTCTTACGAAGCGAAAGCAGGCTCCGGCGTGGGCGCCATTGAGGCGCCGCGAGGAATTCTGTATCACTTCTATGAAACGGATGCCGACGGGCGGATCCGCCGCTCGGACTGCGTCATCCCGACGGGCCAGAACCACGCCAATATCGAGTATGATCTGCAGGCATTTGTGCCCCAGCTCGCCGCGTCTGGCCTCGGCGAGGCGCAGATCAGCAAACAGGCGCAGATGCTGGTCCGTGCCTACGATCCCTGCATTTCCTGCTCGGTTCACTGAGACGCTCTGTAGTCTCGGATGGGGGGTCATTACGGCCGGCGCGGGAGCCCGCGCCGCCTGACTGCCAACAGTCACCCCATACCTCTTCAATTGCTACCGGGGGCGCCTTCCGCGGCGTTCAGCTGCCCCGCTAGCTCGCCCCCGTGCGGCTCGGCCCGGTTTGCCCGTTGCTGGCCCGATCCACAAGCCGCGCCGGCTGCGGGGGTTCTTGCCCGGGGACGGCGGGCCACCCTTCACGCTGCAGGGCGCGGTTGCCGTCGGTGGCTTCGGTCTGGTCGTGGAAGAGCACCATCTGCGTCGGGAAGGGCAGGTCGATACCCGCGGCGACGAGCCGCTCTTTGATGTTCTGCAGCACCAGGTCCTGGACCTTCAACGTGTCGGCGCGGTTGCTGTCCGCCCACCAGCGGGCGCGCAGGTTGACGGTCGAGTCGGCAAGGGCGACGAGTAGCACGTCGGGCGCGGGATCCTCGAGCACGCCCGGCGTCGCCTGCAGCGCCTCCAGGATCAGCCGCTGCGCCGTGTCGATGTCGTCGCCATAGCCGATGCCGACGTCGTACTGCGTGCGGCGGATCGGGTGGGCGGTATTGACGGTAACAGCATCGGTGAAGAGGTTGGAGTTGGGAATGATGACGTGACGGCCGTCATAGGTGTGGATTGTCGTTGCGCGGACGGCGATGTCCTTCACGGTGCCTTCAAAGTCGTCGATGACGATCTGGTCGCCGATTTTGAAGGGCTCTGTCAGCAGCAGGATCAGACCGGCAAAGAAGTTTTGCAGGATGTCGCGGAAGGCGAAGCCGATGACGACACCGCTGACGCCGAGGGTGCCGAGGAGCGTGGCGACGTCGACGGAGGGGAAGATGATGGTCATCGCGACCAGGATGCCGACGATGATCGTCAGCCAGCGGGCGATGCCGCCCAGTGCTGTCGCCGCCGCCTCCGAGCGCCCCGCCTGCTTGATCAGGCGCTGGATGCCCGAGCGCATGACGCGCGCCAGCCACACAAAGAGAAACATAACCAGCAGACCAATGATGATGCGCGGCACCAGCGCCAGAAACGTTTCACCCATCTGTATCACGGAATCCCAGAGAACAGTCAGGTCGAGATCCATCCTTTCCCTCCACATTGTAAAGGTATTGTCGCGTTTACGTCAGGAAATAATACCGCGTCGGCGCGGGCCTGTCAAGCTTCGGTAAAAGCGGCAGAGGCGCCTCGGGAGAACGCAGGCAGGTGAGGCGGCTGGTGCAGCTTCGTGGCGGGTTCAGCCCCCTTCCTCAGCCACCAGCGCCTGCACGCGCGCCTCATCCCACTGCACAAACTCGCCGCTCCACGCAGCGGGTGCGCGGAGGGCCAGCACGGCGAGCGCCTCGCCCGGCAGCTCTGGCGGCAGCAGCTCCCCTTCTTTATGGTAGCGCACGAAGCGCTGGTACTTTTCCGCCGGCATCCCTTCCTCTCCGTGACGGCGGATCTCGGCCTGCATTTCGGTATCGACGACGCCGGGGCGCAGGGCGACGAAGGTGACCTCCGGCTCTTCGACGGCGAGGACGCGGGTCAGATGGTTGAGGGCCGCTTTGCCGGCGCAGTAGGCGGACCAGCCCGCGACGGCGCTGACGGCGGCGCCGCTGGAGACGCTGATGACGCGCCCGCCCTGCTGGCGCAGGTGAGGCAGCGCGAAGTGGGTCAGCAGCGCCGGGCCGAAGGCGTTCACCAGCAGGTTCTTCTGCCAGCGCTCCGGATCGGCTTGCGCCAGCGGGGCAATCGGCTCCAGCACGCCGGCATTGTTGATCAGGCCGTCCAGCCTTCCAAAGGCCCCGAGCGCGCTCCGCACCAGGCGCCGGGCGGTCTCCACCTCGCTCACGTCGCCTGGCACCACGAGCACGCGCTCGCTGGTGGGGTCAATCTCCTCCGCGACGCGCTTCAGGTCGCCCTCCGAACGGGCATTGAGGACGACGTTGGCGCCACGTTCGCCCACAATGCGGGCCGCGGCGGCGCCCAGCCCACGGCTGGCGCCGGTGATGATGATCGTCGGCTTGTGGGTCACAGGTCACCCTCCATGTTCGGTCTGGTTGCTTGAAGGATTGTATGAGAGCGGCCCGAAATTGGAAAGGGTCATCTTGCTCCACGCTCCACACGCCATTGACGGAAGATTGACGCTACGCACTTCTCTAGCTCGCTATCTGTGACTGTCTGTTGACGCAGGCATCGCATCCTAAGGGCAGAAGTTCGCAGGAACCTGCCATACTGTCGCAGATCCGGGCGTTTATCATTCAGGAGCTTATCCAGCGAGCACGAAAGCAGAGTTATGTCCACAGTTGAAGAGAGGTGCTGATATGTATACCGACGTTCATGAGCAAGTGGAAAGCGAAGATGCGGCGAAAGAGAGTCTGAGGTCGCGAAGGTCCGCCATCCTGTTCCGTCTATGCCTGCTGCTGGCCCTGTTGTTGCTTGGCGCCTGCCGCTCCGAGCCACCCGCGCCGGAAGTGGCCGCGGTGCCGACAGATGAGCAGACGCCCACCCATACCCCGGCGCCCACCGACACGCCTACCCCGACGGAGACGCCGTCGCCCACGGCCACGGCTACCCTGACGCCGACGCCAGCGCCGCTGGATCCTTCAGCCATTTTCGACCTTATATCACCATCAGTGGCCTTCGTAGAGACGGGGCACGCCTCCGGCAGCGGCATCCTCGTAGAGGGCAACTACCTGCTGACCAACGCCCACGTCGTGTGGCCTTATGAAGAGGCGCGCGTCGTCTTTGGCGGCGGTGTGGAGTTCGAGAACGTGCCCGTCCACAACTGGGACCTGATGGCCGACATCGCCCTGCTGGGCCCGCTGGAGCAGGAGGCGGTAGCGGAGATACGAGGTGAGCCACTGGCGCTGGTCGACGGCGAAGATCTGATCGTCGGCGCACCGGTGTACCTGGTAGGCTATCCCGGCGAGGTGGAGGAGTTTCCCGAGCCGACGATTACCGGCGGCATCATCAGCCGCCATCGTGAGTGGGAAGAGGTGGGGATTACCTTCCTCCAGACAGACGCCAAGATCGCCGGAGGCCAGAGCGGCGGCGCGTTGGTCTCCGAGATGGGCGACGTCATCGGCCTCTCCGGCTTCGCCTTTAGCGAGGCGCTCTTCGGTCTCGTCGCCTCGGCCCGCGACTTGAGACCGCGGGTGGAGCTGCTCGCCGCCGGAGAGGACGCCTCCGGCATGAGCGCGCGGACCCTCGACCGCACGCGGGCGGTGAGTACTCACTCGCTCCGCCTGCCCAGCTTCCGGGACGCCGTCTCCTTCATGATTGAGGAGCCGATCGATGGGATGGAGATCCGGGCCAACAGTTCCCAGGACGTCGCGCTGCGTGTGGTAGACCTGCACGGACAAGAGGTGGGCTTCGCCGACGAGACGGCTACCGGAGAAGAGGTGCTGACCCTAGACGACCCAGGGGAGAACCCGCTCGTTCTCCACATCTGGCAGTTTGGTGTTCAGGCCGCCTTTGCCAACCTCTATAGCGACGGGCCCCTGCTGCCGTTTGAAGATGACGACGACGAGCGCAGTCTCTTCGTCGGCGAGCCGATTGCCGGCTCGCTTGACGTCCCGGGCGACATCGACTTCTACCACCTCCGTCTCGATCACGGCGACATTGTCAACCTACGCATAGACTCCCCCAACATCGATCCTCTGCTGACCGTCAGCTACGAGGGCGCCGGTCCAGAACAGGAGCTGTGGGACGACGACAGCGGCGGCGGTCTCGCGGGCGCGAACGCCGAGCTCACCTATCGCGCACCACACGACGGTCTCTACATCGTCGTCGTCGAGGACGCGATGGGACAGCAGTGGGGCGGTTACACCATCTCCGCCACCGGCGAGAACGAGTTGGCGGCAGGCGCCCCCACGCCGATGGCGCCCGCGCCGACGCCGATCCCGATCGTCAGCCCCAGCGGCCATCCGATGCTGCCGCAGGAAGGCGCCAACGGGGATGTGCGTCTGCTGGCCCCGTCGTGGTGGGTTAACACAAGCGACTCGACAAATTGCGAAGCGCGCCTCTGCCTGATTGCCGAGGATGGCCTGCTCGAGGTGTATGTCGACAATTCAGGAACGATAACCAGCCGGTCAGAGATGGCCAACGGTTGGGCCTATGTCGTACCGCAGATCTTCCCCGGCGCTGTGCGGCAGGGCTGGCGGACGATGCAGACGGAGGCCGGCGAGACGGTCGAGGTGCTCCACCACACAGTGGCGGGCGACGAAGGAACGATCCACGTGACGTCGATGATCGCCTTCAATGACGGTGTCATCAGCATCGTGTTCTATATTATCTTCGGCGATGAGGTGTACGAGGATCTGGAGCCGATGATGGAGCATAGCTTCAGGACGTTCGCGTGGGTTGAGTAGCCGCTGAAGGAGCTCCGGCGTTGCTGTAAGGGACGCCGGAGCTCCTTAGATGGCTGTTGGGCAAGCATAACGCACTGTGTTATATTCTCGGCGTAGAATCCTGCTTCGTCGCGTCCTATCGCCCGTCCGCGCCCCCCGGTCGCGCGGGCGAAAGAGAAACTATGACCAGCGCACAATCTGCCGCCTTCGTCTACGACTACGTTATCGTCGGCTCCGGCTTCGGGGGCAGCGTCTCTGCGATGCGCCTGGCGGAGAAAGGATACAGCGTCCTCGTTCTTGAACGCGGTAAGCGTTACCGGCCGGAGGAGTTCCCGCGTAGCAACTGGAACATCTTCAAATTTCTCTGGATGCCCGCCCTGCGCTGTTTCGGCATCATGGGAATCAACCTCTTCGAGGACATCATGGTTCTCAACGGCAGCGGCGTGGGCGGTGGGAGCCTGGTCTACGCGGCGACGCACATCGAGCCACGCGACGCCTTTTACCATGCGCCAGAGTGGGCAGGGCTGGCGGATTGGAAGGCGGAGCTGGCGCCCCACTTTGAGACGGCGCAGCGGATGCTGGGGGTGAACGCCAATCCCCGCCTGTGGCCCGCCGACGACGTGCTCTACCAGATTGCAGAGGAGATGGGGCAGGAGCATACGTTCTCCCCCACCCCGGTCGCCATCTATTTTGGCGAGCCGGGTGAGCGCGTGCCCGACCCGTACTTCGACGGCGAAGGGCCGGCGCGCACCGGCTGCACCCACTGTGGCGGCTGTATGACCGGCTGCCGCGAGGACGCCAAAAACTCGCTCGACAAAAATTACCTCTACTTTGCCGAAAAGCTCGGCGCCGAGGTACGGGCGGAGGCGAACGTGCGCGACATCCGGCCTCTGCAAGCGGGGCAAGAGGACGGCGTGCGCGAGAAGGCGCGCTATGAAGTCGTCTACGAGCGGACGACAGGCTGGCTCCGCCGCAGACGCAGCGCGGTGCGCGCGCGCAACGTCGTCGTCGCCGCGGGCGTGCTGGGCACAGTTGACCTGCTGCTCCGCTGCCGCGACGAGAGTGGCAGCCTGCCCCGCCTCTCACGGCGGCTGGGCCACCGCGTGCGCAGCAACAGCGAGGCGCTGATGGGCGTGACCGGCCGGGCGGCGGGCGACGACTACTCGCGCGGGGCGGCGATCACCTCGCACTTCTGGGTGGACGACGTGACGAGCGTCGAGCCGGTGCGCTACCGGCGGGGTAACTCGCTGATGCGCAACCTCGGCGTGCCGTTGGTGTCGCTGGAAGGGGGCGCGCTGCGCCGGCTGGGCCGCTTCCTGCTCTACGCGCTGCGCCACCCTTACGACTTCTTAAAGGTGCGCCTGCTGCCCGACTGGGCGCGAGACACGACGATCCTGCTGATCATGCAGACGGTGGAGAACCGGATGCAGCTCAGGCGGGGGCGCAGCCGCTGGACCCTGTTCCGGCGCGGCCTGGTGAGCGAGCGCGACCGCACGCTGCCCATTCCCGCCGTCATCGCCGCCGGGCGGCAGGTGGTGGAGCGCTTTGCGGAGCTGGTGAACGGGATCCCGCAGTCCTCTTTCCACGAGGTCGTCCTCAATACCCCCTCCACCGCCCACATCCTCGGCGGCTGCGCAATTGGCGCCGACGAGAGTAAGGGGGTGGTGGACGTCAACCACCAGGTCTTTAACTACCCCGGCCTCTATGTCGTCGATGCCTCGGTCATCCCCGCCAACCTCGGCGTGAACCCCAGCCTGACGATCACGGCAATGAGCGAGCGCGCCATGAGCAAAATAGTGCCAAAAAGAGAGCAGCAACCATGACTACAATGAAGAATGATCCGACAGAGGTATCCCCGCCACGGCGCATGAACGGCCATCGAGAACTGACCTGTATCAATCCGGCAACCGGCCGGCACTTTACCTCGGTCGCCATGGCGACGCCCGCGGAGATCGCCCGCGCGCACCGGGAGATGCGGGAGGCAGCGCCGCTGTGGCGTAGCAAAAGCCCCGCCGAGCGGGCGCGGATCCTGCGCAAGTTTCAGAAGGTGCTGATCGACCACGCCGACGAGATTACTCGCGTCATCAACCTCGACACCGGTAAGAGCCGGCAGGACGCGCTTGCGGAGCTCTTCCTGGTCGTGGATAAGTTGCAGAACTATACGAAGAAGAACGCCGAGAAGTGGCTCCGGTCGGAGCGGGTGCCGCCGGGCATTTACATCTTTAAAAAGTATACCGTCGAGCGCCGCCCATTTGGGGTGGTCGCCGTCATCGGCCCCTGGAACCTGCCCCTCGACCTGACGCTGCCGCCGACGTATGCCGCACTGCTGGCGGGGAACACGGTGATTTTGAAGCCGAGCGAGGTGACGCCGGCGGCGAGC
>JAWVYW010000101.1:0-13992 GCA_033722535.1 Promineifilaceae bacterium (SeqCode)
ATGAATGGCGCAGTAACCTGCTCCAACGCGTGTTACATGGCTCTCTGACAGGCCGGGGTCAGGCCCAGAGAAAGCGCACTCTCTCCTCGATTACCGGGTGTAAGGTCAGGGGATTATAGGCGGTGGTGGAGGCTGGCGCACGATTTCCACCGAGAATGGACAGCGCACTTATCCCCTGCTCTAACCTCCGGCTACCCGCCGCCGCTGTTATTAGCTTTTCGGAAAGGGGCATACGCACACGCCGGACGCGGTCGGTGGCGCCCATCTCGGGGCGCTGAAACGCTTTCTGAAACGGTGCCCCTCTACACTGACGATGGTAGAGGTGTGGAAGATCCCGTTCAGTGGAGGAGGTTTCCGATGGACCGCAACGTGCAGCGCTTCCTGGCGACGGCGACTCTATTTCTCGCCGTCTCCTTTCTGACGTTACTGTTTCACCGCCACGCCGTATCGCAGACGGCGTACGCCGACTTTGGGGACGCCCCCGATAGCAGCAATGGCGTTGGCGTGCCCATGGAGGCTTATCCGGGGGTGCCAGCCCGCTTCCCCACCGTCCGCGAGGGGGACGCCCCGTACGGCCCCTACTACCAGCAGGTGGGCGTGCGCTACTTCCTGGGCGCCGCCGTCAGCGGCGAAACGGCAGCCGATAGCGGCATCGACACCGACGCCGACGGCGCGACCAACATCGCTCCGCGGCTGGATGTGGCCAACCGCGACGGCGGCGACGACGGTCTCATGCTCCCCGACCGCCTGCAACATTGCGAGACGGTCGTGCTGCAGTACACGGTGACAGTAACCGGCACCGGCGGGCGTCCCGTCACCGGCTACGTCAACCTGTGGGCGGACTGGAACCGCGATGGCGCGTGGGGGAGCTCGGGTCTGGGACGATGCCCAGCCGATTCCACCCCGGTGCCGGAGTGGGCGGTGACGAATCAGCGGGTTAGCTTCAGCGGCGACGGCGTCTACCTCCGGCAGACGCCGCCGATCAGGGTATGGAAACCGGATTACCAGACGGAACTCTGGCTGCGCTTTTCGCTCAGCGACGCGGCGGCTGCGAGCAGCGATGGTGCAGGGCCGGCGACCGGCTACCAGTTCGGGGAGGTGGAAGATTATCTCTATCCCGGCGCGATTTTCCACAGCTATCTGCCCGCCGTGATCGGCGGCGGCGGCGACCGCCCACCGCCGCCTGAAGGCGTGCACGTCGACCCGGAGTTTGACCCGGAGGTGCTGGCGATATGGCCCCAGGTGCCGGAGGGGGAGGAGGTGGCCATTGTCGAGCCGGACAAGCTGATTCTGCGGCTTGAGAACAACGCCGAAAGCGCGCGCACGCCGGAGGTACACCTGCTTGCCGTCGTCAACGGCGAGGAGTTCTCGCCCACCCTCGCGGCGCTGCCGACGGTACAGGCGGGAGAGACGGTGTCCATCCCCGTCGATTACACGACGTCGCCACTGTTCGAGGCGCCGCTCTCACCCGGCGTCCTCACCGGCGAGGTGCTCAATCGCGATCCGGCGACGGGCGCCGTCCTGTCGGTGACGCCGCTGGAGACGCTCTCCTTCCACCTGTCGGAGTCCGCTCCGCAGCGGCTGGTGCTGTATCGTGAGGAAGCGCTGGTGGCCCAGACGAGCACGATGACCTTCGTCGAGGCGCCAGCAATGTCGCGGCGGCTCGCCGCGCTGGTGCCGCCGGAGGAGGATACGTCGGCGTTGAGCCAGCTCGTCTACTACCGCAGCCGGGACCCGATTCTGCACGAGCCGCCGCTGATCCCTGAGCCGCGCGAGCTGGAAGGGTTGCCCCCGCCGCCGCACACCCTGGGCCCGCTCACCCACGAGACCTACTACATCTGCCCGGAGTGGTACACGGCGCCGGCCGACAACAACTTTGGCGAGGATTACGGGCTGAACGACGACGGCTGGCGCGCCCGCGGCGCCCGCGTGCGTGTGTGGCAATCGGGGACGAAGCTATTCGACGGCTGGCTCAACCGCTATGGCTGCACCGTTGTTTACGGCGGCGGCAGCAGCGGGCTCCTGATCTGGTTCACCGGCGAGTCGCGCTTCGAAAGTGGCGGCGGCTACATCTCCCTGCGCTACATTTCCAACAACAGCACCCAGCTGCTGCCGACCTCGGCCTCGATTGAGGACCCGCAGCACAACGCCGTCTACCGGCCGGAGCTATGGTACCGCGACCCGGTCGGGATGCTCGGCTATGCGATTCAGGAGCGCTTTAGCGGCGGCGTCTCTGGCGTGTGGTTCTACCTGCGCAAGGACGGCTGCGGCGGCGACCCGGACAAGGGGAGCTGCTCAACCTTCCTCAATGGCGACGACATCCTCTACATCAGCCCGGGCCAGTGGCGGCGCAAGTTCATCGTGGGGCACGAATACGGGCACAAGATCCTGAGCTTTGCCGCCAACTATAAAAATGACTGCACCTTTCTTGGCGGTGGGCACGGCATGAACTCGCTGGAGTACGGCAGCTGCGCGGCGATGGAGGGCTGGGCGCACTTTGTCGCCGCCGACATCTGGAACGAGGGCCACGCCGGGTCCGATAACCCCGGAGCCGTCTTCCCCTACTGGGACGGCGCGAATACGGTCTATGACGTGGAGGGCGGGGGCGCCGATCAGCGCCGCTGCTACGACCTCTTCTATTCGGACTGGCTCTGCGACGGCTACGGCGTGGAGCTGGACTGGCTGCGCCAGTGGTGGGACTTCCACACCAACGACCTGCCGACTGACCCCGGCTTCAAACCGAGCCACGCCTGGTTTTACGAGCTGGTAGACGACGTGAGCTGGGAGAATGGGTACTTCGAGATTTCGAAGGCCATCGAGGGCCAGCTGAGTGGCGGCATGCTCTGGCGCTGGCGCTCCTACGGCTGTTGGAACGGGATCCAGTACGACAACTGTTAGGGCGCATGATGCGGGGACGGAGGTGCCGGGCACCGTTGCGGGCGGAGGATTCGTAGAGGGGATGCCCGGCACCTGTCACACGGGGGCAGGGGCCGCTGCGGGACACGGGTGGATGGGTGCCGGCGGACGTGCCGGGCACCCTGTCTCCTTGCTCGTGCACCGTGCCTCGCTTTCCATTATCATTGGCGACACCTCGACTACTTGGAAGGGGTAAAGGTGGAAAGGCGATGGCACAGGAAACGGACACAGGCGCCGCGCCCGCGGAGAGGTTAGAGGAGCTTACCGCAGCTGCGCAGCGGGCGCGCACCGCCTATAAATGGGAAGCGGCGGCGGCGCTTTACAGCAAGGCACTAGCCCTGCCCGACCTCACGCCGGCGCAGGCATTCGCGCTGCACGACGACCGGGCGGAATGCCTCTGGAACCTGGGGCAGTACAAAGACGTCTACGCGGACTACGCGGCGATGGCAGCGCTGGGTCAGGAGCACGAGAATGACGAGTGGTATCTGGAGGGGCTGACGCAGCAGGCGAAAGTCCTCAGCACCCTTGGCGAGCTCGAACGGAGCCGGCACATGGCGGCAGCCGCCTACCACCGGGCGGAGCAGGCGGAGCTGCCGCGTTACCAGGCGCTGGCGAACTATGCCCTCGCGGCCAGCCACGAGGCGGCGGGCGACTTCGACAGCGCCGTCCCTCTCTTTATGGCCGCCATGGAGCGCTTTCAGGAGCTCGGCGCGCTGAAGGACGAGGCGAACTGCGCGCGCAGTATCGCCTTCTGCGCCTCGCGCACCGGCCACGACGGCCTCCCCTACGCCGCGCGCGTGCTGGAGATTGCCCACGAGCTGGACGACCGCCCGCTGGAGCTGGCCGCCTACCACATGCTCGGCATTCTCCACGGCGACGACGACCCCCTGCTCGCGCTCAGCTATCGGGAGCGCGCGCTGGAGATGGCCCGCACGCTCGGCGCCAAGCCGTTCATTCGCTCCTCCACCTACAACATTGCCGTTTTCTACCTGTGGGTTGGGCTCCACAGGCGGGCCGAGGCGCTCGTGCGGGAGGCGCTGGCGCTGCTTGAAGAGGAGCAGTCGCAGCGGGGGCGCTCCCTGGGATTGCACGTCTATGCGGCGGCGAGCTTTGCCCGGGGGGATGCCGAGGCGGCGCTGCGACGCAACGCCGAGGCGCTGCGCCTGGCCCGCGAGCAGGGGCAACAGGATGTCGAGGCGTTTGCCACCTTCGCCCGCGGCTTGATGCTCCACCGGCTGGGCCGGCATACTGCCGCCCGCGGGCAACTGGAGCTGGCGGTGGAGTTGATGAAGGCGACGCCGAAGTACATGCCGGGGCTGCTGGGCGAGCTGACCTCCGTCGCCCTGGCCCTCGGCGACGTGGAGGGCGCGCTGCAGGCGTCCGAGCAGGCACTGACGTGGCTGGGCAGGGTGCAGAACCCCGACCACCCGGCGGTCGCTTTCTGGGCGCGCGCCCGCGCGCTGCGTGCGGCGGCGAAAGCGGAGGGGACGGAGTCGCAGCTCGCCGACCTTTACCTGGAGAAGGCGGTGGAGACCGTCGCCGGCTGGGCGTCGAGACTGACCGACCCGGGCCTGCGCCGCGCCTACCTCACGGACAGGAATTCCCGTGTCGGCGAGATCGTGCTGGAGTGGGCGGAAGCGAGGGACCCCGGGGGCGAAGCGCTGGCGGAGCTATTCGCACCGCCCGCTGCGACTGGCAGTCTGGAAGCGTCCTTCCGCCGCCTGCTCGCTTTCGGCACACGCCTGGCGGCGGAGCGCGACCCGCAGCGGATGCCGGGCTTCATTCTCGACGAATTTGTGGAGCTGAGCGGTGCCGAGCGCTCTTTTCTGGCGCTGACGCGTGAAGACGGCGAGCGCGCGGCGAACGAGCCGTTGGCGCTGGTCGCCGCCGCGGGCATGGAGCCGGACGAGGCCCAGGAGGCGTACGCGGCGGCGGCGCCGTGGGTGGAAAAGGCGCTGCTGGCACGCCACGCAGTGCTGGGGCAGAACGTGCCTGAAGAAGCGCCGGTTAATGGTGGCGTCTCTCCTGCCGACCACCGCTCGCTGCTGGTCGTGCCCCTCATCTCCCAGTCGAAGACGCTGGGCTTCCTTTACGGCGACGTCCGCACCATCTTCGGCCCCTTCAACCGCGCCGATGCCGACCTGCTGATGCCGCTGGCGAACCAGGCGGCGGCGGCCCTGGATAACGCACAGTGGACGCAGACGCTGGAGCAGCGCGTGAGCGAGCGCACGGCAGAACTGGAGACGCTGAACCGGATCGGCGACGCGCTCCTCGCCGAGCTGGATCTGGAAGGGATCCTGGAGGTGGTGGGGAAGCACGTGCGCGAGCGTTTTGGCGCAGAGAATATCTTCCTGGCCCTGCGCGAAGGCGGCGACCGGATCAACATTCCGCTCTTTTTCCTGGGCGGCGAGACCCACCCGGGCGCCGATTTCAGCATCGACGAGGGCCTCTCCGGCATCGTCCTCCGGCGTAATGCGCCTCTGCTCATCCGTTCGGCGGAGGAGATCGAGCAGTATCCCTATTTCAGTTATCACGACGGGAAAGGGTTCGCCGCCCGCGAAGTTTCCTGGCTGGGCGTGCCGTTGCGGCGCGGCGACGAGGCGGTGGGCATTATCACCGTCTTCGACTTCCGCGACGCTGCTTATGACGAAGCGGACGTGCGCCTGCTGAGCACCATCGCCCGCAATCTGGAGGTGGCCCTGGAGAACGCGCGCCTCTTCGAGCAGACGCAGCGCCTGCTGCAGGAGACGGAGGCGCGCAACGCCGAGCTGGCGATCATCAATTCGGTCCAGGCGGCCCTCGTCGCCGAGCTAGATATCGAGGCGATTTATGACCTGGTGGGGGAGCAGATCCGCCGCCTGTTGGACGCGCAGGTGGTGACGATTAACCGCTTCGACTTCGAGCGCGACCTGAACGAGTACTGGTACGCCTACGAGAAAGGGGAGCGCCTGCCCTTCTACACGACGCCCATCTCAGAGCTCTCGCGACAGCTGATCGCCCTCGACAAGCCGGTGCTTATCAACGAAGGGCTGGAGGAGCTGCTGGTCGAGCAGGGGCACGTCATCGTCTACGGCGAAACGCCCAGGTCCGCCGTCTCCGTCCCCCTCCGCTCAGGCGAGCAGATGACCGGCTACATCAGCCTGCAGAACGTGGACCGCGAGCACGCGTTCGACGAGGCGGACATGCGCCTGCTGGAGACGTTGGCCAACAGCCTGAGCGTGGCGCTGGAGAACGCGCGCCTGCACGCCGAGACACAGCGGCGGGCGCGGGAGATGGCGACGCTGGCGGAGATCGGCAGCGACATCGCCGCCTCGCGTGAGCTGGAGCCGGTGCTGGAGCGGATTGCCCAGCATGCGCGCGAGATCCTGCACTGCCGGGAGATCGCCGTCCTGCTGCGCGAGGGGGAGAGCGACCAGTTCCGTCCCATCGTGGCGCTGGGGCACTATCCGCAGGAGGTGAAAAGCCTGTCCTTCGGGCCCGAGACTGGCGTCACGGGCCATATCCTCGCCAGCGGCGTCGCGGAGATCGTGAACGATCTGGCGCGCGACCCGCGTTCGATGCGGGTGCCGGGCACGAGCGGGAGCGAGAAGGAAGAGCACCTGATGGGTGCGCCCCTGATTTCACAGGGCCGGGTCATCGGCGGCATCGTCGTCAAGCGCTACTATCCCGATAGCCCCTTCACGCAGGACGACCTCGACTTCCTCGTCAGCGTGGCGCGGCAGACGGCGATCGCCATCGAGAGCGCCCGCCTCTACCTGGAGACGCAGCGCCGCGCGGGGGAGATGGCGGCGCTGGCGGAGGTGGGGCGGGAAATCTCCGCCTCGCTCGACCTGGAGACGGTGCTGGAGCGGATCACGACCTACGCCCGGGAACTGCTGGACGCCGACTCCAGCGCGGTCTTTCTGCCCGACCCGGCGCGCCCTGACGTCTACACCACCATCGCCGCCGTGGGCGAAATCGCCGGGCAGTTGCGCGAGACGGAGATCGTCTACGGCGAGGGCATCTTCGGCGACGTCGCCGCGGGGGGCGAGGCGGCGGTGGTCAACAACACCGAGGCCGACCCTCGCGCGATCCGCATTCCCGGCACGCGCCAGCGCGAGCACCAGCACCTGCTGGTCGCGCCGCTGCACGCCGCCTCCGCCGGAGTGGACGAGCTGCGCGGGTTGATGGGCGTGTGGCGCGTGGGCGAGGGGCGCAGATTCGACGAAGAGGATCTGAACTTTCTGAAGGGGCTGTCGCAACAGGCGGTCATCGCCATCGAAAACGCGCGCCTCTATGCGGCGGCGCGCGCGGCCCGGGCGGCGGCGGAGGCCGCTAACCAGGCCAAGAGCGCCTTCCTGGCGACGATGAGCCACGAGCTGCGCACGCCGCTCAACGCGATCATCGGCTTCACGCGCATCGTCAGCCGCAAGGCGGAGGGGGTGTTGCCGGAGAAGCAGGTGGATAACCTGGGCAAGGTGCTGAGCAGCGCCGAGCACCTGCTGGGCCTCATCAACAGCATCCTCGACATCGCCAAAATCGAAGCGGGGCGGATGGAGGTCAGCGCGGCCGAATTTGACGTGGGCCGGCTGCTGCAGGGCTGCGCCGTTACGGCGCGCCCGCTGCTGCGCCCGGGGGTGACGCTGGAGACGGCGGTCGCTGACGACCTGCCGCAGCCCTGCACCGACGAAGAGAAGGTGCGCCAGATCGTGCTCAACCTGCTGAGCAACGCCGCCAAATTTACCCACGAGGGAACAGTGACTATAGATGCGCGGGCAGAAGGAGGCGAGCTGGTGGTGGCGGTCGAGGACACCGGCATCGGCATGGACGACGAGCAGCTGGGCCGCATCTTCGACGAGTTCCAGCAGGCCGACTCCTCCACGACGCGCAAGTACGGCGGCACCGGGCTGGGGTTGTCGATCAGCCGCCGCCTGGCGCACCTGCTGGGCGGCGACCTGAGCGCGACGAGCGCGCCTGGGGTCGGTTCGACCTTCACGCTGCGGGTGCCGCTGGTCTATGGCGAGGGTGGGCAGGTGCGGCGCGAGGCGGAGGCGGTTGCCGGCCCCCGCGGCGACACGCCGGAGGCGGAGCCCGCCCGGCAGAAAAATGGCGGTCCACCCCTCGTCCTGGCGATCGACGACAACCCGGACGTGGTGGAGATTTTGCAGCAGAATCTGAGCGAGGCCGGCTACCGCGTCGTCGGCGCGCAGACGGCGGCGGAGGGGCTGGAAAAGGCGCGCGCGCTGCAGCCGGCGGTAATCACGCTCGACGTCGTGCTGCCGGACGAGAGCGGCTGGCAGGTGCTGCACGCCCTGAAGGAGGAGCCGGCGACGCGGCAGATACCGGTCGTCGTGCTCTCCATCGTAGAGCGGCGGGCGCTGGGCTTCCAGCTGGGGGCGACCGATTATCTGGTGAAGCCGGTGGAGAGCGAGGCGCTCCTGGCGACGCTGCAGCGGCTGGCGCCTACCGGCGAGGACGGCGCGCGCCCCCTGCGCCGCCTGCTGGTGGTGGACGACGATCCCGACGTGGCGGAGATGGTGCGCCAGTTGCTGGAGGAGGCGTCTCCCGGCAGCGCGCTTCGTGCACCGGTCGAGGTCGCCACCGCCGCCGACGGGCTGGAAGCGCTGGCGGAGATCGAGCGCCGCCCGCCGGACGCCATCCTGCTCGACCTGATGATGCCCCGGCTGGACGGCTTCGGCCTGCTGGCGCGGCTGCGGCAGGAGCCGGCGCTGGCGGCAATTCCCGTCGTCGTGCTCACTGCGCGCCGCCTCGGGGCTGAAGAGCGGGCAACACTGCAGGCGGCCGTGGAGGCGGTGTTGGAGAAGGATGGGCTGGCGGGGGAGCGGCTGTTTGAGGTCTTGGGCGGGCTGGGCCTATAATGGCCCGCCCGAAGGAGCAACCGATGCCCCACATTCTCATCGTCGAAGACATCCCCCTCAACGTCGACCTGCTGGTTCAATTGCTGGAGGACGACTACACGCTCTCCGTCGCCGCCGACGGCGAAGCGGGGGTGGCGCAGGCGGCGGCGGAAAAGCCGGACCTGATCCTGATGGATATGTCCCTGCCGGGCATCGACGGATATGAGGCAACGCGGCGCATCAAGGGCGACCCCGCGCTGGCGCACGTCGTCGTCCTCGGCCTCTCCGCCCACGCGATGAGCGGCGATCGGGAGAAGGCGCTGGAAGCCGGCTGCGACGACTATCTCACAAAGCCGCTGGACGACGCGTTGCTCTTTGGGATGCTGGAGCGTTATCTGCGGGAGGAGCAGGCGCGGCAGCCTCCCGACGGGTCGCAACCTGCGGGCGGGTCACACGCGCCGGGAGGGGCCGCATGAGCAGCATGCCCGCCCTCCCCGACGATCTTCCCTTTTTCGAGACGGCGGTCGAGCAGGCCTACGACTCGATCGTCATCACCGAGGCGCTGCTGGAGCGGCCCGGGCCGCGCATCGTCTACGTCAACCCCGCCTTCACGCGCATGACCGGCTACAGCGCCGGGGAGGCGATCGGGCAGACGCCGCGCATCCTGCAGGGGCCGCTCACCGACCGGCGCGTCCTCGACCGCCTCAAGCGCCGGCTCGCCGCGGGCGAGCGCTTTGAGGGGGAGGCGGTGAACTACCGCAAGGACGGCAGCACCTACGTCGTCAACTGGCACGTGGCCCCTATCCGCGACGAGGAGGGCGAGACGATCTACTACATCGCCATCCAGCGCGACGTGACCGACATTCGCGAGAAGGAGCGCCGGCTGGAGCAGGCGCGCGAGCTGCTGGAGGAGCGGGTGCGCGCGCGGACACGGGAGCTGGCGCAGGCCAATATCGAGTTGAACGCGAGCTTGCGCAAGGAGCAGGAGGCGCGGGACCAGCTGGTGCAGGCCGGAAAGCTGGCGGCGATGGGGCGCATGGTCGCCTCGGTCGCCCACGAGCTGAACAACCCGCTGCAGACGATCAAAAATTGTCTCTTTTTGTTGGAGGATGAGCTGCACGACGGGCCGGCGGGGGAGGAGTATATGCACATGGCGCTCTCCGAGGTGAAGCGGCTCTCCGACCTGGTGCGCGAGCTACGCGACGTTTACCGCCCCGGTAACCGCCAGCAGCCGGAGCCGGTCGACCTGCCAGAGCTGCTGGAGGAGGTGCGATCGCTGGTGAAGGTCCACCTGCGCCGCCACCACGTCACGTGGAGTGCACCGGACGATCCCGGCAAGGCCGTCGTCGAAGGGTTCCCCGACCAGCTCAAGCAGGTCTTTCTCAACATCAGTTTGAACGCCATCGAAGCGATGGGCGGCGAAGAAGGATCGCCGGGCGGCGGGCGCGGGGGCACGCTGACGGTCGCCGTCCATGGGGAGGCGGAGCGGGTCGGGGTCAGCTTTCACGATACGGGAAAGGGGCTGACGGCGGTGGAGCTGGAGAATCTCTTCGACCCCTTCTACACGACCAAGGAGACGGGTATGGGGCTGGGGCTGGCGATCAGCTACGACATCGTGCGCCGTCATGACGGGGAGATCGCGGTGCAGAGCGAGCCGGGGGTGGGCTCGACCTTCACCGTCTGGCTGCCCGTGCTCGCACCGTTGCCGCCGGCGGCACGGCTGCCGGCGGGAGCAGCGGGGCAGCCAGAGGAGGAAGCTTCACCGTGACCGGCACGATGCACCGCGCGCACATCCTGATCGTCGACGACGAGCCCAATCTGCGGCGGACGCTGGCGCTCATCTTGCGGAAGGCGGGCCACCGCACGACCGACGTCGCCAGCGGCGCCGCCGCGCTGCGCGTGCTGGACGATGAGGAGGTGCTCGATCTTGTCTTTCTCGACCTGCGCATGCCGGAGATGTCGGGCATGGAGCTGCTGGCCCGGGTGCGCGAGCGCCGCCCGCAAGTGCCGGTGCTGATCCTGACGGGCCACGCCTCGCTCGATACCGCCATCGAGGCGGTGCGCCAGGGGGCGCGCGACTACCTGATGAAGCCCCTCGACCCGCCGCAGATTGTGACCCGCGTCGGCGAGCTGCTGGAAGAAACGCGCCAGCCGCAACGGCAGCGCGAAATTGTGGGCGAGATTCAGAGCCTGCTGGCGGAGCTGCAAGGGGTGGGCGCCGAGGCGCCCGGTGCGGGGACACCGGCGCCCGCCGACGCCGACCGCACCCTCCGCCGCGGCCCCTTCACCCTCGACCTCCGCGCCCGCCAGGCCACCCTGCACGGGCGCGCGCTCGACATCGCCCCTACCGCCTTTGACTACCTGGCGACCCTCATGCGCCACGCGCCGGAGCCGGTGCCCTACCGCCAGCTGGTGCGCGAGGCACAGGGGTACGAGGTGACGGCCAACGAGGCGCGGGACATGGCGCGCTGGCACATTCACCAGTTGCGGAAGGCGATCGCGGCGGTGGCGGAGGAGGCGGCTGCCGCAGGCGCGCAGGAAGCGGACGCGGCGCGGGAGTACGTGGTGACGAAGCGGGGGGTGGGCTATTTTTTTGTGGGGTGAGGGGTTGACAGTGAGCGCCGTCAGGGCTTATTCTATGTGTAGTCGCGGAAAAGGTTACGCACGGGCTCTCCCCGCTCAGATAGCGTAACCGGCAAGTGCCGGGCAACTCCCTTCCGTTCCGGCGCTGAGGCAGGAGTGGCATGAGCAAAGAACGAGCATTATCACTTGTTTTAGGAATGGCCCTAATCGCATCGCTGTTCCTGGTTGCCGCCGGTTCGACAGCGACCGGTGCGCCATCCGCGCTCCATGCGGGGACGGACCTCGTCCCGACGCTGCCGCCACCATCAGATCCGCACGCAGAAGCGTCGCCTTCTTCAAACGCCCTTTCCCCCCTGGCCCAGAATGCGGGAGCCGTGCCCACGGGAGAGATCTTTCGCGTAGAACAGTGTCCCGAGCTGTGTGACTACCCCGCCATCCACAACGGGCGCGTCGTCTACGAGGATCATCGTGGCCGGGGGATTGAGATTTATGGCTGGGATCTCAATACGAATAGTGAGTTCCGTGTCATCGACGACCCGCCGCACCAGCATTTCCCTGTCATTCACGGTGACGTCGTCGTTTATACCGACCTGCGCTTTTCGACGAAGGGGCTGGACGGGCTGGACGTCTTTGCCCAACGGCTGTCGACCGGGGAGGAGTTCCAGGTAACCATTGCGGAGGGACAGCAGGCCGAACTGGCGATTGGCCCGCGGCACATCGTGTGGGAAGACGATCGCGACGGCCGCACGGGCTCCAACAGCGGCAGCAACAGGGACATATATGGGTACGATCTCGTCACGGAGAGGGAGTTCCCCATTGCGACCGGGCCGGAACGCCAGGTGCAGCCTGACGTCCACGGCTATCGGGTTGTGTGGCAGGAGGATCGGCGCATAGTGGGTCGAGACTACAGCAGCGGAACAGATATCGTCGTGCCCGGCCCGGAAGGCTACCGCTCACGTCCTACCGTCAACGCGGAGCTTATCATCTGGGAACAGTATGCTTTTGATTGGGATGCGGGTACGTGGGAGTCGGACCTGTATGCCTATCGTTTTGCTACAGGCGAAGTTTTTCCGCTCGTGGAGGCACCCGGCAACCAGCAGCGGCCCGATATCTCAGATAGCCTTGTCGTCTGGGAAGATGATCGGCACGGCAACGCTGACATTTATGCCTATGATCTGGAGCGCGGAACCGAGTTCGCCGTGACACGCAACGCCCGGAAACAGAAGTGGCCGGCGGTGGACGGGAATACCATCGTCTGGAGCGATTTTGTCGAGCTGGAGCCCCAGATTTATGGCTTTATCTATGACGGCGAGCCGCCCCCAGGAACCGCCTTTGCGATTGAGAACAACCCGACCGGCCTGATGGTGGGGGCCTTTCCCGGCGGCGAGATCCGTCTCTCGTGGCAGGACAATACGGACGAAGAGCGGCGCTACGTCGTGGAGCGCAACAGCGGCGGCATGCTGGGCGCCGGTTGCGAAGTGCTCGCCATTCTGCCGGCGGATACGGAGGCGTACGTCGATAACGCCACCTCCGTGCACACCCCCTACTGGTACCGGGTCTATGCCCTGGGCTCCGGCGGTCGCTCGGCGACGAGCAATGAAAGTTACAACCTTGCGCTGCCCGCGGGCCCCTTTCCCAACGAGCAGGAGCGCTACATGCATGTCCTGATCAACGAAGTGCGCGCAGATCCCGCCGCTTTCGGCTACGGCGACTATGCGGCGCAACCACCGCTCGTCTACGATCAGAACCTCAACTATGCGGCGCGAGCGCACGCTGCGGTGACGATCATGCCCGGCGGCAGCGGCGGGCACGTCGACTGGGCCGATCGCGGGCCCGGGGATCGGGCCGTGGCCTCGGGTTTCGAGCACCGCTTTGTCTCCGAGAACATGGCCGCCTACGGGGGGACCGCGGCGCGCGATGTGGAACGGGTACACGAATCCTTTCTCAACAGCTACGGCCACCGCAATAACATGCTCGTCGCGGGGCCGACGGAGGTCGGTCTCGGTTACTTCTACCTTGCGGCGGAAGATCAAGGCAGCTGGGTGGAGACGTTTGCAGGCGATTCCGATCTGGTCATCCCTTATCTGCCCGCAGGCGCCGTGGCTCCCTTCGCGGGCGTCTCCGGCAGCCGCTTCAGCTACATCGTCAACTACTATCACCCGCACGGCGTCGCGCCCAGCGCGGCGGAAGTCGTCGTCGATGGTGTGCCGCACGCCATGACCCGGAGCACCGGGACGGCGGGGAACGCGACATACCGCTACTCTCAGGTGCTCCATAGCGGCGACCACCGTTACTACTTCCGCTTTGTCCTTCCCGAAGGGACCGTGCGCCTCCCGGAAGCGGGTGCATACGCGGGACCCGTGGTCACGTCGGGCGGCGCGATGAACGATGGCGGCGGTTCCGGAGCGCGCCTCGCCGCTTCTCCCCCGCCCGCCCGCGGGCCGATACCGGCTAGCGCGCTCCAGCTCCCTTTCCAGATCTACATACCGGCCATCTTCGGCGTGCCGCCTTCATGCGAGGAATGGTGAGCGGCCGCAGCGGGCGACTCTCCATGACGAAGACGGGGGCGCGGCGAGCAGAGGATGCGCCGGGAAAGCGGGTGGACCCAGGGCCAAAGCACCCTCCGCTCGACGCCCCTTCCCGGGTGCAGATTTCC
>JAWVYW010000102.1:0-13714 GCA_033722535.1 Promineifilaceae bacterium (SeqCode)
CGCGGGACGCCGATCAACTACTACGGCGACGAGATCGGCATGCACGACGTGGAGATCCCGCCTGACAGGGTGCAGGACCCGTGGGAGATTAACGTCCCGGGGCTCGGTCTGGGCCGCGACCCAGAGCGGACGCCGATGCAGTGGACGCCCGGCCCCAACGCCGGCTTCTGCCCGCCTGATGTCGAGCCCTGGCTGCCCATCGCCGACGACTACAAGAAAAATAACGTCGAAGTTGAGCGGGACGATCCCACCTCCGTGCTGCGCCTCGTCCACTCCCTGATCCAGCTTCGCCGGCAGAGCCCGGCGCTCCACGGCGGCAGCTACCGCTCGCTGGACGCATCCGAGGGCCTCTTCGTCTACCTCCGGCAGGCTGAGGAGCAGGCCTTCCTGGTGGTCCTGAACTTCACCTCCAAGCCGCAGGAGTGGGCGATACCGGAAGCAGTCGGAAAGGTGCGGCTGCGTCTCTCCACCCACGGCGCGGAGGCCCCCCGCTCCGTAGGACGGCTGGCCCTGCGGGCGACTGAAGGAGCGCTATACGAAGTAACGTCATGACTGGCGGCGGCGCGAGAAACTCAGTCGGCTGCCGTGAAAACCATGTTGCCGGCGTCGAGCATGAGGTTCATGTACAGCGTTCCGTCGGCAATGACGAAGGTTGTCACGTCGCCGAGGAGGCGCAGGAACTCCGTATCCAGCGACTCCTCCCCGCAGGCAATCAGCGTCATGGCGCCGGGCTGAATGTCGATGCTGCTGCCGTTCAGCCGGTAGTTGCCGCTGCCGCTGTTGCAGTCGGCGCGGAAGGCGTAGGTGCCGTCGCGCATGAACTCGATGGTATAGCTGCCAGGGTTGTGGACGACGATATCGTTGTGGCCCCCCGGAGCGTTGAAGCCCACCCACTGCCATTCACGCCCCAGGAGCGCGGCTGCCTCCTCTGCTTCCTGCTCGGCGATAAAGAGCGCCAGGGGCAGCCCCTCCGCGTTGTACAACCGCAGCTCGCCGTCGGACGCCGTGAACCTCGTCGCCTTGCCCAGTAAATCGAGCACCGCCTCTTCCAGCCGCATGAGCTCCTCCGCACATGCCATACGAGTGGAGGCAAGCGGGCCGAAGTTGATGCTGTCGCCCTCGAGCGTCACCGGCCCGCTGAAGCGGTTGCAGCCACTGTTGCCAGAAACCCTGCCCTCTGCAATCGTAAAGCTGACGCGGGCGGAGGCGGGAACCGGAACGGTGGCGTCGCCGCCGACGACGGTGTAGACGAGTATCCAGTTGGTGCCGGTCATCTCCATCGTTTCCCTCTGTTGGCCATTTATCTGCTCGCCGTCGCCTCCGTCGGCGGGCCGTTCGGGCGCCAGCGTCGGGGCCAGCCCCACCGGCCCTGCTGTACAGGCGCCCAGCAATAGCGCCAGCAGCGGGACTGCGAGCCAGGTGAGGGACATTCGCATGCGTCGGCGTGCCATTTTGCAGTCTTTTCCCTTCTGCTCCAACCCATCCCACATCTTCGCCGGGCGGGGCTGGCAAAACGTTATCGCAGATGGAAAGCGTCTGTGCTTTCCGCCTATAAAGACGCGATGGGAGTGCTATTTGTTCCGCCTCCTACCTGATCGGCGTCACCTGTCGGGGCGCTGACCTTCTACCGGCAGTGGGCTATCTCTCTACCCCTGCCTCGTCGATCAATGCCTGCGCCCGCGCCCGTACCCGCGCCAGTGCGGCGGGATCGGTGACGATATCAACGTGCAGCGCCTGTACCCGTCGCGCCAGCACGTCGTCGTGGAAGGAGAAGCCGATATTGCGCACCTGGTTCAGGCGGCTCCGCGCCCCCTCCGGCGTCATCTCGTCCGCCCGCAGCGGGCGCGCCGCGCCCCAGTCGATGTGGACGATGTGGCGCTGGAGGTCAGACCCCTCGGCGGACGCGGGGAGACCGCCCGCTGCGCGTACGCCGTCCGCTGTGCGGACGATGAAGTTCGCAGCGTGCCAGTCTCCGTTCTCGATCCCCAGCAGCTCGCATACCTGCTGGTGCAGCAAGTAGACTTCGTAGAGCTCCGGCGTCAGGCGCGCGGGATTGGCGAGCACGTACTCCTGCGTCGTCGGCCCCTCGATGTAGGGCTCGACGATCAGGCCCAGCAGCGCGGAGAAGGTGACCGGATGGTCAAAGACATGGTCGAGGCGCGGCACGACATCTTCCTCGATGATGAGCCGCAGCCGCCCCCGCGCCGTCACCAGCGCCCCGTCCCCCGTCAGCACGGGCCAGTTTTCCGGCTGCCCCGCATGGGTGCGCGCTCCCAGCTCCGCCTCGTGAAAGGGCTCCGGCGCCGGCTGCTTGGCGACAATGCGCAGTTCCGGGGCCAGCAAGATCGTGCTGCGCCGGTGGCGACCCATGATGTACTCCCCCTTGAGGATCAGGGAGAGCCCCAGCTCATCCTGCAGGCGCTCCTGGAGCGCCTCAATGTGCGCGACGCGCTCGATGTGCTGTTCCGCGTCCGCGGACCGGCGCGCTTCCTCCAGGCGCACCATCTGCCCCAGCAGTTCGTCGAAGAGCAGGAGCCGGGGAACGCGCGCTTCGTGGTCGTCGTTCCCGGAGGCGTGCTCGTAGAGGCGCCGCACGTAAGCGGCGATCCCGTCGGCGTCGCCGTCCGGACCGGCGTGGGCTTCTTCGCGCCACCCGTGGAGCGTGCGCCACGCAGCGGCGACGCCGGTGGCGTCGCGGCCTGTCTCCGCTTTGAGCCGCCGCGCGACCTGGGCCGGGGCGGCACCGAAGTAGTCGATCGCCTCGCCATAGTCGGCCAGCGTCGCAGCGTGGGTCAGCAGCGGGTCGTCCCCCTCCCAGCTCTCCTGCTCGCCGCCGACGACGGCAAAGTAGATCGGAGCCCAGCCGCCCAGGTTGCGCGTGAGGAAATGCTCCTTGCGCAGGAAGTGGGCCGGCACCAGCCGTGACGTCGCCCGCCGGACGAGGTGCTGGTGCGGGTCGTCGAGCGCCAGCAGGTCGGCGACCGCAAGCGCATCTTCCTCCGGCAGCGCGTCTACCCACGCCGCTTCCGCCTCCGGCGTCGGGCGCTGCCCCACGATCCATACCGGCTCACCGCGCTCTGCCTCCCGGTCCCCGGTCAAAAATGAGACGACTTCCGGCCGGCTCAGGGGAATCGCCACCACCTTAAAGTGCATCAAATCCTCTCCCTTGGCTCCACTGTGCCACGCTCAGATGTTGGCGTCGCTGCTGATGTCCACGCGTTGAATGCTACCTGAGATCGGAGCGCCGCACAAGCGCGCGGCTGCTGTAGTCTTATTGGTGACGTTCGTCCTCTTCCTACCTGTAATCTGTCACTATTTGCCGTGACAGCCCGAGCATAAACTAGAGGTCGACTTAATAGAGCGGACGTGTCCCGCAGGTGAGCCCGCGTTTCGCACGGCGGGCACGTCTCACCTGACAGTGCGCGTCCTACAGGGTCTGAGGGCGGCCTCGCGGCTGCGCCTCACCTTGGGCGCACGCGTCGTTGTGGGGCACCTGAGTGGGCGGAGAGCAGGAGGTTTTAAATGGAAGCAGTTCTTTCAACTCCCACCGAAGAGGGACAAACTCCACCAGGCGGTAATGGCGCCGGGCGGCGATATGTGTATCTGTTTGAGGATATTGAGCGCGTGCAGGAGCGGACGCAAGACTGGGAAGAGGTTCGTTCGCTGCTCGGGGGTAAGGGCGCTAACCTGGCGGAAATGACCCGGCTGGGCGTTCCCGTCCCTCCGGGCTTTACCATCACCACCGAAGCCTGCAACGCCTATCTCAGGAACGACGAGGAGCTTCCGGAAGGGTTGTGGGAGCAGGTGCTCGACGCTGTGGCCGCCGTGGAGGAGGCCAGCGGCGAGCGCTTCGGCGACCCTGACCGGCCGCTTCTCGTATCCTGCCGCTCTGGCGCGAAGTTCTCCATGCCGGGCATGATGGATACCGTACTCAATATCGGTCTAAACGATGAGGTGGCCCAGGGCATGATCGAGCGCCTGGGCGATGCCCGCTTCGTCTACGACCTCTACCGCCGGCTCGTGCAGATGTTCGGCAGCGTCGTTCTGGGCGTGCCTGACGAGGTCTTTGAAGCGGTGATTACCACCCGGCGCAACCGCGTCGGCGCCAAAAATGACGCCGAGTTGAGCGCAGACGACTGGTGGACGATCACCAACAAGTTCAAGGATCTGGTTCGCACCTTTACGGGCGACGAGTTCCCCGCCGATCCCACTGAGCAGCTGCGGCTGGCAGTGGAGGCCGTGTTCCGCTCCTGGAACGGCAAACGGGCCATCGACTATCGCAACGCCGCCGGCATCCCGCACGACCTGGGTACAGCCGTCAATATTCAGAAGATGGTCTTTGGCAACCTCGGCAATCATTCCGCGACCGGTGTCGCCATGAGCCGCAACGCAGCAACCGGCGAACCTACGCTGGAAGGCGACTTCTTGATCAACGCCCAGGGCGAGGACGTCGTCGCCGGCATTCGCCTCACGCAGCCGATCGAAGAGCTGGAAGAGGAAATGCCGGAGGTTTATGAGGAGCTGCAGGATATCGCCGACCGGCTGGAGCAACATTACCGCGAGATGCAGGACATGGAGTTCACCGTGGAGCGTGGCAAGCTGTGGCTGCTGCAAACGCGCGACGGGAAGCGGACAGCCCAGGCCGCCGTCCGCATCGCCGTGGATATGGTCGACGAGGGCCTGATCTCCGAGCGCGAAGCGGTGCAAAGAGTGACGCCAGCTCAGGTCGACTTCTTTTTGCACCCGCAGCTCAAAGCGGAAGCGGTGCGCGAAAACGAAGCGATTACGTCCGGTCTCAACGTCTCGCCCGGCGCCGCCGTCGGCATGGTCGCCTTTGACGCAGACACTGCCGAGCGCTGGGCCAACGAAGATGGGCGCGCGGTAATTATGGTACGCCCGGAGACACGCCCGGACGACGTTCACGGCATGCTCGCCGCCAATGGGATCCTCACCAGCCGCGGTGGGCGCACCAGCCACGCTGCCCTCGTGGCGCGCCAGTTCGGCAAGCCGGCCGTCGTCGGCGCCGAGGGGCTCGAGATTGACCTCCCCGCGCGCCAGATGACGATCAATGAAGAACTGATTATCAAGGAGGGCGACTGGCTTTCCATCGACGGCACACAGGGTCTGGTGTACCGGGGGCAGCTGGAGACGGTCGTTCCCAGCATTGACAACCCTTACCTGCTCAAGCTCCTCTCGTGGGCTGACGGCATCCGTAAAATCGGCGTCTGGGCCAACGCCGACTACCCCCGCGACGCCGAGCGCGCCCGCACCTATGGTGCCCAGGGGATCGGCCTCTGCCGTACGGAGCACATGTTCTTCGAGGCGGAGCGAATACCCATTGTCCAGCAGATGATCATGGCGAAGACGGCGAGCGAGCGCGTGGAGGCGCTGGAGAAGTTGCTGCCCCTGCAGCGCGAGGACTTCGCCGGTCTCTTCCGGGCGATGGATGGCCTGCCGGTGATTATCCGCCTGATTGATCCTCCGCTACACGAATTCTTGCCCGCCTACGAGGAGCTGCTCCAGGAGCTTGCCGATCTGAAGGTGCAGATGCAGCACTTCCACACCCTCAGCGAGATCGACAACGCCCTGCGCCAGATCCGGCGAGATGAGGACTACCTGGAGCGTGTCGAAGCGCTACGCGAGATGAACCCCATGCTTGGGACACGCGGCGTGCGCCTGGGCATCCTCTACCCCGAAATCACCCGCATGCAGGTTCGGGCGATCTTCGAAGCGGCCTGCGCGTGCGCCCGTGAGGGCATCGACGTCCATCCGGAGGTCATGATCCCGCTGACCTCGCACGTCAACGAACTCAAAGTGCAGCAGGCCGACCTGGAAGCGGTGGCCCAGGAAGTGATGGAAGAAGAGGGCATTGAAGTCGCCTACAAATTCGGCACGATGATCGAGATCCCGCGCGCGGCGCTGACCGCCGACGAGATCGCCAGCGTGGCCCAATTCTTCTCCTTCGGCACCAATGATCTGACACAGACGACCTTCGGCGTCTCGCGCGACGACGCCGAGGCCGGTTTCCTGGTGCATTACCAGCAGGAAGGGATTCTTCCTGACAATCCTTTTGCTACCATCGACGCGGCGGGCGTTGGCAAACTGATGCAGATGGCGGTCGAGCTGGGACGTGAACAGCGTCCGGAGCTGGAGATCGGTATCTGCGGCGAGCACGGGGGCGACCCGGCGAGCATCAACCTTTGTCATCACCTTGGGTTAGACTACGTCTCATGCTCGCCGTTCCGCGTCCCAATCGCCAGGCTGGCCGCTGCCCACGCGGCTATGGACGGGCAATAGCCGAGGCCCGAATCTGACTCCATCGGCCAGGCTTAAAGGGCCGCCTGCCCTTTAGCGACCTAGCGGCAGACGGGCCGGCAGTGACAGAATGCGTCGATTGCCCTGACGATTGTCACTGCCGGCCCTTGGCGTGTGCGGCGTACAATATGCCCATGTGTGAACGCACGATCTCAACCTGCGGAGGGAACGATGGTTGAAAAGCCCCACATCCTCGTCATCGGAGCCGGTTTCGGCGGTCTTGAGGCCGCTTTCTATCTCCGTATGCGGATGCCCGAGGCGCGAATAACGATCGTCTCCGAGAAGTCAACGTTTTTGTACAGGCCGGACACCATCTACATCCCCTTCGGACTCGATCCGGAGAAGATCAAGATCTCTCTCCCCCATCCCTTGCAACTCAAGCAGATCGACTTCGTGCAGGATCGCGTTCTGGAGATCGACCCGGAGAACAAGCTCGTCATCGGCGAGCGCGGGCAGCTTCCTTATGACTACCTGATCGTCGCCACCGGCGCCGGCGTGCGCATGGAGGAGATACCGGGGCTGGCAGCGCATGCGCATACCATCTGGACGCCAGAAGGGATGCTGGAGTTGCGCGCGGCGCTGCACGAGATGGTGGCGGCGTCGCGCTCCCGGCGGCAGCAGGTGTTGTTCCTCGTCCCGCCGAACAATAAGTGGTCTACCCCACTATACGAGATCGCCCTGATGCTTGAGACCTGGCTGCGCCGCAATGGCTACCGCGACGCCGTCGAGCTCACCTGGACCACCGTCGAAGCCGCGTACCTGGAGGCGTTTGGCCCGCGCGTGCACGACGTTGTCTGCGAGGAGTTTGAGAAGCGCGGGATCAGCGCTTGGACGAAGATGGTCGTGCAGGAGATCGGCCTTGAGGAAGTGCGCTACGAGAGTGGCGAGCGGCTACCCTACGATCTGCTCGTCGCCCTCCCCCCTTACATCGGCGCCACGCCCTTTCCCGGCCTGCCCGCCGACGACCGCGGTTTCTTGCAGACGGAGATGGCGACGCGGCAGGTGGTGGGGCACCCCGACATTTACGCCGTCGGCGATGCGGGCGATTTCCCCGTAAAGCAGGCTTTCCTCGCGTTCCTGCAGGCGGACGCCGCTGCGGAGCATCTGGCGAGCCATCTTCTGGGCAGCGAACCACAATTCGCGTTCGACCCGGTGAGCATGGCGCTCATGGAGCAGTTCGACAAGGCGACCTTCGCGCAGGTGCCGCTGGAAGTTAGCGGCGACCCCGAACAGCCGGTCCGCCTCCGGCGCGACGCTGAGGAGATGTACCGGGTCGGCAGCGGACCTGCCTGGCGGCTGGGCAAGAAGTTGTTCGGCGCCTACCTGCCCTGGCGCTATGAAGCCGGGCAGCCGTTCCACGCCGGCCTACCCTGGAAGGGTGTCGAGGCCGGACTGAAAGTAATGGCCGGAGTTTTGGCCGATTAGTAGTTAAGCCTACCGTTTTCGTAGGCGGTGCTATCGCGGCGCTTCGCTCTGAGGGCGCGAAAGCATCTGCTACGGACCGGGAGCCCTTTTTGGAGAGATAGAAGATGACAGTTGATATACCAACCGTAGAACGAAAGATCAAGACCATCGACGGCAACGAGGCCGCCGCCCGCGTTGCCTATCGCCTCAACGAAGTCGTGGCCATTTATCCGATCACGCCCTCCTCACCGATGGGCGAGCTGGCCGACCAGTGGGCGGCCGAAGGGCGGCGCAACATCTGGGGGGCTGTCCCCAGCGTGGTGGAAATGCAGTCGGAAGGGGGCGCTGCCGGCGCCATCCATGGCGCGCTGCAGGCCGGCGCCATGACGACGACGTTCACCGCCTCGCAAGGGCTGCTGCTCATGATCCCCAACATGTACAAGATCGCGGGCGAACTAACGCCAGCGGTTATTCACGTCGCCGCACGCTCCGTCGCCGCGCAGGCGCTCTCGATTTTCGGCGACCATAGCGACGTCATGGCCGCGCGCAACACCGGCTTCGCCTTCCTCTGCTCCAGCTCGGTGCAGGAGGCAGCCGACTTTGCCCTCATCGCTCAGGCGGCGACGATGGAGACCCGCGTTCCCTTTGTGCACTTCTTCGACGGCTTCCGCACCTCGCACGAGTTGAACAAAGTCGAGTTGCTATCCGACGAGCTGCTGCGGGCGATGATCGACGACGAGGGGCTCATCGCCCACCGCGAACGCGCCCTCTCGCCCGACAACCCGGTGCTGCGAGGCACCGCTCAGAACCCGGACGTCTTTTTCCAGGCCCGCGAAAGCGTCAACCCCTTCTACGCCCGGACGCCTTCCCTCGTCCAGGAGGCGATGGACCGCTTCGGCGAGCTCACCGGGCGCCAGTACAGCCTCTTCGACTACGTTGGCGCGCCCGATGCTGAGCGCGTTATCGTCCTCATGGGCTCCGGCGCCGAGACGGTGCGCGAAACCGTCGACTACCTCAACGCCCGCGGTGAAAGGGTGGGCGCGGTCGTCGTTCGCCTCTACCGTCCGTTTGCCGCCGCCGCCTTCGTCAACGCGCTGCCCGCCAGCGTGCGCCGCATCGCCGTGCTCGACCGCACCAAGGAGCCGGGCGCTGCCGGCGAGCCGCTCTACCTGGACGTTCTCTCGGCCGTTGTCGAAGAGAGCATGGCCGGCCGGGCGCCGTTCACGCAGCTGCCGCACCTTATCGGCGGGCGCTATGGCCTCTCCTCAAAGGCCTTCACCCCGGCCATGGTCAAGGGCATCTTCGACGAACTGGCCCAGGCAGAGCCAAAGAACCATTTCACGATCGGCATTCACGACGACGTCACTCACACCAGTCTGCCCTACGACGAGAGCTTCAACATCGAAGCAGATGACGTCGTGCGCGCCCTCTTCTATGGGCTCGGCTCCGACGGCACGGTGGGCGCCAATAAAAACTCGATCAAGATCATTGGCGAGAACACCGACCACTACGCGCAGGGCTACTTCGTCTATGACTCGAAGAAGTCGGGCGCCGTTACCGTTTCCCACCTTCGCTTCGGCCCGCGGCCGATCCGCGCGCCCTACCTCATCGACTCGGCGAACTTTGTCGCCTGCCACCAGTTCCAGTTCCTGGAGCGGTTCGACGTCCTGAGCGCGGCGCGCCCTGGCGCCACCTTCCTCCTCAACAGCCCGTACGGGCCCGATGAGGTATGGGACATGCTGCCCCGTTCGGTGCAGGAGACGATCATCGACCGCGAGCTTCATTTCTACGTCGTCGACGGCTACCGCGTGGCGCGGGAGACGGGCATGGGCCGGCGAATCAATACCATCATGCAGACCTGCTTCTTCGCCCTCATGGACCGGCTGCCGGGCATCGACCTCCTCTCTGAAGAGGAGGCGATCGCCGCCATCAAGCAGGCGATCCGCGACACCTATGGCAAGCGGGGCGAGGCAGTCGTCAACCAGAACTTTGCCGCCGTGGACGCCGCGCTGGCCCACCTGCACGAAGTAGCGGTGCCGGACGTCGCGACCAGCGACTTCGACCGCGGCCCGGTGGTGCCCGCCGAGGCGCCGGCGTTCGTGCGCGACGTAACGGCGCAGATCATCGCCGGCAACGGCGACAACCTGCCGGTAAGTGCCCTCCCGGTGGACGGCACCTATCCCACCGGTACGGCGAAGTGGGAGAAGCGCAACATCGCCGAGGAGATCCCGGTCTGGGACCCCGACATCTGCATCCAGTGCGGCAAGTGCGTCTTCGTCTGCCCGCACGCCGTCATTCGCCAGAAGATCTTCGATCCCGCCCTCCTCGAAGATGCGCCGGCGACCTTCAAGTCGGTCCCCGCGCGCTTCAAGGAGTACCGCGAGCTGCACTACTCGCTACAGGTGGCGCCGGAAGATTGCACCGGTTGCACCCTCTGTGTGGACGTCTGCCCGGTCAAGAACAAGCGCCAGCCGCGCCTGAAGGCGGTCAACATGGCGCCACAGGAGCCGCTGCGGGCCCAGGAGGCGGAGAACTGGGAGTTCTTCCTCACCTTGCCGGAAGTGGATCGCACTGAGATCCCGCTGACGCAGATTAAGTACAACCAGCTTCTGGAGCCGCTGTTCGAGTTCTCCGGCGCCTGCGCCGGCTGTGGTGAAACGCCGTATCTCAAGCTGCTCAGCCAGCTCTTTGGCGACCGCACCCTCATCGCCAACGCCACCGGCTGCTCCTCCATCTACGGCGGCAACCTCCCGACGACGCCCTGGGCGAAGAACGCCGAAGGGCGGGGCCCGGCCTGGTCTAACTCCCTCTTTGAGGACAACGCCGAGTTCGGTCTTGGGATGCGCGTGGCGCTGGACCAGCGGCTGGATAACGCCACCGGCCTTCTGCGCGAGCTGCGCGAAGAGGTGGGCGCGGAGCTTGCAAATGCGATCCTCTTCGCCGACCAGCTCTCCGAGGCGGACATCACCGCCCAGCGCGGCCGCGTCGCCGAGCTGAAGTCGCGCCTGCAGGAGCTGCGGGCAGAGCACGGAAACGGTCGGGCCGACAGCATCGGCACTCGCGCCGCACAGCTGCTCAACCTCGCCGACATCTTCGTCAAGAAGAACGTCTGGATCGTCGGCGGCGACGGCTGGGCCTACGACATCGGCTATGGCGGCCTGGACCACGTGCTCGCCTCGGGGCGCAACGTAAACGTCCTCGTGCTGGACACGGAGGTCTACTCCAACACCGGCGGACAAATGTCCAAGGCAACGCCGCGCGCCGCGGTCGCCAAGTTCGCTGCCGCCGGTAAGCCGCTGCCCAAGAAAGACCTCGCCATGCTCGCGATGAGCTACGGCAACGTCTACGTCGCGCGCGTGGCGATGGGAGCCAGCGACAAGCAGACGGTGCAGGCGTTCCTGGAGGCGGAGGCGTACGACGGCCCCTCGCTGATCATTGCCTACAGTCACTGCATCGCCCACGGCTACGATATGAAGTTCGGGCTCCAGCAGCAGCAGGCAGCGGTCGACACCGGCTACTGGCCGCTGGTGCGTTACAACCCGGATCGGACCGCTGCGGGCCAGAACCCGCTTCAGCTCGATTCGAAGGCGCCGAAGAAGCCCCTCGAGGAGTACGTCTACCGCGAAGGGCGCTACCGCATGCTTCGCCAGCAAGATCCAGAATCGGCCGAGCGGCTGCTCGACCTGGCAAAAGCCGACGTCGCCGTGCGCTGGGAAAAGTACGAACGGATGGCGCGTGAAGAGGTGACGCCGAAAAGCGTGAACGGCGATTCTGAAGATCGCAAGAATGGAGGAAAGAAGTCATGAGTATTGAACTGACTACCCACTATCTGGGCCTGAAGCTGCGCAATCCCATCGTCGCCTCCGCCTCGCCCCTATCCCGCAACGTGGGGACCATCCGCCGGATGGAAGACACCGGCGTTGGCGCCGTCGTCCTCTATTCTCTGTTCGAGGAAGAGATCAACGCCGACAGCCATACGCTCAACCGGGTGCTGCTGCAGGGGACGGAGATCTCGCCTGAGGTGACCGGCTTCTTCCCCGAGGCGCGCAACTATGATGCGGTCGGTCCCGACGGTTACCTGAAGCACATCCGGCGCGCCAAGGACGCGGTCGAGATCCCGATCATCGCCAGCCTCAACGGCGTCTCCACCGGCGGCTGGATCGACTACGCCCGCCGCATCGAGCAGGCGGGCGCAGATGCCCTGGAGCTGAACATCTACTTCCTGCCCACCGATCCCAACATGACCGGGGGCGAGGTCGAGCAGATCTACATCGACGTTCTTCGCGACGTTAAGGAAGCGGTCTCCATTCCTGTGGCGATCAAGATCGGCCCCTTCTTCAGCGCCATGGCCAACATGGCGCGCCGGCTGGACGAGGCGGGCGCCGACGGCCTCGTCCTCTTCAACCGCTTCTATCAGCCCGACCTGGACCTGGAAGCGCTGGAGGTGACGCCCAACCTCGTCCTCAGCACCTCGCACGAGCTACGCCTGCCCCTGCGCTGGATCGCCCTGCTCTACGGTCGCGTCGACGCCGACCTGGCGCTGACGACCGGCGTCCACACCGGCGAAGATGTCCTCAAGGGGCTCGCCGCCGGTGCGAGTGTGGTGATGATGACGTCTGAGCTGTTGACCAACGGCGTTGGTCGCATCGGCGAGATGCTGGCCGAGGTGGTCATGTGGCTGGTGGAAAATGAGTACGAGTCCCTGGACGAGTTGCGCGGCAGCCTGAGCCAGATCAACGCCGCCGCCCCCGCGCTCTTCGAGCGGGCCAACTACCTCCAGATCGTGCGCTCCTTTGGGCCGGAGTACGTCTGATCGACGTGGCGCGGTGCCTGTGATTGGCGCCGGGAACAATCAAAGAACAGCGCCGGATAGCTACCATAGCCATCCGGCGCTGTCATGTTTCGTGCAGGGCCCCTCGCTCACCCGACTGCTATCGTTCTCGGAGCCAGCGTGCCGCGAGCCACATAAGGAGCGCCCATACAGTACCTGCTGTCCAGCCCCCCAGAACGTCCGTTGGCCAATGGACGCCCAGATAGACGCGGCTCAAGCCAACCGCTGCCGTCACCAATACCGCCGTGGCGAGAATATAGATCTTCAGCCGCGAGCGTTTGAGGGAGGTAGCCAGTAGCGTGCCCAATGTGAGATAGGTGACCGCAGCCGTCATCGCGTGCCCGCTGGGAAAGCTGAAGGAATCCACGTAGACCGCCGCGGAAACGAGATCCGGCCGCTGTCGGGCGAAGAGCTCCTTTAACAGGTAGGTGAAGACCATGCCGCCGACGATCGCCACGAGCACGAACAGCGCATTGCGGTGATCCCCTGCCAGCCAGAGAAAGAGCGCGACGGCGAGTGTAAGCAAGGAGAGGACCACGAGCCCGCCCAGGGCCGTGACATCGCGGACGGCCGATTCGACAAGCATGGAGCCAAGGGGATCGGAGCGATCATCTGGCTCGCGCAGCGCCAGCAGCAGGCGCTCGTCGAGACGAGCCAACTCTTCGTCGCCTTCTGACACTTCGCCAGAGAGGCTCACAAACGCCACTGTGCCGCCGACAAGCACCAGCAGGATGGCGACCACCACCCACTCATGCAGGTCCAGCCAGCGGAGCGCCTGTCGCGCGCGCTGGCTCAACGTCTCCGCTTGCGCGGCTTGAAATTCCTGGTCTTCGCCCATTGGCTCTGATAGTAACGAGCCAGTGTAAGAATTCGATGAAACAAGGGTAAGAGTCGCTTCGTTCTTTCCGCATCAGTTGAAACGACTTTCGCTGCGGCCTCTCCGCGCGCCTCCGGCGCGGGCGTTACCGGTTGGGCTCAGCAGCAGGAAGGCGTGCCGCCTCAAAACCAGGCGGCTAGCTGCCGGTAAACCATCACGAAGCCGCTGATCACCATCAGGGCGATGACGAGCACGCGGAAGGTTTTGCTGCTGATCTGGCCCAGGAGCTGTTTCCCGACGTAACTGGCCAGCCCGGCGGCCACGCCGATCACAATGCCGTACAACCA
>JAWVYW010000103.1:0-13643 GCA_033722535.1 Promineifilaceae bacterium (SeqCode)
ACGAAGAAGGCGAGGAAGCGAAAGGCGACGAAGAAGGCGCTGCCGCGCCGGCTGCGGGCCCCGCCGCCGAAAAGGTCGACCAGCTAACGGCCGAAGACGAGGGCAAAGGGCCGACCAATGAGAAGGAAGGTCAGGACGAGGAAGGCTCAATGGCTGGCTAGCGGCAATATTTCTTGCCACTAAGAGATCTATCTATGAAGAGAGGGGCAGGCCAGCACGAGCCTGCCCCTTTGTGGTCTACTGGCTCAGCACCTCAAAGCGCCGCCACACCTGTCGCGCCACCCGCTGTGATGCGCGGGCAATCTCTGCTTCGTCCACGCCGGGGATGACCTTGTCGCGCATGACGATCCGGCCGTTGATCACGGTCGTGTCCACAGGAGCGTCGGCAATCCCAAAGAGGAAGTGCCCCCAGAAGTTGTCGCCATCCAGCGGCGTGGGAGGGAAGTAGTCGACCAGGATCAGGTCGGCCAGGTAGCCGGGCTCGACGCGCCCCACCTTCTGCCCGGTCAGGCGGCGGTAAATCGCAGGGTTGTTCTTGAGCGTCATGCGCTGGAACTGGTTCCAGCCGAGGGTGGGATCGCTGAGATGGTGCTTGTGCAGCAGGTGGCCGGTGCGCACGTCCACCTTCAGGTCGGGCGTCATGCCGTCGGTGCCGATGCCCACAGCTACGCCGCGCTCCAGCAGTGCAAAGACGTCGGCGCGCCCCACAGCGTTGTTCATGTTCGACTGTGGGTTATGGGCGACGATCGTATCCGCTTCGGCGACGAGATCCATACCGTGCTCGTCCAGATAGATGCCGTGCGCGGCGATACTGCGCGGGCCGAAAATGCCAAAGTCGGCCAGGCGCTCGGCCACGCCCACACCATATTTACGTTGCGTCTCCTCCTCGTCCAGCGTTCCCTCGAGCACGTGAATGTGGTGCCCGCGCTCCAGTTCGGCTGCGAGATCCGCCGCCTGGGCCAGCGTGTCCTCGTCGAGGGTAAAGGAGGCGTGGAGGCCCAGCATGCCATCGTAGAGATAGTCGGGATCTTCCGCCCGCGCGCCGCGACACTTACGAATATAGCGCGCGTTCTCCTCCAGTCCCTTGTCACGCACCGCTTTGCCGTCGCGATCGGAGACTTCGTAGCATAGCAGGCCACGGGCGCCCACCACCCGCAGCGCAGCCTCGATCTGATCCAGGCTTCCGGCGACGGCGTTCGGACTGGCGTGGTGGTCGATGAAGGTGGTGACCCCTTTGCGCACGCCGAGGAGCGCCGGGAGGAGCGCGCTGTAGTACACGCCGTCCAGGTCGAGCGCCTTGTCCAGCGTCCACCAGAGCCAGTCGAGAATCTGCGCGAAGTTACGCGGTTGCCGCGGCAGGGCAAGGCCGCGGGCAAAGGTACCATAAAAGTGCATGTGGGCGTTCACGAGGCCGGGCATCAGCAGCCGTCCCCCTCCCGCAACACGCTCGTGCGCGGCGAAACGCTCGCGCAGATCGGCCTCCGGCCCTACCGCCACAATGCGGCTGCCCTCCACCGCCACAGCGTGATCGGTCAGGATCTGGTTGTCTTCGTCGTTGGTAAAGATAGTGACGTCTGTGAAGAGCAAGTTCATGGCTTCCTCCATCGTAAATTCTGAAGAGACGAGAGCGCGCCCGGCAAGAGCGTGCGCCTCGGCAGGATCATATTCAAGTATAGCAGGCCCCCGCTTTCCACCTACCCCGCCTTTACGGTACAATAACTGTGCGTTTTGCCAGCATTAAAACTGACAAAGGAGAGGAACCGATGAGCAATGATTGTGTCGCCCTTTACCTCCAGGATGCCCACCCGCTGGACGAAGGGATTGAGCTTGTAAAGTACGCCGAAGATAAAGGCTTCGACGCCGTGTGGCAGGCCGAGAGCCGGCTGGTGCGCGATGCGATCGTGCCAATGGCGGCCTTCGCCGCCCATACCGACCGTATGAAGGTCGGCAGCGGCGTGATTAACAACTGGACGCGCAATATCGGCCTCCTGGCGTCGACCTTCCTCACCCTCGACGATCTGGCGCCCGACCGCATCATCTGTGGCATCGGCGCCTGGTGGGATCCACTGGCTGCAAATGTGGGCATTGACCGGCGTAAGCCACTGACTGCGATGCGCGAAACGGTCGAGGTGCTGCGGCGCCTGCTCAATCTGGAAAATGTCACTTACCACGGCGAGTTCCACACGGTTAAAGGCGTCGAGCTGGATGTCGTTCACGGTCGGCGCGAGCCACGCAACGTACCGATCTACATCGGCGCTACCGGTCCGATGATGATGGAGCTGACCGGCGAAATTGCCGATGGCGTCGTCCTCAACTACTGCGTCCCACCCTCCTACAACGATATGGCGATGGAACATCTGGAAATCGGCGCCCGCCGCGCCGGGCGCTCGCTGGAGGACATCGACCGCCCCCAGCTCGTCGTCTGCTCGGTCCACGACGATCGCGACGAAGCGATCCGGGGCGCCAAGATGCTGCTGACCCAGTACCTGGCGCAGCAGCCGCACATCGCCCGCGCCAGCGGGGTGGAGCAGGAGACGGTGGCGAAGATCCAGTCGATCCTCGGCTGGCCAGCGACAAAAGAGCAGATCGAACAGGCGATGGACTACGTGCCGGACGAGCTTGTACTGCGCATCACCGCCACCGGTACCCCTGAAGAGGTCAAGGCCAAGGTGCGCGAATATGTGGAGCGGGGCGCCACCTGTCCCATTCTCTACCCGTTGGGCGACGCACGGCTGATGATCGACACCTTTGCCGGCGGCTATAGCGCCTGATAAGGGTAGCGCCGCAAAGAAGCGAGGCAGAAAAACAATGAACCAGATCGCCGAGGGGACGCTGCTGTGGGAACCATCACAGGCGGTGCAGGAAAACAGCAATCTGACCGACTACATGGCGTGGCTGGAGGAACATCTCGGTCTCGAGTTTGGCGATTATGAGTCCCTCTGGAGATGGTCGGTGGAGGAGCTGGAACAGTTCTGGCACAGCATCTGGCGCTATACGGATGTCACCGCCACTTCTGAACCAGAGGAGATTCTGGCCGAGCGGAAGATGCCGGGCGCAGAGTGGTTCGTCGGCGCGCGCATGAACTACGCCGAGAACATCTTCACACGCATGAAGGACGACGCCCCGGCGATTCTCTATCGCGACGAAACAGGAGAGACGACGGCCATCGGCCGCACGCGCCTCTACCGGGATACCGCCGCTCTGGCAGAGACGCTGCGGCGGCTGGGTGTACAGCGGGGCGACCGCGTCGTCGCTTACCTTCCCAACATCCCGGAAGCGATCGTCGGCCTCCTGGCAACAGCCAGTCTGGGCGCCATCTGGTCCAGCAGTTCGCCCGACTTTGGCGCGCGCAGCGTGCTCGACCGCTTCAGCCAGATCGAACCAAAGGTGCTCCTCGCCTGCGACGGTTACCGCTACAACGGCAAGACCTATGGGCGACTGGACGTCGTGCGTACACTGGAGGAGCGTTTACCGACGGTCGAACAGACGATCCTCGTCCCACTGCTCGGGGAAGCGGAAGCCGGTCCGGCGCCGGCAAATGCCCTACCGTGGCGGCAGGTGATGGAGCGAGCCGGACCAGACGCTTCCCTCACCTTTGAACAGCTCCCCTTCGACCATCCGCTCTGGGTCGTCTACTCCTCCGGCACGACCGGCCTGCCCAAACCGATCGTTCACGGCCACGGCGGTATCGTGCTCGAGCATCTTAAAGAGCTCACGCTGCACATGGACCTCCAGCCTGACGACCGCTTCTTCTGGTACACGAGCACCGGCTGGATGATGTGGAACTATCTCGTCGGCGGCCTGCTCACCGGCTGCCAGATTGTCGTCTACAACGGCAGCCCCAACTATCCCGATCTCTACGCGCTCTGGAAGCTCGCCGGCGAACTGGAAATCACCTACTTCGGCACCTCGGCAGCCTTCATCCACGCCTGTATGCAAGAGGGAATCGAGCCCAATGAGCGCTTCGACCTGAGCCGGATTCGCGCCGTCGGCTCCACCGGTTCTCCCCTCTCCCCCGCCGGCTTTGCCTGGGTCTACGAGCACGTCGACCACGACCTGGCGCTCGAGTCGTTCAGCGGCGGCACCGATCTGTGCACCGGCTTCGTGGGCGGGGTCCGCACGTGGCCTGTCTACGCGGGCGAGATCCAGCACGCCTCGCTGGGGGCGAAGGTGCAGGCCTTTGACGAAGCGGGCGAGCCTGTCGTCGGGGAGGTCGGCGAGCTGGTAATTACCGAGCCGATGCCCAGTATGCCCCTCTTCTTCTGGAACGATAAAAATAACGCCCGTTATCTCTCCAGCTACTTCGAGATGTACCCCAACATCTGGCGCCACGGCGACTGGATCAAGATCAACGAACGCGGCGGCTGCGTCATCTACGGCCGTTCAGACGCCACCATCAACCGCTATGGCATCCGCATGGGCACCGCCGAGATCTACCAGTCGGTCGAGTCGCTGCCAGAGATTGCCGATAGTCTGGTGGTTGATCTGGAAGGGCTGGAGGGAGAGCCGTATATGCCTCTCTTTGTCGTGCTCGCCGAAGGTGTCACGTTGGACGAAGCGTTAAAAGAGCGCATCCGCCAGAGAATCCGGGCCGACATCTCGCCCCGCCACGTCCCGAATGAGATCGTGCCCGCAGACGAGATACCATACACCCTCAGTGGGAAGAAGATGGAGCTCCCGGTGCGGCGCATCCTCCAGGGTCGGCCGCCGGAAAAGGCAGCCAACCCAGGCGCGATGCGTAACCCGGAGACGCTGGCCTTTTTTGCCAGCTTCGCAGAGCAGCGGGCAACGCCTGAGGATTAAGCTGCGTCGTCGTCAAACAGCCGCCGCAGCTCTTCCTCCCACAGCTCGTCGAGAGGCTCAAAGACAAGCTCATCGAACTCGTCGGAGAGGCGATCGAGGTAGTCGCGCACGCCCAGGTCGGGCGTGGCGCTGTCGAGTTCGGCAACACGGGCATCGACCACCTCGACCAGGCGCTCGCTCTTCTCCTCCAGGTCGGAAAGGTCGAAGTCGATCTTCAGCATGTAGTTCACCCGCTGCATAACGCCCAGCCAGGCCATAAAGTCATTTTCGAGGCGGATAGTGTTGCCTATTTCGGCAATGCCGGAGAAGTCATAAGTTGGCACGAAGGCGTAGAAGCCGACGAACTCCTGCTTCTCCTCGCTCGCGCGCCGGCACAGGTAGGAGCCGATGCTGGCGCCGCCGTGATAGTCGGACAGGTTGACTGCCAGATTTTCCAGCTCACTCTTTAGCCGCGGCAGGCTGTAGATCGAGGAGAAGGAACGAGCGCGATCATAAGGCAACTCCCCATAGACGCCGCCAAAGGAGATGATCCGTCTGACATTCAGACGGCGGGCCGCATAGAGTAGTGAATCGACGTAGCGCTCGACGTCCATGTGGGGTTCATCCCCCACGAAGAAGACAACGCCCCGCTGCTCATCGCCGCTGTAGAAAAACTCATTTCGCCGCCGTTCGAGCGACTCCGGATAGCCCTCGTCAAAGCGCACCACCGGCCGGACCAGTTCGTGTGTACCCGGTATCTGGAAGAAATAGAAGCCATCCGGGCGCAGCTCCCCAATACGGCGGGCCTCCGTGCGCTTGATCAGGTAGCGCGGCAGCCGGGAGGAAATTGAACCCGCGTCTGCCCACTGGCGCCAGCCGGCAAGCATGTACACTTCATCGGCTGCTGGCTCTTCCCAGATATTCACTGCCTCTGCCATTGGTAAGCCCTCTCTCTACGTTGAATCGTCATAGCAATATCGTTGCAGAGAGTATAACACAGGCTGCGTGGTATTTCAGCGCGCAGCCTTACAGCCCGCGTCTCCAGCACGCATCTTCAACGACACGCCTGACGCAGGTAACTACCAGACCTCAACCTGCAGCAAGGCCTCGGCATAGGCAACGTTGATCGCCTCGCCGTGGCGGCGGTCACGCTCCTTCATCCACTCGAGATCGGGCTCACCCTTGGGAAACTGACTTTCGTGGGCCATCGCCGCAGCCAGCTTAGTGTCGTAGATGTCGGTAATGTCGACAAAGATATTGGGGTCGCGTTCGGTCCCAAAGAGGAAGATGCGCTCGACGCACGAAAGAGCAGCATTGGGATGCTGGAGCTGCTCCGGGCGGTAGAGGGGCATCTTCGCGGGCATGTATGCGTCTAGCGCTGCCTGCCCTGCGGCGCGGTGGTCGGGGTGAATCTGGCCGGGCCAGAAGGGGTCAAAGGTCCAAAGCGTATCCGCGCCGGTGATACGATAGAGGCGCGCGATCTGCGCGCGCAGCGCCAGATTAGGGATCAATTCGCCATCGTGGCGGCCCAGGTTGAAGGTCTGCTCCACGCCCAGGATGCGCGCCGCCGCCTCCGCCTCGGCGAGACGCGTGCTCGCCAGCGCCGGTCGCACGACGCTGGCATCCTGCCTGATGGCCTCCGCAGAAGCCCCGATATCGCCCAACGTACAGTTGACGGAGAAGATCTGAACGCCGCGCCGTGCAAGGAGCGCAGCCGTCCCCCCACACATCGTCTCCAGATCGTCGGGATGGGCGGCGACGATGAGCAGCCGTTCAACCGCTTCAAATGCGTCGAGCATGCTGGCGGCGAAACAGCTCTCTTTCTAGCGGCGGTCGCCCCGATCTGACTGAGAGCGCCGGCCCTGCCCGTGGCCACGGCCCTGCCCCCCGCGCCCCTGCCCCGAGCCGCCGCGGCCGCGACCGCCACCGCTGCGACCACCACCGCTGCGACCACCACCGCGATCCTCCCGCGGGCGGGCCTCATTAACGGTCAGTGTCCGTCCTCCCATCTCCGCGCCACTCAAGCCTTCGATCGCCGCCCGCGCCTCGGCATCGGAGGGCATCTCCACGAAGCCGAATCCACGCGAGCGGCCGGTGTCCCGGTCGGTAATAATACTGACCGAGCTGACGTCCCCATACTCCTCGAACGCCTCGCGCAGTTCCTCTTCAGTCGTGCTCCAGGCGAGATTGCCTACGTAAATGTTCATGAACAGTATCTCCTCTACCGAATTACGGCCATGTCTCATTCTATTTTAATGCTTTGTAGGCGATTGGCAACACTTCACGTCATCGCAGAGCAAAAGGTGCTTCCTGGAGAGAGTGAACCTGTACGCGAACTGCTACGTTTGCTACAATCACGAGACTTGAACGCTATAGTTGAGGATCGGAACTGGTTAGGGAGGGACGCTATGAAAGACAACAAGAAGAGCGAGGGCGATAAGAAGCGTCAGGACGCCCTGATGCGCATTGTGGAGTCGGCGCGGCGCCTGGGGGTTGAAATCGACGAAGAAGAAGCACGGCAGTGGCTGTCCGCTGTCAGCCAGACAGAGAAAGGGGAGGCGATCGTCTACGACGCCGAGAGCGGCGTCTTCAGCCATGCCGTGACGATGCTCGACTTCAGTGACGAAGAGCTGGCGCGCTTCCGCGAGCTGGGCCGGCTGGTCGAGTTCGTCGAAGAGCCGGGCATTGTCGAGACCGCTCTCGCCCTCTCCGGCTCCGCCGCTCAATCGAAGATCCAGACCTATCCCGGCGACGCCGACTTTTTCGAGCGTGTGAACATCAAGGCCGAGACGCGAGAAGAAGCGTGCGCTATTCTCGCTCGGCTCATCCGGGACAAAGCCCTCAGCACCCTGGCAGGATCCACGTACCGCCTGATGGAGGTGCGCTTCGGGAGCTATCCCCAGCCGGTTATGCGCCGCGGCCGCCGCCGCGAGGCCGGCAGTTCTATTTCCTGGTCTGCAGACGAGGTGCAGGCGGGCCAGATCGAGGTCGAGCGTCCTGATGGCACGCCGCTGACGCTCACCTGGGAGGAGGCCGCCGCCGATCCCGGCTGGTGCAAGCTCGATTGGGTCGTCGCCGACAGTATCCGCGGCGAGCTCGCCAATGCCAGCAACATGCTCGACGTCACCTGGGAAGCGCCCGACGGTGCGATTACGCCTCTGGATGGCTACCTGGACCCGTACTTTCAGGAAGTCTACCTTGAGGCCGAATCAATCCCTCTCTTCTCTAAACTAGCAGAGCATGTCTCCGCCGATGCGCTGAGCCAGTATGTGGAGGCGCTTGAGGAACAGGTGGCGCACTACGCCCTCCACGATCCACGTAACTATGGCAAGGCGGCCAAGCGAATGTACAACATCTTCCGTCTGACCGGCCGCTATCCAGAAGCGGCTTACGTGCGCGAGCTTTTTGACGAGCCCACATCTCTCCTCTACCAGGTCGGTGCGCTCATTCGCACCATGGACGAAGCCGGTCGACCCGGCTCCTCCATCCCGCCGGAAGCGATTATGGCGCAGGCCGACAACCTCATCGTAGAGGTGGTCGACGTGCTTGAGGGAGAAGAGGAGAGCGAAATCGTCCGCCTGCTCCTCCGCCTCCGCGATGGCCTCAGCCGCCAGGAGAAGACGGAAGGGTGGAGCGCCCAGGTCGAAGCCGCCCGCGCCGAAGTCATCAACCTCGTCAACAACTTCTTCCATGACAAGTTGACTGCGGTCGAATCTATCCGCGAATATCTCGACTCGCTTGCGGCTGAGCCGGAAGCGGCATAGTAACGCTGGTATGCCGCCTGCCGTACCATAGCACCCGCTTCCAGCCACCCGCGATGGAGATGAGTGCGCCGTCTTTACACGCTGCTTTTGCTCTTTAGCGGGCCACGCGCCACCGACTATTCCAGGCAATCTTCTTCCGCTGGTCCGCCTGCCGGCACTTTCGCCAGAACCGCTTTATGCTTTCCTTGTGTTCCCCGTCGTGCTCTCTCCCCGCGGTGCTCTTCCGTCATCAGCACGGACTCGTTTTGGCCACAGCAAGCGCGATGGACGGGTGTATTGAAATTCCCTCGCGGCGGGCCGGCTCCTCTCCTCATTTTAATGCACCCGCCACCCTGTACCGCAATTTGATCATTCCCACCAGATAACGCATACTCAAAGTAGAAATTGGCCCTGAGCAGGAGTCCCACATGAGCGATAACAACCATAATCCAGGCATCCCCCTCGACATGAACTGGGTGATGTCTGCGCACGTGAACCGCAGCGCGGCGGAGCGGCGGGTGGCGACGCTGGTCAACCGGCGTTCGATCAAGAAGGAATGGCAGGCCGCCTGGCTCCTGAAGGCGATCACGATGATCGACCTGACGACGCTGGAGGGCTCAGACACGGCGGGCCGTGTCGAACGGCTGGCGGCGAAGGCGCAACAGCCGGTGCGGCAGGATCTGCTGGATGCCGTGGGTATGGGAGAGCGTGACCTGAACGTAGGCGCGGTCTGCGTCTACCCCAATCGCGTCCGCGACGCCGTGCGCGCGCTCCGAGATAGCGATATTCCGGTCGCCGCCGTCGCCCCCGGTTTCCCATCGGGGCAGGTGCCGGTGGAAATGCAGCTGGAGGAGATCGAAAAGTCAATCGAAGCCGGCGCGAAAGAGATCGACATCGTCATCAGCCGGGAGCACGTGCACACGGGCAACTGGCAGGCCCTCTACGACGAGATCCGCCTCCTGAGCGAGACGTGCGGCGAGGCGGCCCACATGAAGACGATCATCGAAACCGGCGAGCTGGGAACGTTGACCAACGTCTACCGCACGAGTCTGGTGGCGATGATGGCCGGCAGCGACTTTATCAAGACATCGACCGGCAAGGCGTCGGAAAACGCCACCCTCGTCGTCGGCCTGGTGATGGTGCGCGCGATCCGCGAATATTACGAGCGTACCGGCTACCGCGTCGGCTTCAAACCTGCCGGCGGCATCCGCACCGCCAAGGATGCCCTTAACTGGCTGGTGCTGATCAAGGAGGAGCTGGGCGATGCGTGGCTGACCCCATCGCTCTTCCGCTTTGGCGCCAGCAGCCTGTTGGGCGACATTGAACGCCAGCTTTCGCACCACGTCACCGGGCGGTACGCCGCGCACCGCTACATGCCGATGCCCTGAGCAACTATCGAGGTATCAGGTACGTTGGTGGTGGCGTTAGCCACCGCAAATTCCACAACCAACGTACCCGTCATTCCAAGTGAGACACCAACATCCACCGAGGAGACACCCCATGGACGTCGCCGAAATTTTTGAAACGCTGGAATATGGACCGGCCCCCGAATCGCCGGCAGCCGCAAAGGCCTGGCTGGACGATCACGAGCGCGACTTCGGCCTTTTTATCGGCAACCGCTGGGTGAAGCCCGAAGAGCGGGAGATGATGACAGTCTATAACCCGGCTACGGGCGACGAACTGGCGCAGGTAACTGTCGCCGGCGCGGCGGAAGTGGACGCCGCCTATGAAGCGGCGCGAGAAGCGCAGAAAACGTGGCGCGAAGCCACTGACCATGAGCGGGCCCGCGTGCTGTACGCCATCGCCCGCGGCGTGCAGAAGCACCAGCGCCTGCTGGCGGTGCTCGAATCGCTGGACAACGGCAAGCCGATCCGCGAGAGCCGCGACATCGACATCCCCCTCGTCGCCCGCCACTTTTCCTACCACGCCGGGTCGGCGCAGCTGATGAGCGCCGAGCTGCCGGGCTACGAACCGGTGGGTGTCGTGGGGCAGATCATCCCCTGGAATTTTCCCCTCCTGATGCTGGCCTGGAAGATCGCGCCCGCGCTGGCGATGGGCAATAGCGTCGTCCTCAAGACGGCGCCCGCGACCCCCCTGACCGCCCTCGCCCTTGCGGAGGTAATGGTCGAGGCCGGCCTGCCACCGGGGGTCGTCAATATTGTTACTGGCGACGACGAGACCGGCAAGGCGATGACCGCGCACCCGGGGTTCGATAAGTTCGCCTTTACCGGGTCGACCGAGGTGGGCAAGATCATCCGCCGCGTGACCGCCGGGCGGGGCGTCAAGCTCTCGCTCGAGCTGGGTGGTAAGTCGCCCTTCGTCGTCTTCGCCGACGCCGACCGCTTCGCGGCGATCGAGGGGCTGGTCGACGCCATCTGGTTTAATCAGGGCGAAGTCTGCTGCGCCGGCTCCCGTCTGCTGGTGCAGGAGAGTATAGCCGCCGACTTTTTCCGCCAGTTGCGCGAGCGGATGGGGAAGCTGCGCGTCGCCGACCCGCTCGACAAGGGCATCGACATGGGTGCTGTCGTCGACCAGACGCAGTGGGAGCGCATCGACAGCTGGGTGCAACGCGGCGTTGAGGAAGGCGCTACCATGTACCAGCCGGAGTGCGAGCTGCCGAGCGGCGGCTGCTTCTACCCGCCGACGCTACTCACCGACGTCTCCACCGCTTCCAGCGTGGCCCAGGAAGAGATCTTCGGCCCCGTCCTCGTGGGTATGACCTTCCGCACGCCGGATGAGGCGGTCGCGCTGGCGAACAACACACGCTACGGCCTCGCCGCCAGCGTCTGGTCGGAGAATATTAATCTGGCGTTGGACGTGGCGACGAAGATCAAGGCGGGCACGGTGTGGATAAATTCGACCAACCTTTTCGACGCCGCCTCCGGCTTCGGCGGCTACCGCGAAAGCGGCTTTGGGCGTGAGGGAGGTAAGGAAGGGCTGTACGAATATGTGAAGCCGGCCTGGCAGCCGAAGCGCACGCCGGCAGAGGCGCCGGAGCGCGACCCGCAGTGGGGCAGCCACGTCCCCGGACGCCCGCGCCTACTCCTCGGCGCCAACGGAGGTGAAAACGGGGAGGGCGCCGCCATTCCCGTCGACCGCACCGCCAAACTCTACATCGGCGGCAAGCAGGTCCGCCCCGACGGCAACTATAGCTATCCCGTGCTTGGGCCTGACGGCGACCTCGTCGGCTACGCTGCCGACGGCAATCGCAAAGATATTCGCAATGCGGTCGAGGCGGCGCACAAGGCAAAAGGCTGGGCCGACCGCACGCCCTATAACCGCGCGCAGATCCTGCATTACATCGCGGAAAATCTCTCCGTCCGCACCGACGAGTTCACCCGCCGGCTGCAGGTGATGACCGGGGAGAGCCGCAAGGCAGCGGAAGCAGCCGTCGACCTCGCCATCAGCCGTCTCTTTACGTACGCCGCCTACGCCGACCGCTACGGCGGCATAGTGCAGGAGACACCGCTTTACGGGCTGGTGATCGGGCTGACGGAGCCTGTTGGCGTAATTGGCATCGCCTGCCCCGACGACAATCCGCTGGTGGCATTTGTCTCCCTGATGGGTCCGGCAATAGCCCGCGGCAATACCTGCGTCATCATCCCCTCTCCCCGCTACCCACTGGCGGCAACTGACTTCTACCAGATCCTGGAAACGTCCGATCTGCCGGGCGGTGTTGTCAACATCGTGACCGGCAACCGCGACCACCTGACGCGCACGCTCGTCGAGCACGACGACGTGGACGCGATGTGGTACTTCGGCGACGCTCAGGGCAGTCTCGAAGTGGAGTACCGCTCGGCCGATAATATGAAGCGCACCTGGGTCAACTTCGGCCGGGAACGGGACTGGAGCAGCCCTGTGGAGGGCGAGGGACGGGAATTTCTGCGTCACGCGACCGAGGTCAAGAATATCTGGACGCCGATGGGGGAATGAGATGACTGCCGAGACGCCGCCCGCTCTGAGCGCCACTCGCCCTCTGGCTGCAGCACGCCAGATTATGGAGATTTTCGCCCGCGAGACGGGGCTCGTGGGCGACAGGCCCCCGCGACGCTACCTGTGGACGGATGCCTTTGCCGTCTGTAACTATCTCGGCCTTTATGAGCACGAGGGGAACGAGGACGACTTAAAACTGGGGCTACAACTTGTCGATCAGGTGCATCACGTGCTCGGGCAGCACCGCCCGGATAGCGGGCGCAGCGGCTGGATCAGCGGCCTTGGCGAGGAGGAGGGCGAAGAGCATCCGACGGCGGGGGGGCTGCGCATCGGTAAAAAGCTGCCGGAGCGGAAGCCGGATGAGCCGTTCAATGAACGCCTGGAGTGGGAGCGGGACGGCCAGTACTACCACTACCTGACGAAGTGGATGCACGCCCTGAACCGGATTACCGAGGTCACCGGAGACGCCATTTACAACCGGTGGGGGCGCGAGCTGGCGGCAGCCGCGCACGCGGCTTTCGTCTACCAACCGCCCCCTGGCGGCCAACCGCGAATGTTCTGGAAGATGAGTGTCGACCTGTCGCGCCCGCTCGTCCCTACGATGGGTCACCACGACCCGCTCGACGGCTACCTGACGTACCAGGGGCTGGAGGCGACGGCAGATGCCCTGGAGGGACCGCGAGAGGGGCCGGATCTGGAGGCGGAAATCGCAGCGCTAGCCACGATGTGCCGCGGGCGCAGCTGGGCCACCTCCGATCCGCTGGGGCTGGGCGGCCTGCTGACAGATCTCTACCGCGCAGCCATACTCCCCTCCGAGCTAGCGCTCGTGAGCGCCGCCACACCGGAGAGCCTCTTGCGGGATGCCCTGCACGGGATGCAAGCTTATGCGGGAGAACAGCAGTTACAGATGCCCGCCCGCTACCGGCTGGCGTTCCGCGAGCTCGGACTCTCTATCGGCCTCCACGCCATCGACAAGCTGCGAGAGGTTAGCCCCGCCGGCACGGACATCGTGCCCGGCCTGAACCGGCTGCTTCAGTTTGTCTCCCTCGCAGACGCAGTCGAATCTTTCTGGCTTGATCCGGCGCACCGCCGTTCGGAGAGCTGGACCGGACACATCGACATCAACCGCGTCATGCTAGCGACCAGCCTCGCACCCGCAGGCTATCTGGGCGGCTAACTTACATC
>JAWVYW010000104.1:0-13465 GCA_033722535.1 Promineifilaceae bacterium (SeqCode)
CAACCTGGAAGAGACAAACAATGTGACACTCTACGCCGCCACCGTCGAGGAAGTGCTACCCCAGCTCACCGTCCGCCCCGACCTGATGATCGTCGATCCCCCGGCGGAAGGACTATCTCGCGACGTGGTAGAGATGATCGGCGCCGGCCAACCGGCGCGGCTGATCTACGTCAGCTCCGACGTCGCCACCCTGGCCCGCGACGGGCGCCAGCTTCATGAAGAGGGCTACCGTCTCGTGCAGGTACAGCCGCTGGACATGATGCCGCAGACCTTTCATGTGCATACCGTTTCGCTGTGGGAGGTGTGATCATGGTGCTAAATGTGCTTTACGCTACATCATCCCGGGCCTTGCCGACCGCACTTCCATAGCGCAGATAGTAGGCCGCCACCCCAAAAGCGATCGCCACGTTAAGCGACTCCTTCGCCCCCTGCATCGGTATGTGCAGCACGCGCTCGCAGAGCTCGAGTAGCTCGGGGTCGACCCCGGCGTTCTCGTTACCGGCGATGAGGACGGTGGAAGTATTGTCTCCTCCGGCCCCAGAGACGGTGGGGGTCGCGGCAAAGAGGGGCTCGGAGCGCTCATTGTGTTCTAGCGCCCACAGGCGGCAGCCGTCGGCGAGCAGGGCGCGGGCGGTGTCCACGGCGTTGGTCGTGTAGCGCCAGGGGACAGTCGTCTCGGCGCCTAACGCGGTCTTCGGCAACTTTGGGTGCTCTGGCGTAGCTGTGATGCCGCAGAGGTGGAGGCGGCGGAGGCCGGCACCGTCGGCGGTGCGGAAGATAGCGCCGACATTGAAGACGCTGCGGATGTTGTCCAGCAACCCCTCGACAAGCGGACCGGCCGGAGCCCCGGAAGCCGCCGATGCTTCGGTAGGCTCGCCGCCAAAGGGAGCAGTGGCAAAGGGCGCGGCGGCGCCGCAGTGGGGGCAGATCTTCCCCTCGTCGGTGTCGGCAGGAACGGGAAAGCGGAAACGACACGCCGCGCGCGTACACTGTCGCATCTGAAAGTGGGGACGGCTGGGCATGGGGCGGGGAGGCTAGCGGGCGGACGCCGCGCCCGGGAAGCCACGCGCCTGCCAGGCCTCGAAGATGAGGATCGAGCCGGCGATGGCGGCGTTGAACGACTCTACCTGACCGCGCATCGGCAACTGCAGCAGAATGTCGCACGTCTCGCGCACCAGCCGGCGCATTCCCTGCCCCTCGTGGCCGACCACGATGCCCAGCGCCATGTCGAGGTCGACGTGAGCCAGCGGCTGCGCCTCGGCGCTCAGATCCATCCCCACCAGCCAGACATCCTCCTCTTTGAGGCTCTTCATTGTCTCCACCAGGTTCGTCACCTGGGCGATGAGCAGGTGCTCCGTCGCCCCGGCGGCGTGAATGGCAATCGAAGGTGTGATCTCCGGCGCCCGCCGATCCTGGATGATCACGCCGTGCACGCCGCAGATCTCTGCCGTACGCAGCAGCGTGCCGATGTTTTGCGGGCCGTGCAGGAGGTCAAGCAGAAGGAAGAAGGGACGCTCCTCGCGCCCCTGTGCCAGCTCGAGCATCTCATAAATGTCACTGTAGGGATATTCCCTCGCTTCCAGGACAACGCCCTGGTGGCTGTTATCACGAGCGAGGTTGGAGAGCTTTTGTTTCGGCGCTTCGGAGACGGCGATACCGCGGGCGCGGGCCGCCTCCCGGATCGGCTGCAGATCCCGCTCCGGCAGCCCCTGCTGCACCCAGAGGCGGCGCAGCGTGCGCCGCTCGCCGCGGAGCGCTTCGAGAACGGTGTTGCGTCGGTAGAGGATATCCATAATAGTGACAGTGCCGGTGCGTAGGCGGCCTTCCGAAGAAGGGACTGCTTCAGCAGCTGGCAACTGCTCAAGCGGTTGCTACGGATCTTTCTCTCAGCCGGTAATCTTCCAGATAGTGCCGTCGGCGCGGTCCTCAAGCGTGACGCCGGCTTCGCTAAGCTGATCACGAATGCGATCGGCCGTTTCCCAGTCACGGTTGGCGCGCGCTTCGTCGCGCAGGGAGACGAGGAGGCGCAGGAGCGCCACTTCGCGCTTGGCGCTGGCGCCGCCGGTTGCTTCCTCGGGAATGATGCCCAGCACATCACCGCCCAACTCGCGGTAGAGGGCGTCGATGGCCGCCAACGTCTCCTGGCTCTGCGGTTGCTCCTCGTTGAGCACGGCGTTGATCTCGCGCGTCAGGTTGTGGAGGATGCCGAGGGCGCCGGGGGCGTTGAAGTCGTCGTTCATCTTCTCTTCAAACTGGCGGCGGTAGTCGTCCAGCATCGCCAGCACGTCGTCGTCGGCCTCGCCCGCCTCCGCCGTGCGGAGCCGTTCGCGCGTCAGACGGACGGCGCCCCACAGCCGCTCCCAGCCCCGCTCGGCGGCGCCCAGCGCCGCTTCGGTGAAGTCCATTGGGCTGCGGTAGTGGCTGTTGAGGACGAAGGTGCGGATCGCTTCCGGTCGCCACCGCTCCAGCGCGTCGTCGATCGTCAGCGTGTTGCCCAGGCTCTTGCTCATCTTGACCCCTTCGAGCGTCAGGGAGCCGACGAGCATCCAGTAGCGGGCAAAGGGAGCGCCGTGCGCCGCTTCGCTCTGGGCGATCTCGCACTCGTTGTGGGGGAAGATGTTATCGATGCCGCCCCCGTGGATGTCGAAGGTCGGGCCGAGGTACTTGGTGGCCATGGCCGAGCACTCGATGTGCCAGCCGGGGAAGCCTTCGCCCCAGGGGCTGTTCCAGCGCATGATGTGCTCCGGCTCGGCCCGCTTCCAGAGGGCGAAGTCGGCGGGAGCATGCTTTTCGTCAAGCACGGCGACCCGCGCCCCCTCTTCCTGCTCTTCCACGACGCGCCCGCTGAGCTTGCCGTACTCAGCGAAAGAGGAGACGTCGAAGTAGACGGAGCCGTTGACCTCATAGGCGTGCTCGCTTTCGAGCAACTTTTGCACCATCTCGATCTGTTCCGGTACGTGCCCGCTGGCCCGCGGGCTGATGTCGGGACGCAGGACGTTGAGCGCGTCCATGTTGTCGAAGTAGATGCGCGTGTAGCGCTCGACGATCTGGGCGGGTGTGCTGGACGCCTGCCGCGCTTTCCGCAGCACACGATCTTCGCCGCTGTCGAGCAGATGGCCGACGTCGGTGATATTCTGCACGTAGAGGACGTCGTAGCCCAGGTAGCGCAGGTAACGAACGACAACGTCGAAGGCGATGTAGGTCTTGGCGTGGCCGATGTGTGGGTAGTCATAAACGGTTGGCCCGCAGACGTACATGTTCACTTTTCCCTCGTTGAGGGGCTCGAAAGGCTCTTTTTCGCGGGTAAGATAGTTATAAACTGTCAGAGACATTGCTTTCCTCTTGCTATTCGTGCGCCACCCGTAGCGCTCTCAAGACTGAGCGCACGGCAGCGTCTGTGCGTTATTTTACTGGGAGTTGGGGCAGGTTGCGAGTGCCGGTCGTTGCGGGGTTGCGGCAGACAATCCCCATGGGAAAAACCGGCGTTACGCGCCGCGAAGGATGTCGGCGGCGCGATTCATACATCGCGCGGCGCCAAGGAGCGCCATTATTTCTGCGAGGGAAGCGCTACCCAGGCGGCCGGTGAGGGCGGCGCGGATCGGTTTTTCGACGCGCGCGTCAGAGCCCTCAGGGCTGCTGAGATCACGCTTGAGGGCGTCGAGGATTGTGGTGGCGGTGGGTACGTCGAGGAGGACAATCCGCGCCAGCTCGGCGACCAGTCGCACCAGCGCGGGGCGGGTCGTCTCCATTTCCAGCGCCGCTTCCGCCTCGGGGGTAAAGGTAAAGAAATCGGCCAGCGCCCACTCAGCCAGGTGGACGGCGTCGGCCAGACGGACTATCTCCGGCCGGATCACCGCCGTCAGCCGCTGTAACCACGCTTCGTTGACGTCGGTGAGGCCGTAGGCGTCGGCCAGATAGGGGCGGATCAGCGTGCTGAGCGCTTTGTCGCTCTTCTCGTTAATGTGATGCCGGTTGATGCGGTTCAGCCGCTGCCAGTCGAAGGTCACCGGCTCGGCGGAGATGGCGTCCAGCGTCAGGTTACGGCGCACCTCCCAGCGGCCGAAGATCTCTTCCTCCGGCGACCATCCGAGAAGGAGGAGATAGTTGAAGAGCGCTTCCGGAAGGTAGCCTGCCTCCTGAAACTCGTCGGCGAAAAGGGGCCGCGCACCGGCCACCGGATCTGCTTCGCGTTTGATGACAGGAACGTGAACATAGGTGGGCGGCTCCCACCCCAGCGCCCGGTAGAGGGCGACCTGAAACGGCACCGTCAGGAGCGACTCGCCATCCTGCACGACGTGGCTGATCTCCATATCCTGATCGTCGACGACAGAGGTAAGATAGGCGCTGGGAGCGCCTTCCGGGCTCACCAGAAGTGGCTCGGTGTCCGGCAGGCTCTCTACCTCGAACCTCAGGGGACCGCGAAGCGCGTCCTCGACGACGATCGGCTCGTCCTCCGGTAGCAGCAGGCGCAGCGAACGGCCCCCGCCCAGATCATCACGGTAGGCGGCTTTGCCACGGGCTACAAGCGTTTCCGCAAGCTCCTGGTAGCGTTCTCCCCGCTGGCGCTGTTGTGTCGAGGCGGCAGTTTGCTCGCCGACGCCAGGCCCCTCGTCCCAGTCAAGGCCTAACCAATTCAGCGCGTCGACCATCTCCTCGCCGCTCTCTGTCTCGCCCATGCCCGCGCCGTCGAGGCGCAAAATGAAGTCCCCGCCCTGGGCGCGCGCCAGCGCCCAGGCAAAGGCAGCGCTATGCAAGTGACCAATGTGGGGAATGTCGGCAGGATGAAAGGCGAAACGAAAGCGCGGTATCTCCATGACAGTCGTCATCCCCACTCTGTAGTTTAGAAGCGGGCAAAGATCATCCTCCCGGCCGTTGTCTGCAGAACCTTCGTCACCACCACCGTCTCTTCACTGCCGATGTGGTGGACGCCTTCTTCGATCACGACCATCGTCCCATCTTCCAGATACCCCACACCCTGGCCGTACTCCTTGCCTTCCTGGATGATCTTGACGCTCAGCTCCTCGCCCGGCAGGTACGCCGCCTTGACTGCGTTCGCCAGATCGTTGATGTTGAGAACCGGCACACCCTGCAGTTCGGCGACGCGGTTGAGGTTGTAGTCGTTGGTCATGATCGGGCAGTGCAGGTCGCGGGCCAGAGCTACCAGCTTGCTATCCACGTCGCGCACGTCCGTTACGTCCATATCGGTGATCTGGATCGGGACCGGTACGTCCTGCTGGAGGATGCCCAGTACTTCCAGCCCGCGGCGACCTCGATTGCGGCGCAATGAGTCGGAGCTATCGGCGATATGTTGCAGTTCGCTCAGCACAAAGTTGGGCACCAGGAGGGTCGAGCGGATGAAGCCGGTCTTGCTGATGTCGGCGATTCGGCCGTCGATGATGACGCTCGTGTCCAGGAGAACACAACTCTCTGCTTCCGTTTCTCTCTCTGCTGCCGCTCCGCTTGTGATGACGGGGCCGAGGGAGCGGAAGAACTGGCGCAGATCGTTCTGGCGGAGTGTTAATATGACAGCCGCCAGATACGAAAAGAGGAGCGCACTGGCAACCGGCGCGAGCTGGCGCAACGGCGACGGCAAGAAGGAGAGGGGAAAAGAGAGCAAAGCGGCGGCGATTAGGCCCATAAAGATACCCAGGATCACAGCGCCCAACGTACCCGGGGACATACTGATCAGCCGCTGCCGGATGCGGCGGACGGGACGGGTGGTGAGATAAGGGGTGAGGACAAGACCCGTAAGCACCCCTATCAGAGTGAAGACCACGATGTAAGTAACGGCTGGCCCATCAAGCCCGTCGGCAAGTGCATCACCGGCCATTCCTAGCAGAATGGCAAAGACGACCGCACCCAACAGGCGGAAGAAAAACTCGATACTCAGCTGCATGATTCCTCGACGTACTAACATAAATGAAAAAAGCCAATGAACGAAAAAGGTGAACACACGCTGCCAGCGCACGTTCACCCGCTGCCGAAAACAGTCCCTGTGGATGATAGAAAACAACTGTATAGTAGCAGATCCGTAGGACCGGGGCAAGCAAAAATGAGCCGGTCATGCCGGCTCATTCTTTGTCTCTGAGGTAGCGTTGCTCTGGATAGCGCTGCTCCCAGGGGTGCCTGCCGTTAACGGCGTGTGCGTGCTCGTGCGCTCGCCGGCGCCGGCGAGCGCGCCCCCCCCGCCGGGACGGGCGGCCGTTGTCGTACCCGTCCGCTACCACTCTGCTCTGGCGACCGGCGGGCGACCGGTCGCTTCGTAGGTGTGGCGCGGGAGGTCGCTGCCGCGACGGGGCGCGCGCCAGGTGCGATGCTGCTGTCCGCCGCCAGCACTCGCGGCGTGGGCGACGCCTGTCGGCGAGGAGCCGCCCATCCGGCACTTTCGTATGCTGTTGCCCGGTCTTCAAAGAGGCGGACACTGGTGATCGAGAAAGCGCCGATAAACAGGATGCGCGTGAGCCAGACGAGTACAGCCACGAAGGGAGGTACGATCTCCAGGATCTGTTCCCGGCTCAAGACCTCGTTGCCAAACTCGTGATTCAGCAGCGTGAGGTTAACCGCCCACCACGTCATGACGGCATTCATCGTCGCGCCCAGCAGCCACGCGCCCAGTAGATACCAGATTTCTCGCGCCTCTTCGCTCTCCCGTTCGGGCGTGAAGAGGTGGGCGAGGCCGGCAAAGTCGATGGCGCAAAAAGCAAGGGCCAGAATCGCCGCCCACGGCACGCCTATAAAGCTGATCGTTCCCAAAAGATCACTCAGCGCATAGCGCGTCGTGTCGAAGTTAAAGAGCTCAAACGCCAGCAGGGCGACGATCAGGATTAGAGTAATGGAGCGCTGTCGTGCTCTGGCGCCGCCGAGTGACTGCGCGGCACTTGTCGGCAGGTTGAAGATCTCCCCTGGTGCGTTTAACAGCTGTTCGTTCCGCATGACAACTCTCCTCTACGGATATTAAGTTCTCCTCCTGAACGCGCAGCGTTACAGTGGCAGGACTGACGTTCAGGTTTTTTGGGTCGGCACGATGCACGCGTGAACTCAGTTCATGACTCTCTTCGTACGCTGGCCCGACGGGACTCCTTCGGGTAACCGGGGGCGCCGGTGAAAGCAGGACCTCCACCGGCGCCCCAAGAAGAGGGTAGAACGTTTGTTCTGGTGACATCATAAAACATGCGTTCTACTTTGTCAACAGCCTTTCACGCGAATTATACGATTTTGGAGAGGAAGTGGATTGCGGCGCGTGGTAAGCTAACTGGAGGAGCTGCCCGGCTCGACGCCCGGACCGTAGTGGAAGACGTCCATCCAGGGGATATAGGGGCTGAAAAAGGAGTCCTGGTAAAGGAGAGAGCCGTCCGCGCTGTACACGCGCCGATTCACCGTCACGTCGGCGCCCTCGACGGCCCAGTCCATCTGTTTGATCTCCCCTTCTTCAAGATCCTCGTCGTACTCCCAGACTTCGGGCCGCGGGGGCTCCTCATTCTCAAAGAACGGCCCTTCTTTGACGACGCGCCGCCCGACGCGGGTGCTGTAGAACTTGAAGGTCAGGGACTGGTAGGTCTCGTTGTAATAGTTTTCGATCAGCAGATAATGATCGGTGTTGTTGACGAAGCGGAAATCTGCTTCCTGCCAGGCATCTTCGGGCTTGTCCGGCTTATAGACGGTAGCGTCCATCCCCGGCCCCTGTCCATCGTCATAGTAGTGGACGCGATAGCCGTGCGGCCAGCGCTCGACGATGGGAAAGCCAGCCCAGAAAGCGGTCTGGTAAAGCGTGGTGCTCACCTGACAGACGCCGCCGCCAACGCCTTCAACTGTGCGCCCGCCGATGATCACCAATCCGGTGGTGAAGCCAGCCTCTTCGGTCACGTCGCCCAGATAGTCGTTAAAGGAGAAGGTTTCGCCCGGCGCGACGACGATGCCGAAAAACTGGGCCGCTGCCCGCGCGATATTATGCTTCCGTTCAGGTGTGGAGCCATAAAACCAGGTTGTGCTCTCGGTAATCAGCTCGGTGATGCCCAGATCAGCCGCGGTTGCACGTGAGTGAACGGTCGGCGTCAGCTCCTCGACGACGAAGGGCAGCGAGCGATTGGGAGTCGCGGCCTGGGCCATGAAACGGTCGAGTGTCGCTTCGACGTCGAGTGCGCGGCCATGTATGTGGGGCTCGACCAGCACCAGCTCCCACGTCGCATCGTCGAAGTAGAAACGAGCATTCTGTGGTGCCTTGTAGACCTGCGCCTGAATCTCAGACAGCCACTGCCGCACCGCTTCGCGGTCGAGCGAGACCTCATGGCGGTAGGCGGGTGTGCCTGCCGGCGCATCGGGTTCTTCGACCATCGCCACCCGCAGCCACTGCGCAAGCCGTCCCGGCGATACCTCCACCCGCTGCAGGTCGACGTCGACCAGCGGCTCCTCGAAATAGAGAACCATCGGCGCGCTCAGATAGCGTTCAGCCTTCTGGACGACATCCGGATCGTCCAGAACCCGCGGGCGCTTCTCGTGAATGAGGAGCTCCGCCTGGGCCGGCTGGAAGCGCAGGAGCGGCTCCCGGAGCCGTTCCATCGTCGCCGTGATATCCAGCTCCCGCCCTACCTGTCCCGGCGTATAGGAGATGCTCTCTCCGTCGAAGGCGAGTTGCGCATCCCGCGCCGGTCGGTTGACCTCGGCGGCGATCTCCTCGAGCGCACTCTGAAGCTGGCCCTCATCGAAGATCAAGACAGGCCACACCGGATAACCATAGGTCCAGGCGTGAAGCTGGTGCTCGAAAGCGCCGACCAGGCCCCCCTCGCGCCCGACGTTGATGGCGGCGTCGACGGTCTCCTCGACGTCGTAGGAGACGCCAAGGTCGGCACCGCTGAACTCCCACACCTGGCCCGTTCGCGGATCCACCAGTTGTACCTTCTGCTTGCTCGCCGCCGGCAGGCTGGCCGTCACGGTGGCCTCCACCTCGGCCGGAGTCATGCCGCCGAGCTCGACATTGTTCAGATGAACGCCGGTGAAAACGCGGTCCTGATGTTGGATGCGGTAGAGGGAAAGCGCCCCGGCGAGCAGCACACTGAGAAGCACGAATGCCGTGACTGGGGGAATCAGAAACCAACGCAGGCTCTGTAGCCGAGAGCTGGCATTCTGGAACTCAATTGGACGGTCGAAGGGCTTCTGCAGTTGCATAATCTCGCGCCTGGCGAACTAATTCCTTCTCTGACAGTCGATTCAGCAGAAAAAACAATGGTGCATTATAGCAGCGGGCGGAGACTGAAACCGCCGCGGGCGGCGCTTGCTTAAGTGAGACTTAGCTTCACCGCTGCGCTTCGTCCCACACCAGATCGAACTCCTCGACAAAGTAGCTGGTGAAGGTGGGGTCGTGGACGATGAGTACATTTTCGTCGTTCCGGTCGTTGGCACTGGCGGTGAAGTTGAAGGAGCCGAGGACGACCGTTTCGCGATCGAGGACGATCACCTTGTGGTGCATAAGGCGTGCGTTGCCGTCCTGGCGAACCGATATCGTCGGCAACACGCTGCTCGCCATCGACGGGTAAACACTGAACTCCGTTTCTGAACCGACCGTTTCAAAGACACCGCGCACCGGTATGCCAGTGGCTGCCGCGTCGATCATCGCCTGGCCGAGGGCGTCGTGGGTAAAGGAGAACGCCATAAAGAGGATTTCCTCCTCCGCATTCGCCACCAGCTCGACGAGGCGCGGCGCGACCTCTATCTCCGGCGCGAAGTAATTTTCGAGCAGCGTGTCCCCGATCTGGAGACGTTCGTTCGGGGTGGCGACCGGCGACGTCGGGCCGAAGGCGCGTTGTTCCACCATCTCGTCCATCTCTGCCCGATAGTTTGCCGCTAACAGCGGTTCGTCGATGCGGACGACGTTGTTGTTGTTGCAGTAGGCGCCATTGGTGGTGAAGTTGAGCGAGCCGGTCCAGACGATGCGGTCGTCGATGACGACGAACTTGTTGTGCATCAGGGCGGAGCGCTCGTCGGCGATGACGCTGATGCCATGGCGGCGCAGACGGCGGATGCTGCTCAGAGCTTCGTTGTCCTCATCCGTTACCACCCGCACGTCGACGCCGTTCTGTTTGAGCGCGACCAGCGCCTCCACAATCGGCTCGGCATCCAGGTCGAAGGCGGCGACGTCGACCCGCTCCGTCGCCATGAGTAGGTCGGCGGCGATCACTTCGTCCACACCACCCGTCCGCTCTTCCTCAGGCGGGCAGGTCGGATTGGTGAAATAGATCTCGTACCATTCTTCGTGGGGTGCGTCGACACGCGGCGGAACAGCGTCGTCTGGAAAGTTGTCAGCCGGGACCTCTATGAGTACAGAGGGATCGCAGGCGGTAGCCGCCAGTAGTAGCAGGAGGATAAAGGCCAGAAGGGTGCATCTGGAACCGGAGGCGGTCATTCCACCGTAGCGGAGGGAGCCGTTTCCCCACCAGAGGACGGCTCTTGGGTAGAGGGCGCCTCCTCGGGGGCCTCCTCACGTGAGGGGGCGTCTTCGTCAGCGCCACTTTCTCCGCTAAGAATCACGTCGACGAGCCGCCGGAAGATAGCGTCGCCCTCCATCTCTTCCCGATTGTTTGCCAGATCTTCCAGCGCGAGCATGTCGCTCACTTGTACGGTGCGGGCGTCGACATCACAGAGCGCATCGACGAAGAGCATCAGGTACTCCCGGCTCTGCGCCAGAGAGGCCTGTGGAAGCTCTGTCGTCATCCTGTTGATCATCCGGATCACGCTCTTAACCGCCTTCGTCGTCTCCTCGATATTCCCATCGTCGCGCGCCATCAGCTGTTCCGGCTCGGCCGCTTCGATGGCGCTTTCGATTTGCTGCAGCCCCCACGCAAGCAACACCTCTGCCTGCTCGTCGTCCAGAGCATCGCGAAGGCGGCTATCGCTGTAGAGATCCTCGGTGGCCTGCTGGCGCTGAATCTGTTTCTGGAATGCGATCCTGTCTTCCATCCGCTACCTTTTTCTGATTTCCGCCCACATTATCAAGCTGTTTGGCAAAATCGTCAAAGGCAGGCGCCGCCTTGCCGCGGTTGTCGCCCGCTCTTCGCTCGGCGGCGCCCTCGAGAGCTGGCTCTACGATTCGACGGTGCCGTCTACGATTCGACGGTAAGAATGTCGGCCTCGTTCGAAGGCGCCATCTGGAACCAGGTATTCCCGATCTGGAGCGGCAGCGGATTGCCGGCAGCGTCGTAGAAGGTCAGCATGTCGGCACGCTGCTCCCGCTTCCAGGTCGCCTCGTACATCTGTCCATCGCGGAAGATGCGCGCCGGCCCCTGCCCCCAGATCTGGATCTCCACCGAGAATGCAGCGCACTCCGTATCCCCGGCACGAATGTGCTCGCAGATGTTGAGATCGAGCACATGCGGCGCGTACACGACGGCCACGTTTGTCGCGGAAAGCTGCTCTCCGGTGTTGGCGTCGTGGTGTGTCACCCCGTCAGACCAGCGCAGGTAGCGGTTGCTGGCGGAGTCATAGCGCCACTCCGCCGTCGTCGACGGGTAGTCGAGGACGATGCGGGAGACCGGCTGGCCTCCGGCAGGCGGTGCTTCACTAAAAGCCATATAGTTCGCAAACTGCGGCGGAACGTTCAGGCCCTGCTCCGCCAGCTCCTCAACCCACAACGCTGGCGTTCCATAGAGCGTGTGCTCGTACGGTTTGTCTGCGCCGGTACGGTAATGTCCGGGGGGTCGGTTCGGCAGAATCCGCTGTGCGAAGTCCGAAGCCCATAGCTTTTGGTTGACGCCGACACTGGCCCCTGAATAGGAGAAGGCGGCATCGTACATCGCCGGCAGCTCGACGTCGATGAGACGCCCGCTGCGAATCGGGCCCACGTCGGGCGGTAGCTCATCATAGAAGATGGCCGTAAAGCGCGTAACCCCGAACTCCGCGATGTGCTCAAAGACGAGGTCGGCCTGATTGGGCCCCGACTGCGGGCGGACAAATCCTGGCGGCGCGTTGGAAATTTTGACGGCGATAGGTCGCCGCTGAAGCACGGCGGGATCAGAGACCTGCTCTCCGGTCAGCGGATTGCGGTCCGCGCCAAAATCATCCGCGTCCAGCAGGAGGAGCGGCGCTGTGGTTGCCGTAGCGCTGGCTGTCGCCGTTGCCGTGGCCGTGGGGGCCGGCGTGTCAGGCGGAACTGGCGAGGGCGACGCCGTTGGCGCGTCGGTTGCCGTCGCCGGTGACAGGGTCGCCGTTGCCGCTTCTGCCAGCACGGGTGCTGTGGGAGACGGTGCGGGTGTCGGCGCCTGCGGCTGCTGCACACAGGCCGTCAGAAGCGGGACCAGCAGGAGTGGCGTAAGGATCGATAGGAAACGTTTCATCATCATCTGGCTCCTTGTTCATTAGGTGGGTATGCAGGGACTCTTTCTGAGGACGTCGGCTTATCTCTCTTGCTCCACGACGAAAAAGCGACGCCCTTCAAGCAGCACCGGGATACCTCGCGCCAGGGTAAGGGTGACCGTTAGCAGGATGAGGATGGTCACCACCGACTCCAGCGCCGGCAAGGCGTCAGCTCTGGCGGTGCCGCTCCAGGCGAGAGACAGTGCATGGAGGAGGGCCAGCGCCGGGAAGGTGACTGCTTTGAAAAGGCCGTAAGCGGCCCGCATGAAGCGGTGGCTGACCAGCCAGCGGCCCCAACCGGTCTGCATCATTTCAAATGGCGTCAGGTTCTGGCCCATGGCAAAGCCGCGCACCGCGTCGGTGAGAATGCCGCGCGTCACCACGACCAGAGCGACCCAAAGCGGCACCAGTTCGAGGCTGACAAAGGTGATCCAGAAGACGTTCTCCACAACGCGGTCGATGGCAATATCTAGAACGGCGCCGAGGGCGCTGGCGCTGCCCCGCTGCCGGGCGATGTAACCGTCCACGGCGTCGATCAGAATTGTAAAGATAATCAGGAAGAAAGCGGCAAAACGGCCCGCGACAGATGGTGCGTGCAGGAGATAGACGGAGAGGGCGAGAAAGAAGAGCCGGCTGAGAGTAACAAAGTTTGCAAGCATAGATTTTCCTGGTACGCGTGTAACCGGGCTGTTTTACCACACCGCTAGATGGTTGCCAGCGGCGTCCACGACACAGCAGGTGCCGACGCGCCCAGAGATACAAATTCGCAATTCTAGAAGGGGTCGGTGCAGACTACAACCGGCATTAATCGGCCATTCAACCGCCGGCACGGCGCACTGCGCCGGACATGTTACAATGGCGCCATGATCCCTTATCTCATCCCGGCGCGAGAGCACCAAATCGAAATGCGGGTCAAAAACTCCCGCTTCCTCGCTACCATCGCCCCCGTCTTCACGGTCGAGGAGGCAAAACGGTTTATTTCAGAAATCGAGGGGCGCTTCGCCGACGCCACGCACAATGTGCCGGCCTACGTCGTCGGCCACGGCGCGCGCACCATCGCCCACTGCAGCGACGACGGCGAGCCGTCAGGAACGGCGGGGCGACCGGTGCTGGCCGTCTTGCA
>JAWVYW010000105.1:0-13343 GCA_033722535.1 Promineifilaceae bacterium (SeqCode)
CCGCGGGGATCGGCCTCGGCGTATCCTTTGGCCTGCGCTTCCGCCAGCGCCGCTTCGTAGCTGGCGCCGCTCTCCATCTGGGTGAGGATGTAATTCGTCGTTCCATTGAGGATGCCCTGGACGCGCTGTACGCCCGCGCCCGCCAGCAGCTCCTGGCCCACGCGCAGAGCGGGCGTGCCGCTCATCACGGTGCCCTCGACGCCGATTTCAACCTGATTCTCCCGCGCCAACCGCTGTAGCTCCGGGAAGTGCAGAGCGGCGGGCCCTTTGTTCGTCGTAACTGCGTGTTTACCAGATTCGAGCGCGCTCCTGATGTGGGTCAGCGCCGGCTCTCCCGTCTCCAGGTCGGTATAGCTCATCTCGAGCAGGATGTCGGCGTTGCTCTCGCGGATCGTCTTCAGAGCGTCCCACCCGCGTTCCGGCGCATCTACCTCTAGCAGATCCCCCGAGGCGTCGACCGCGTCCAGCAGCGCGGCGGGATCCAGCCCTTCAGGATCGTATACGGCGCCTTTCATCAGATCGCTCACCGCGACCGGCTGAAAGCGCACGCCGAACCGCTCGGAGAGCGCGTCGCCATGGTCGCGCAAGATCTCGGCCAACCCCTGGCCGACGTTGCCGAAGCCGATAAACGCCAGGCGGTAACTTTTCGTCATCTCTCCCTCCTCATCCCGGATTGACCACGGCGGCAGCCGGCTCTCCTGTTGACATGCCGAGCGCGTCTGCCGTCGCCGCGAGTGCCTGCTCCAGATCGGCAATCAGATCCTCCGTCTCCTCGATGCCGGTGGAGTAACGGATCAGCGTCTCTGGAATCCCCATGCGCGCCCGCTCTTCAGCCGTCGACTCGACGTGGCTTGTCGTCCGCGGGGGTCCGACCACCGTTTCCACCGCGCCCAGATTCGCCGCCGCGTGCGCGTAACGCAGTCGGGGCAGGAAGTCGCGCACGACGTCAAAGTCGCCGCGGAGCATAAAGCTCAGCACGCCGCCGAAGCCGTGCATCTGACGTCGGGCGATGTCGTGATTTTCGTGCGAGGGAAGGCCGGGGTAGTAGACTTTTTCCACCAGCGGCTGTTCCGTCAGGAACTCGGCAATGCGCATCGCGCTCTCGTTCTGCTGGCGGATGCGCAGGTGCAGCGTCTTCATCCCCCGCAGGAGCAGGTAGGCGGCCATCGGGTCGAGCGTCGCGCCGTTGATTTCACGGTAGTGGTAGACCTGCTCCACCAGCTCAGACGTGCCGCAAATGACGCCGCCCAATGCATCCGCATGCCCGCCGAGGAACTTCGTCGCGCTGTGCAGCACGAGGTCCGCGCCCAGCGTCAGTGGATTGCTGTTGATCGGCGTGGCAAACGTGTTGTCGACCACTACCAGCGCCCCCGCCTCGTGCCCGGCTTTTGCCAGCCGTTCGAGGTCGACCACCTTGAGGGTCGGGTTGGTCGGGCTCTCCAGATAGAGGAGATCGCAACCGCGCGCCACCTGCGCTTCAACCGCTTCGTGGTCAGTCGTGTCGCAGAGGGCAACGTCGACCTGCAGGCGCGGTAGAAACTCGAGAAAGATCTTGTTCGTGCCGCCGTACGTGTCCTTGACGGAGACGACTCGACTGCCGGGCGTGAGGAAGGTGTAGAGAATGTTGCTGATTGCCGCCATGCCGGTGGCAAAGCTGGTGGCCGCTTCTGCGCCTTCCAGCACCCGCACCTTCTCCTCGAAAGCGGCAACGGTCGGGTTGGTGTTGCGCCCGTAGATGTGGCCCGGCTCCTTGCCGAGCGCCACATCCTGCCAGCGGTCCAGATCCTGATAGCCGAAGCTAACGCTGTGGACCACTGGTACCTGCGTCGCGCGCTGCCACAGATTCTTCTCTTCCTCACCCGCCCACACGGCGCGAGTGCCGATTGCCGGTCGATCCTGCTCGTTCTGCATGCTCAGTTCCTCGTCACTTTTGTGGCGCCAGGCGCTCGTATGCACCTGGCGCCACTCTTCTCAGAGATCACGCTCTGGAGGGCGCGTTTTCTAGTAGTGCGACCCCTACGCGTGGGTGAAGTCAGGGAATGTCCGAGTAGGCGTCCGGGCAGATATCTTCCGCGTGGACGTCGCCCGGAAGTGCGCCTTCGTCAAAGCCGGGGAACTGGCCGATCAGGTTGAGCAGCTCGCCCGATTCCTTCAGGCTTTGCAGCTCCTCGTTAAACGCCTGGCGGAACTCCTCGTCCTCCATGCGGAAGGCGGCACCGCCGTAAGAGATGACCGGCTCGCCGTCAACAATCGGCGGCTCGAACGGCTCGGCCAGCTCGATGCCGGGATCGGCGCTCGTTTCCAGAATCTGCAGCAGCGTGGGGCGGGTGCCGGTCCAGGCGTCGATCTGGCCCGCCTGCAGGCCAGCAATGCCAGCCGGATCATCGGGGAAGGTCACGATCTGATCTTCGCTCACGCCGGACGCCAGCAGATAGTCATACTCCAGGTAGCCCGCGCCGGTACCGATCTGCACGTCGGGGTTTGCCGCCACGTCGGCATAGCTGTGCAGGCCCAGAGGATTACCGGCCTCCACCACCATCGCCTCCGTTACTTTGTACTCTGGGTCGGCGAATAGGACCTGCTCGCACCGTTCGGGAGTGATGTACATGCCAGCGGTAATGACGTCGAAGCGCTCGGCCTGCAGTCCGGGAATGAGCGAGCCGAAGTCGGTCAGCACCCCCTCCATCTCGTTAATACCCATTTCCTGGAAGACGGCCCGCGCCACTTCGACCGCCTCGCCGGTCAGTTCGCCCTCTGGGGTCTGGTACGCGTATGGGTTCTCGTTGGCAAAGCCGACGCGGATGGTACCCGTCCGCTGCGCCCGCTCCAGTGTGGTCTCCTCCCCCTGCGTGAGCTGGCAGGCTGCCAGCGTGGCAATCGCTAAAATGATCAGTAACAGGGTGCTTAACTTGCGCAATTTCATGATCCTCTCCTCTTTGAAGGTTGACTCTCTGGTCATGCTGGCGGATGGACAGTGGGATGGGTGGTGCGGTGTGAGCGGGATTGGGAACGGCGCGCCGCCATCGCTGGCCGCTCAGGGCTCACCTTTATCAGCCCAGGGTGAGATGAGATCTTTTCCTCGTGCCGGTCATCACCTCCTCTAGCCGGAAATGGCGCTGCCGAGATAGTCGTTGAGCCGGCCGAGAAGCAGAGACATATGCTTATGCCGGATCTCAGCCACGCGCTGCACATCGTTTTCCTTCAGCGCTTCGATCACTGCGCCGATCTCGTCGACGATCATCTGGAATTCAACGTCCCAGTTGAGGTCGGGCAGCACCTGTAACCAGACGCGCACCGTCTGGTAGTAGAGCTGATCCGAGAACTGGCGCAGCGCCGCGTTCCCGATAAGGGGCAGCGAGGCTCTGTGGAAGCGGTTGTAGAGGCGGGCTAGCCCTTCGGGATCGTAGGCGCCGCCGAGATCCACTATCTCTCCGTGGAGCGCTTCCATCTCCTCGATCTCTGTACTTCCGATCCGCGCCGGCGCCAGTTCGCCCATTAATTCCAGCAGCTTCAGACGCAGCGCATACACCTCCTTCAGCCGTTTCAGATCGACGCCGGTCACCATCGTGCCCGCCCCGCGACTGATGGTGACCAGCCCTTCAAACTCTAGCCGGTGCAGTACGCGGCGAATTGGGGTCCGGCTGACACCGAATTCCTCCGCCAATACCTTCTCACCTAAGGCGGTGCCCGGCGGATAGTGGAGGAGCGAAATCCGCTCCCGGATCTCGTGGTAAATTGATTCGGATGCGGACATACTGGATAGAGCCAACAGGTTGAAAAACGCGAGCCGATCGTTTACAATACCTCTTGTACACAACAAGTATACAACCGGCTAACAAAAATCTAACATGGATTGGGTGGTTTGTCAAACGCTCTATGCCGGGCCGCTCGTTTCCCTCCGCTCACAATCAATGGCAGCAAAGGAGAAGATCAATGCGCCAGCGAACTGATCTGGTATTCCCTATGGAAGAGTACGAGCGGCGCCTGCAGGGGCTTCGGCGCCGGATGGACCAACAGGGCGTGGAGGTCATGATGACCACGACGCCGGAAAATATCTGCTACCTCACCGGTTTTGAGAGCCCCGGCCACTACTACTTTCAGGCGCTGCTCGTCCCCATGGAGGGAGAGCCGGTGATGGTTCCCCGGCGGCTGGAGCAGAGCGGAGTGGAAGCGCTGACCTGGATCGAAGACAGCCGGCCCTACGAGGACTATGAAGAGCCGATTGGCAAGGTGGCAGAGACGATCCGCGTGCGCGGCTGGCAGAACGAGCGCATCGGCATCGAGCGGAACTGCTGGTTCTTTACCGCCCCTCAGCAGGAGCGGCTGTTCGCAGCTTGTCCCGACGTAAGTTTTGCTGACCTATCGGGCACAGTCGAAAAGGGGCGGGTGATAAAGTCTGAGCTCGAGATCGACCTCATGCGACGTGCGGCAAAGGCGTCGGAGGCGGGTATGCAGGCCGGTATTGACGCCGTGGCTGCGGGAGCGACGGAGAACGACGTGGCGGCTGCCATGAACTACGCCATGATCAAAGCCGGCAGCGAATGGCCGGCAATCGTACCCTTTGTCGCCTCCGGCTACCGCGGCGCGATCGGCCACGCCACCTGGGCCGGGCGGCGGATTGAGGCGGGCGACATCGTGATGCTCGAACTCGCCGGCTGCCTCAAACGCTATCACACGCCCCTGATGCGTTCTGGTTTTGTAGGGGAGCCGAGCGTGCGTGTGCGTCAGGCGGAACAGGTGGTGCACGAGGCGTTTGATGCAATGGTCGACGTTATCCGGCCGGGTATTACGGCGGCGGAGGCAGACGCCGCAGGTCGCGAGGTTATCGCCGCCTCCGACTTTGGCGGTGAACAGGGCTCCCGCTCTGCCTATTCGGTGGGCATTGGTCTGCCGCCCGACTGGGGCGAGGGACACATTCTCAGCATGCAGCCTGGCGAAGAGCGCGCGCTGGAAGCAAATATGACTTTCCACCTGCTACCCTGGGTTCAGGTAGCCGGAGAAGGGGGCATCAGCTTTTCGGAGACGATCCGGATTACCGAAGGTGGCTGTGAGCGGTTGACCAACTTCGAGCGCGGGTTGTTCGTGCGCTAAACGCAGCCGAGCGCTTCGATACGGCGTCTCCCAGGGCAGCGTTTTTCGAGGCGCCCGCCGGCCAGGACACGCGCCTGAGGCGCGGGAGTATAATAACAGTGCCGACTTCGTAAGGAGGGAGAAAAGCATGGCGACAGCACGGTCCCCAGTGACGACTGACATCGACTTTGAACGAGAGGGTAAGCAGGTCGGATACCTGCGCGTCCCCCACTCTCGTAACACTTCCGCATGGGGCAGTGTGCTGGTGCCGGTTGTCGTGGTCCAAAATGGTTCGGGGCCGACTGTGCTCCTGGTCGGCGGCATGCACGGCGGGGAGTACGAAGGGCCGGTCAGCCTGAACAAGCTCGCGCAGCGACTGGCGCCCGAGGCGGTCGAGGGGCGCGTCATTCTTCTGCCCTCGCTTAATCTGCCGGCGGTCCAGGTAGGACAGCGCCTTTCGCCCATCGACGGGAAAGATATGAACCGCGTCTTCCCCGGCCGGCCCGACGGCACGCTCACAGAGATTCTGGCGCACTACGTTTACGAGGAGATCTTGCCGCTGTGCGATGCCGTCCTCGACATTCACGCCGGCGGCTATTCGCTGGAGCTGGCTCCCTATATCAGCATGCACTACTTAGAGGACGAGGCGCAGATGGCGGCGACGCGGGCGGCGCTGGAGGCTTTTCAGGCCCCTTACGCGCTCATCATGGAGGAGTTCAGCGGCGAGGGCCTGCTGGACTATGCGGTCGAGAGCATGGGCAAGATCTTCCTTTGCGCCGAGCTGGGCGGCGCCGGTCGCCTCTCGCCCTTCACACTGCAGCTGGCCGAGGTGGGGGCGCTGAATCTTCTCCGCCACTTTGGCATCGTCGAGGGGGAAATCGAGCGTTGTGCCGATCGGGGGTTGCCGCCGATGCAACTGATGGAGGTGCCCGACGCGAAGAACTATCACGTCGTGATGGAAGATGGTATCTACGAGACCTTCTACGAGGTCGGCGATGGCGTCGAGATAGGGCAGCCGCTGGGCCAGGTTCATTTCGCCCAGCACCCGGACCGTCCGCCGATGCCGGTGGTCGCCCAGCGCGGCGGTGTGCTCATTGGCCGGCGGGGGCCGGGTTTTGTGGAGGTGGGAGATACTGTAGCAGTTGTGGCGCAGGAGGTGGACGCCGACCGGTGACCTCAGGTGGCTTCCTGCCACCGTTGCAGGCGCGCCTGCAATGTCATCGGCTCTCGACCCAGGAGCAGCCGCAGGATTGTCGGGCTCCCGACCAGGCCGTACCGCGCGTAGTAGCGGAACATCTGCAACAGCGATTCCAGCGCGTAACCCGAGAGCCCGTTGGCCTGCGCCTGGCGGGCCCACCGCTCAAGCGGGATCGCCTCCGCCACCACCGGCCTGCCTGCTAGCTGCTCCATCTGTCGGGCAACTGCTTTCTGCGAAAGCGGCGCCGTCCCGACGAGCTCATACGTTGCCCCCCTGTGCCCCGGCTCCAGGAGCACCTTCGCCGCTACGGTTGCCACATCCTCAAGATCGACCAGGCTGATTTCCGTCTCTACCGGATAGGGCTGCGCGTAACGGCCGTTGGTACGCCCTTCCTCCCACGCAGCGCGCAAGTTTTGCATGTACGCCGTCGGCTGGAGAATGGTGAAGGGGAGCCCGCTTTCGAGGACCATCTCCTCGACGCGCAGCTTCTGCCAGTGGTGGGGCATCTTCTCTGTCTGCGGGTGGAGGACAGAGTGGTAGACAAAGTGGCCCACTCGGGCAGCGCGTGCGGCTTCCAGCGCCAGGCGCCCAATTTCTACTTCGTCTGGATGCATATTGGGACAGATGTGGTAGACGGCGTCGATGCCCTCTAGCGCCCGCCGCCAGTCGTCGGCGCGGGTGAGGTCGCCGTAGACGGCGGCGCCTGCTCCGGCCGCCTGTCCCGGCTTTAAAAAGGCGATGACATCGGCGTCGGCGGCCGCGAGCGCCTGCCGCACCGCTACCCCTGTCTTTCCCCCTGCGCCGCTGACGAGTACCTTCATGGGGCAAAAAAGAGACCGGGAGACGAACTGCTAATCCGTCTCCCGGTTCCTTAATCTCCCGGGTTGAACTCAGTTGCCCGCTCTACGGCGGCTACTCGCCGCCCGGCGTTACTTCGACGTCGAGCCGTTCGAAATCTTCACCTCGCACGTCCAACCCTTCGGCTTCCAGCTCTTCCACGACGCCCTCGGCCAGATCGGTCCGCAGCGCGTCGTCGTCAGGGCGATCCTGAATCACCTCGAAGTCCACGGCGATGTCGACCGTCTGGTCATAGAGCTCCGGATCCATGACGCCGATACCCAGCGGCGAAGGCCAGATTAGTGCGTTGATTTCGTTCAGCATCCAGCGCATGTGTCCTTCGCCCAGCGTCGGGCCGGCGTCGAGGACGATGTCCACACAGGCGTCAAAGTTGTCGCGGCACCAGATCCACCCTTGGAAGGAGGCGGCGAGGAAGCGTTCGGCGATCTCCTCGTTCCCCTCTTCCTCCAGCCACTCCTCGCGCACGAAGATGTGGTCCTGGAGCATCGCGGTCCCGATTTCGTTGTAATCAAAGACAGTGAAATCTTCAGGCTGATACAGTTCGCCCGTCTCTGGGTTCGTCGCTTCCAGCAGCTGGGCGTACTCGTTGTAGATTTCGGCCTGCGCCAGATCGATCTCGCGGTTCAGCAACAGGGACATGTCGAACGGCTGCTGGACGATCGTCACCTCGTCGGGATCGTTCGGGTCGATGCCGGCCTGACGGAGGGCGGCGAAGACCTCCCACTCATTGCCGAAGCCCCAGGTGCCGACCCGTTTGCCACGCCAATCCTCGACCGTCTCAATGCCTGAATCGGCCCACGCTACCTGCAGGGTGCCGCTGCGCTGGAAGACCTGCCCGATGTTGACCAGCTCGGCCCCCTGCTCGCGGCTGGCGAGCATCTTGGGCACCCAGGCGATGCCAAACTCGGCGTCGCCGGCGGCGACCACCTGCTGCGGTACGATCTCCACCGCGCCTTCGAGAATCGTCACGTCCAGGCACTGATCCTCATAGAAGCCGTTGGCTTCCGCGGCGTAGTAGCCGGCGAACTGTGACTGCGCCACCCACTGCAGCTGGAGCGTGACCGGAATCAGTTCTTCACACGCATCTTCATCTGCTATCTCTTCGGCTACATCTTCGGCATCGACATCGTCGTCGACGTCAACTGCGCCGACGTCGTCGTCCACGTCCACATCATCGTCGCCGTTACATGCCGCGAGAACCATCAGGCCCATCACCAGCAAGAGAGCGACCATCATCCATCGCAACGGTCTCATCTTCGTAATCCTCCTCATCTTCTACACACTCCTCTTGGAAAGTAAACAATGAAAACGGGTTGCCCCGGGAAACACCATGATCGGTATCGGCTTACTCATCTGGCCTGCTCGCCGCGGACCGAGCTATGCCAGGGGATGGTGACCCGCTCGACCAGCAGGACGACAAGATAAAATGTGACGCCAACGATGGAGGCGACGATAATCGCCGCCCAGGCATTGGCAAAGCGAAATTGCGCCGCTTCCTGGGTGATAAATATACCGAGAGCGGAGCGATTGCCGCCGAAATATTCACTTACGACCGCTCCGATCATGCTCAATGTCGCCGCGATCTTGAAGGCGTTGAACATGTAGGGCAGCGCGTTAGGAAATCGCAGCTTCGTCAGAATTTCCACCTCGCTCGCGGCATAGGCGCGCATCAGCTCCAGAGCCGCCGGATCGACCAGCGTCAGGCCGCGCACAGTGTTGATCATCATCGGGAAGAAGACGATTACGGCGACGATCACCATCTTCGAAAGCGGATTGTCGACGCCAAACCAGTTGTTGACGATAGGGGCGAAGGCGATGATCGGGACTGAGTTGGCGGCGATGGCGAACGGCATCAGCGTCTCGCTGGCCAGTGTCCAGCGCGCGGTGGCAAAGGCGACGAGAATGCCGGCGGCGCAGCCGATGACGAAGCCGCCCAGCGCCTCTTTCGTCGTAAACCAGCCTACGTGTATCAGGCGGTCCAGGTTCTCTTGAAAAGCATCCCCAATGACGGAGGGCGCTGGCAGCAGGAACTGCTGAACCTCGAGGAGGGCGACCCCGAACTCCCAGACCAGGAGCACGGCGACGAAGAGCACGAGCGCCGGAAGGTAGTCGTGGAGCTGCTTACTCACGCCCGATAGCCCTTTGCCTTGCGCAGCCACTCCCGGACCTCCGTTTCGGCCTCAAAGTAGGCCGTCTCCTCGCGCGTGTGCTCGCCGCGCGGAACCGGCAGATCGACATCGACGACGTGCATGATCTGCCCCGGCCGCGCCGACATGACGAGAATTCTTGTCGAGAGAAAGACCGCCTCGGCGATGCTGTGGGTGACGAAGAGGACGGTCGTCTCGGTGCGGCGCCAGATGTTGTGGAGCTCCATGTTCATCCGCTCGCGGGTCATCTCATCCAGCGCGCCGAATGGCTCGTCCATCAGCAGCAGCTCTGGCTGGATGGCCAGCGCGCGCGCGATGGAGGCGCGTTGTTGCATGCCCCCGGAGAGCTGCCACGGGTAATGCTGTTCGAAGCCTGAGAGCTCGACCATCCCCAGTAGCTCGCGGGCGCGGGCAGTGCGCTGCGCCTTCTTCACACCGCGCAGCTCCAGAGGTAGCTGCACGTTGTTGATGATGCTGCGCCACTCAAAGAGGACGGGCGCCTGAAAGACAATGCCGTAATCCTGGTCGAGCCGTGCCTGGCGGGCAGGTTTGCCGTTTACCAGCACCTCGCCCTGTGTGGGTTGGACGAGATCGCCGACCAGCCTGAGTAACGTCGACTTACCGCAGCCGGAGGGGCCGATGATCGAGACAAATTCTCCCGGCCGGACATCAAGATCGATATTCTTGAGCGCCACCGTCTCATTTCCGGTGCCCTGGTTAAAGACTTTGTCTACATCGTCGAGCCGGACGACGGCTGTCTGTAGATCCTCTATCATAACTTTCCGGCATCTCCTGCCACCTGGCGGTTGCGGAGAATATAGGCCTCGACCGCCGTCACCAGGAGATAAAAGGCGATCCCCACGACGGCGCTGGCAATAATCGTCGCCCACAGTCGCGAGGGGCCGCTGATGTAGTACGAGTTGAAGTTAAGAATAGCGCCGCCGAGCCCGCCGCGAATACCGGAGGGCAGCTCGCCGATGATGGCGCCCACGATACTTGCCGTCGCCGATATCTTGAGGGCCGTAAATATGTAGGGCAGGGCAGCGGGAAAGCGGAGCTTCCACATGACGTCCCAGCGCGAGGCGGCGTAAGCGCGCATCATCTCCAGCGCCGTCGGATCGGGCGAGCGGAGGCCGCGCAAGGTGTTTATTGTTACGGGGAAGAAGGTCAGATAGGCGGCGATGACGGCGACGGAGACCCAGCCCGCCTTCAACCAGATGACGACCATTGGCGCGATGGCCAGAATCGGGATCGTCTGTGAGGCGACTACGTAGGGCATGCAGCCGCGGTTGAGGAGAGTGACGTGGGCAAAGAGCGTGCCCAGAATAAAGCCCAGCAAGCCACCGAGCAAAAAGCCGACCACCGCTTCGCGGAAAGTAAAGACGCTCGCGTCGAACAGTACGGCGATCAGCGGCGGCCCGTTGCGGCGCGAGGCATTACCAAAAGCTTCGAATATATCCCAAAGATGGGGTAGATTGAGATCGGAGGCGATTTTGAAGCGGAACGGAGGATCGTGGCTGATCCCGAAGGGATTGCTCTCCGGACGCCACATGTCGCCGCCGATCCACTTTACGCCCTCCCAGATGAGAGCCAGAAGTATGAAAACAACGAGTAAGGAAAGCGCCTGACGAACCGGATGGGGGAGGGGACGGAGGGAGAACCTCGTTTGCGTCTTCCTGATCTGCGTTTGCTTGCCGGTTACTGCATCCACTTATGCCGTCCAGACCCTTTCCGTTACGCAGACATAGATGGTGTGTCGATGTCAATAGCACGGGCCCGCTGGCTATCCGAGCACGTGTGACCCAGACGTGCTTCAGGAAGGACCTCGCACCCGGGACTTATTTCTACAGAAAAAGCGGGGAATGTCAACCCTTTACGCCCTCCGCCCCACCCCCTCTCATTATTCTTTGCATAATGTCGCAAAGCGGCATAATATGCAGCACGAAGTCGCAAGAGCCCGCCAATGGAAAGAGTCAACGCATGAAACCCGCCCCGTTTGAGTACGTCGCCCCCACTACGCTTGAGGAAGCACTCGCTACAATGGGCGCGCACGGCTTCGGGGCGAAGCTGCTCGCCGGGGGACAAAGCCTGATTCCGGTGATGAACTTCCGCCTCGCGCAGCCCGCTATGCTCGTCGATCTCAACGGCGTGACCGAGCTCGGGGGGCTGAGCGCGGGCGAAGATGGGACGTTACGCGTGGGCGCGATGGTGCGCCAGAGCGCGCTGGAGCAGAGCGCCGAGATCGCTCGCCATGCCCCTCTGGTTCACGAGACGATGCCGTTCGTTGCCCACAGCCAGATCCGCAACCGCGGCACCCTCGGAGGCAGTCTGGCCCACGCCGATCCCGCGGCAGAGCTGCCGGCGATTATGGTCGCCCTGGAGGCGCGTTTCTGCCTCCGGCGCCAGGGGGGCGAGCGCTGGGTAAATGCAGAAGCGTTCTACCAGTCGCTCTTCACGACCGCTCTGGAGCCGGAGGAGATACTGGTAGAGGTGGAGGTTCCGCCCCTGCCGGCCCACACCGGTCATGCCTTCTTTGAGCTCGCCCGCCGCCACGGCGATTACGCCCAGGCCGGGGTGGCGGCGGTTGTCACGCTGGACGGATCAGGGCGCTGCCGGCGCGCGCGCCTCGTCTATCTGAACGTCGGCGAAACACCAATGGTCGCCGAAAAAGCAGCGGCGGCATTGGTGGGCGAAAAGATCTCCGATTCCCTCATCGGAGCGGTTGCGGAGCTCGCCAGCCGGCAAGAGATCGATCCCACAGACGACATTCACGCCACGGCGCGGTACAAGCGGCACCTCGCAAACGTGCTGGGTCGGCGGGCGCTAGGGCGAGCTCATGCACGCGCCCGGGCGTCACTTGAGGCATGATAGGTAAGATGGATAAACGTACGATTCGCGTGAGCGTAAACGGAAGCGACGTCGCCTATGACGTCGAGCCGCGCCTGTTGCTGAGTGACTTTTTGCGCCACGAATTGGGCCTTACCGGTACTCACGTTGGTTGCGAGCATGGCGTCTGCGGCGCCTGTACGATCATCTTCGACGGCGCGGCGGTGCGTTCTTGTCTGATGCTTGCCGTGCAGGCCCACGGGCACAGCATCCAGACGGTAGAGAGCCTGGGGTCGCCGGACAATCTTCACCCCCTGCAGGAGGCGTTCCGCGAGGCGCACGGCCTCCAATGCGGCTTCTGTACACCCGGTTTCCTGATGACCCTTCTCCCGTATCTCGAACAGAACCCGGCGCCGAGCGAGGAAGAGATCCGTGTGGCAATTTCCGGTAACCTTTGTCGCTGCACCGGCTATCAGCACATCGTCGACGCAGTCAAGCTGGCAGCTGACAATTTAAGCGCTACCCGGCCAGCGGAGGAGAAGACGCGCGGGGAGCGGGAGTCGGTGACCGAGGGTTGATGGCAGACGTGAGCAGAGATGAACGATCTTTGAAGGAGCCAATGACGACGACAAAACATGAAATCAGGGCGGGCGCTTACTTTGACTCGGTTGTCTTGATGCAGTTGCAAAAGGCGCTCGCCGGGCTTTCCGGCGTGCTCGACGCTGGGGTGGTGATGGCCACCCCGGCCAACCGGGAACTGCTGGAAGCGTCCGATTTTTCACTTACCGGCATCGACGCCCGCGCCGACGATCTGCTGATTATGGTCCGTGCGGAGGACGAAGAGGCGGCCGACGCGGCGCTAGCGCAGGTCGACGATCTTCTCAGGCGGCGGCGCTCTTCCGCTACGCAGGCGTTCCGCCCGCGGAGCCTGCAATCGGCGGTGCAGGCGCTGCCTGACGCCGGTTGGGTGCTTATCTCCGTCCCTGGGCGTTACGCCGCCGCCGTCGCCGACGAAGCACTCGAGCTTGAGCGCAACATCTTCCTTTACAGCGATAACGTTGCGCTCGAAGACGAGATCCGCCTTAAGGAGAAGGCGCAGGAGAAGCGTCTTCTCGTCATGGGACCTGACTGCGGCACGGCGATCATCAACGGCGTGGGACTCGGCTTCGCCAACCGCGTGCGCCGCGGCGGCGTGGGCATTGTTGCCGCCAGCGGCACCGGTCTGCAGGCGGTCGCCGCCGGCG
>JAWVYW010000106.1:0-13319 GCA_033722535.1 Promineifilaceae bacterium (SeqCode)
CGCGCACCGTGGGGCAGGCGGAGGCTCGAATCCTTCACCTCGCGCGCCTTGTCGCCAAAGATGGCGCGCAGCAGCTTCTCTTCCGGCGTCAGTTCCTTCTCACCCTTGGGCGTGATCTTGCCGACGAGGATGTCGTTCTCCTTGACGTCGGCGCCGACGCGGATGATGCCGCGCTCGTCCAGATCCTTGAGTGTATCGTCGCTCACATTGGGGATATCGTAGGTAATCTCTTCCGGGCCCAGCTTGGTGTCCCGCGCCTCGAGCTCATGCTTTTCGATGTGCACCGAGGTAAAGAGATCCGCGCGCACCAGGCGCTCGCTGACCAGAATGGCGTCCTCAAAGTTACCGCCCTCCCAGGAGAGGAAGGCGACGACGACGTCCTGCCCCAGCGCCAGCTCGCCGAATTCGGTCGAGGAGCTGTCGGCAAGAACGTCCCCCTTCTCCACACGCTGACCCTTGACGACGATCGGGCGCTGGTCAATGCACGTGCTCTGGTTGGAGCGCGTATATTTGCGCAGCGGGTAGGCGCGCGGGCCGTCCTCTTCCATGACGACGATCCGCTCCCCGTTCACGCTGACGACTTCACCGGGGCGGTCGGCCAAAACGACCTGACCCGAGTTGCGCGCCGCCTGCAGCTCCATGCCCGTGCTCACAATCGGCACGTCGGGCTGCAGCAGGGGCACTGCCTGGCGCTGCATGTTGGAGCCCATCAGGGCGCGGTTGGCATCGTCGTGCTCCAGGAACGGGATCAGCGCGGCGGAGATGCCGACGATCTGGCGCGGCGCGACGTCCATGAAGTCGATCCGCCGAACGGGCGAGATCTGGAACTCCTGGTTGCGGCGCGAGCTGACGCGGCGACCGACGAACTGGTTGCGGTCGTCGAGTTGGGCGTTGGCCTGAGCGATGGTGTAATGATCTTCCTCGTCGGCCGACATGTACTCGATTTCAGCTGTAATGAAGGGGACGACGCGCACCTCGGTCAGCCCCGCCTCGCGCATCGTCTCCAGGTGCTCGGCGGTAATCGCCTCGCCGGCGGTGACGATAACTTCGCCGCTGTCGGGATGGGTTACATCTTCCCAGGTGTCGTGGTCGACCGCTTCATCCCCCTCTGTCGGCAGCGTGTTGCGCACGACGCGGTAGGGGGTCTCGATGAAGCCGTAGCGATTGACGCGACCGTAGGTCGCCAGACGGCCGATGAGGCCGATGTTGGGGCCCTCCGGCGTCTCTACCGGGCAGATACGGCCGTAGTGGCTGTGGTGCACGTCGCGGACCTCAAAGCCAGCGCGCTCGCGGCGCAGGCCGCCGGGTCCCAGCGCAGAGAGTGTACGCTTGTGGGTCAGCTCGGCGAGCGGGTTTGCCTGCTCCATGAACTGGCTCAACTGGGAGCTGCCGAAAAACTCGCGGATGGCGGCGACGACCGGGCGAATGTTGACCAGCGAGACGGGGGTCAGGTTGTCCTTGTCGCGGATCGACATGCGCTCGCGCACCACGCGCTCCATGCGGCGCAGACCGACGCGCAGCTTGGCCTGGAGCAGCTCGCCGACGGTCTTGACGCGGCGGTTGCCCAGGTGGTCGATGTCGTCCGGCCCGCGCTGTCCGTTGTTGATGAGAATCATCTCGCGGACCAGGCGGACGATGTCGTACTGGGTCAGCGTGCGGTGCTCGAGCGGCACGACGTCGTTCAGCCGGAGGCTCTTGTTGAGCTTGTACCGGCCTACCCGCGCCAGATCGTAGCGGCGGGGATCGTAGAGCTGCTCGATCAGGTAGTCGCGCGCGTTGTCCAGCGTGGGCGGATCGCCGGGGCGCATGCGCTTGTAAAACTCGATTAGCGCCTGCTCGGCCAGCGACTCGTCGGGATCCCAGGCCGGCTCCTGCTCGATGCTGCCGGGAATGTAGAGATGCTCGGCGTTGGTGTCGATATCCTCGAAGAGCGCCAGAAGCTCCTCGTCGGAGCCGTCCTTGAGCAGACTGGTCTCCAGCCCGTCGTCCACGGCAGCCAGGGCGCGCAGGAAGAGGGTAATCGGAATTGTCCGCTTGCGGTTGAACTTAACGGTGAGGTAATCGGTCTTGCGCGTCTCAAACTCCATCCACGCACCCCGATCGGGAATCAGCTTGGCCTTGGCGAGCGGTCGCCCGGTGGCGCGCTCTTCCTCAACCTCGAAGTAGACGCCGGGGCTGCGGATGAGCTGACTGACGACGACGCGCTCGGTACCATTAATAATGAAGGTGCCCGCCGGGGTCATGATGGGGAAGTCGCCCAGGAAGATGTCCTGAACGATGGGCTGATCGAGCTCGGTACTATAAAGGAGGACCTTCACATGGAGCGGAGCGGCATAACTCATGTCCCGCTCCACGCACTCGTCCACCGAGTACTTCGGCTCCTCGAGCCAATACTTGAGGCCAAAGCCTTCGACCTCGGGTGAACTGCTGGGGAAGTAGAGCTTCAGGTTGCCGTTGAAACTTTCAATCGGCGAAATCTCTTCGAAGAGCTCTTTTAGCCCCTCGTCCAGGAACGACTCAAAGGAGTCAAGCTGGATATCGATCAGGCTCGGCAGCTCCAGCGGAGCCGATGTACGGGCGTAACTCTTCTTTTCCAGATAGGGTTTCTGCTGCATTTATCCTCTCGTCCAGGTCAGGAACAATACGACGACGACAAAAAAGGATACAAGTTGGTGGGGACCCTTTGTATCCTTCTGAAATAGACCGACTCCCCTATAAATAGACGCTCAAAGGCAAGGAAATAGCCGATTCGCAAACTGTATATTATATGCTAGGGACAAACAATGTCAAACCGATCAGGCAATTCTAACGGAGTTCTGGTAAAGGAGGTTGGTGTAAAGGGAGGCAATGCGCTGCCCGGCGGCACGCCAGCCATAGTGGGCGGTTGCACGGCTGCGCAGGCGGTCGCCGATAAGTTGGCGGCGCCTCGGATCGTGCACCAGCGATGCCACTGCGTTGGCCAGGCCGTCCACGTCGCCGGGCGGCACGTAGACGCCCCACTCCGCAAGATACTCGCGGTGGACCGGGCTGTCGAAGGCGACGACCGGCTGACCCATGGCCATGTAGTTGAGCACCTTGCCGCTTCCCTCGGTCGCCGACATCTTGGGGGAGACGGCGATGTCGCCCAGGCTGAGAAAAGACGGCGCGTCGTGATAGTAGTCGACGCGCCCGGTCAGCGTGACCCGGTCGGCGACGCCGAGATGCCGGGCCATTTCCCGATAGCGGTCTTCATTGGGGTAGCCCATAATAAGGAAGTGGACGTCCTCGCCGGCTGCTTTGAGGTAGGCAGCGGCCTGAAGCAGGTGTTCCGTGCCCTGGTAGCCGGCAAGGAGGCCGAGATAGGCGACGACGGGGCGGCCGGGAGGAATGGCGAGTTGCCGTCGCAACTGTGCCTTTTCCGCCTCCGTGGTGCACCCAGGGGCGAAATGGACGATGTCGGCGCAGTCGGGCAGAGGAAAGATCCGCGCCGGCGGCACGCCGAACTGCGTCTGCAGCAGGCGTTGGGCCAGGTGCGAGCTGGTGAGGATGGCGTGGGGCAGGCGGCAGATGGCGCGCTCGGCGCGGCGCCAGGCGCGATAGGCGACGCCGTCGGGGCGAATGAAGCCATGGTCGAGCATCTCGCCAGTCAGGCTACCCTGGAAGTCGAAGACGAGGGGCACGCGCAGCAGGCGAGCGAGCGCGCCGCCGATGAGCGCCCCTTCGTGCATGTGGCCGTGGACGATGTGGGGGCGCAGGCGCAGGCCGGTCTGGAGCACCTTCGGCGCCAGGTAGAGGTCGAACACCAGTTTATGGCGCGAGCTGCCGACTTCGTAGTCGGCGCGCCAGGGCAGCGGCGCCGTGCGGACGATGCGGACGTCGGGTACGTCTTGCCCTTTGTAGTAGGTAACAACGGTGACATCGTGCCCCAGCTCCTGTAGGGCACGCGTCTCCTCTAAGATGCGGATATGGCCCCCATAGTGGCCGAAAAAGCTGGTGGGGGCGACCATCAAAATCTTCAAGGGCCGCTCCTCTGCTCCGGAGACGGCGGAAAAGTGGCTTAGTTCGGCGCTCATCGATCCTTTTTTCTGCTCCTCAGCCCGCCGAAGAGCGATTGTGCCAGACCGGTGAGCGCATAATCCGGCTCGGCAAGCTCACGCCAGTCATTTTCTTGTTGCTCCTGCAGCCAGTCGCGCCGCTCCGCGCTCCAAGTTTGCAACAACGCAGCCAGCCGCTCTGGATCATCTTCGGCGATGCGGTTGCGAAGCGCCTGTAGCTCTTTAAGCAGCAGGTCGAGCCAGTAAAGTGTCGCCTCCTGGTCGGCAAGGGTCAGGAGGGAGAGTTCGGAGGCATCTTGCAGCGGTTCAGTCGCCAGGGCAAAGTGAACGCCGGCAAAGCGGCGGATGTCGCGCCAGCCACTGGCCTGACGCACGGCACCAAAGAGGGCAGCGGCAGAGAGAGCGGGTAGCACCTGTACCGCCAGCGCCAGATTATCATACTCAGCCGGGTCTATGAAAAAGGGAGCGGCGCCGAGCAGGCGACCCAGGTTGGCGGCGGTCTCGACCGCTTTGGGATCGGTATCCGCGGCGGGCATTACGCACCACACGCTGTCGGCAAAGAGGTCGGTACCAGGCTCCGTCGTCGACGGCGAGTCCAGCGCCCCCGCGCGAAACACGGGAGCGATGCCGACGAAATGGCCGCGGCGCAGATGGCGCTCGGCCCATCTCTGGCTCTGCGCTTTAAGCGGGGAGAGCGCGAGGACGAGCGCGTGCGCCTGGATTTCTTCGCCCACAACCTGTAGCACCTCTTTGATTTCATGCGCCGGCACCGCCAGGAGAAGCATGTCGGCTCCGGCGGCGGCGGCGGCAAGGGTGGTCTCCGTTTCGTCGACGGCGCCGATCTGCCGGGCGCGGCGCAGCGCTTCCCGGCTGCGATCGTGGCCGACGACGGTGAGTTCGAGGGGAAGGGCCTGCACAGCCAGCGCCAGAGAAGTGCCGGTGCGCCCCAAACCGACGACGGTAACGGTTCTTGCCTGCATCGTGGCTATCGGCTCAGGCGACGTCGCCGGCGAGGCGCTTCATGTGGTGCAGGATGGCGCTGATACCAGCCAGCCGGCGGCCGCTGAGCACGCTCTGCAGGCCCATGCGATGGTAAAAGGTATCGGGGATGGCCTGTACTTCCTCCGGCTGTACACCGGCAGTGCCCTGGCGCAGGATCTCGGCATAGCCGCGGACGGTGGGCGATTCGGGGGGGACGTCGAAGTAATACTGGAGGCCATCGTCTTCCTGCTTGTCGGCAAAGACAAAGACAGGCGTCATGCACTCATGCACCTGGTCCATCTGCTCCCGCTCGTCCTCCAGCCATTCGGGCAGCGGCGGCAATTGAGCCGCCAGCTCTAGCAGGTATTCGAGCTTCTCGCGCCCCTGGAGAAATTGGAAATCTTCGACAATCTCCTCCAGCCGCGGCGGCAGCATTCTCTTTTCCTGATCCATTTTACGCACCTTCTCGTTGCCTCGTGTCCCTCTGCGACGGCCTTGCCAGGGACCAGATTCCCGCAGCAAGACAACAATTAAGTCTATGGCGAAAGGAGATGGTGTCAAGGCGGATTCGCCCTTTGTTCAGGAAGGACAGGCGTGTGCAGTGGTTAAACGCTTTATTCACGTTGCCGGGCCGGTAGCAGCCGCTATACTCGCTGGCAACAGAGAGAACGGAGGGGAAGGAAATGAAACAGTATCTCGATCTGATGCGACACGTCAGAGAAAATGGGGTGCTCAAGGAGGACCGTACGGGGGTCGGCACGCTGAGCGTCTTTGGTTACCAGATGCGCTTCGACCTCGCCGCCGGCTTTCCCGCGGTCACGACAAAAAAGCTGCACTTCCGCTCGATTATCCACGAGCTGCTCTGGTTCCTGAAAGGGGAGACCAATATCGCCTATTTAAAGAAAAACCGGGTGCGGATCTGGGACGCCTGGGCAGACGAGGAGGGCAATCTGGGGCCGGTCTATGGTTACCAGTGGCGCTCATGGCCGGCGCCGGATGGACGCAGCGTGGACCAGATGACGAATCTGCTGGCGGAGCTGCGCGCCAACCCCCACTCACGGCGGCACATCGTCAGCGCGTGGAACGTGGCCGACCTGGAGGCGATGGCGCTGGCGCCGTGCCACTGCCTGTTCCAGTTCTACGTAACCCCGCCGCCGGAGAAGGTGAATGGAAAGAACGGCGACGCCCGCCCCCGCCTCTCCTGCCACCTCTATCAGCGCTCGGCGGACATCTTTCTCGGCGTCCCCTTTAACATCGCTTCCTACGCCCTGCTGACGATGATGATTGCCCAGGTCACGGGCTACGCAGCGGGGGAGTTTGTCCATACCTTTGGCGATGCTCACCTCTACCTGAATCATCTAGAGCAGGCGGATGCCCAGCTAGAGCGCGAGCCGTATGCCCTGCCAACCATGCGGCTCAACCCGGACGTGCACGACCTTTTCGCCTTCCGCTATGAGGACTTCACGCTGGAGAATTACCAGTCTCATCCGCACATCAAGGCGCCGATCGCCGTCTGAGGGAGCCGGTGCCCGAGATTGCGCTGATTGCGGCGCTGGACAAGAATGGGGTGATTGGAGCCGAGGGAGCGATTCCGTGGCGACTGCCGCGCGACGTGCACTTCTTTAAAGAGACGACGATGGGCAAGCCGATCATCATGGGGCGCAAGACGTACGAATCGATAGGGCGCGCCCTCCGAGGGCGGCACAACATCGTCGTCACCCGCAACCGCGCCTACCGCGCGCCCGGCTGCACCGTCGTGCACTCGCCAGAAGCGGCGCTGGCGGCAGCCGCGAACGGCGCCGAGGAGATCATGATCATCGGCGGCGCCGCACTCTACGAGGCGTTCCTCCCCCGCGCGGATCGCCTGTACCTGACTTTCGTCGAGGCCGAGGTGGAGGGGGACACTTTCTTCCCGCGCTTCGACCGTGGCGAGTGGAACGTCGTGAAGGAGGAGCGCCACCCGGCTGACGAGCGGCACGAGTATGCCTTTACGATTACGACGTGGGAGCGACAGGTGAATGCTTAACGAGGTCTTCGTCCAGCCTCAGCAAGCGCCCCTCATTTGCGACGGCGTAAAGACTATTCGACGAAGATCTCGACCCGCTCGCCGTCCTCGCTATCGGTGATGTCGATCACCTTCCCCTGTTTACCGGAGCGGATAGCCTGCATCAGCTCCTCGTAGTCAACGCCCTCCATGTCGGGAGCAAAGCGGGCGCCCATTTTAACGCCGACATTAACCAGCCCCATCGGAATGTTGACGTTGACTTTACTACGGCCGGTGGCCATGTCGGTCACCCGCACACGGAACCAGCGGGGCTGGCTGGCGCCGCGCAGGGGCTCGCTGCCCGGGCCGCCCTCCTTCTTTTCCAGCGCGCGCAGCAGCTCCGCGCCCTCTCCGGCAGTAATCTTTCCTTCCTCTATCATCCGTAAAATCTGCAGCCGTTCCTCTGTGGTAGCCATGGTGCTCTTCCTTATCTATCTTCGTCAGCTATAATTCCAGTTTCATGACGAGCAGCGTCCGCCGCGCGCGAAAATTGGCACGGCGCAGCAGCGCGTCTGTTGTGGGATCGCCGGCCGGATGGTCCATGCGGATATTGCGACCGGGCAGGTATGTCAGACGGCGAACCAGTTTCGCCAGGAGCGCGGGCTCAACCTGGCCGCGCCAGGCGGGGTGCACGCGCAGGTTGAGGGTGTGGTAGCGTCCCCACTCGCTGAGGATGGTGCCGATGGCGAGCAGTTCCCTCTTTTCGACGGAGGCGGCGTCGCCGGCGGCGACCCAGTGCTCGGCGCGGCGGGCGTTGAGCAGATCGAGAAACCCGCGCAGAACGCCGGCGCGGTAGGCGTCGCGCGGCAGCGGCTCAGGCCAATGGAGGTCGGGATGGGTGCTGGCGCGGTCGAGGCGCCAGGCAGCGTGCCACTCGCTGCGGCGGAGGGGGCGCAGGGAGAAATGCTCGAAGCGATCCGGTCCCCGCCGCGCCACCGGCGCCGGCAGCGCGCGAAGAGAGCCGTAGTGTGCGTACCAGCTGGTCACACTACCCAGCCCGACAAAGTCCAGAGAGTCGTAGAGGCGGATTGCCCCCTCGTTGTTCTCCCGCACCTGAAGCAGCAGTTCACGCCCGCCCCGCCGCCGCACGAGGGTTATGACCGCTTCCATCAGTGCGCGGGCGATGCCGCGCCGCCGGTAGTGGGGATGGACGGCAACGTTGGCTACCAGATAGCGCCCGGCGGTGCGGGTAGTGAGCAGAGAGACGTTGCCCACGATACTCCCTTCTTCCTCCCAGACGAAGCCAGGGACTATGCCGTCGACCATCTGCCGCAGGCGCAGGATCAGCCAGGGGTACTGGGCCAGACTCATCTTCTTGAGAAGACGCCGTCCTTCCTCGTCACGGTGCGGCGCAAAGACCGTGTCCAGAAGCGCCAAAACCTGCGATACATCTGTCCGCAGGTTGAGCGGGCGCAACGGCGGTGTGGCGCGGCTCTCAAATGTCAGTGGGGCAGCGAGCATGGCGGTACCTGCCTTCGGCGGCGTCGGGCGCGGGCGAAGGTGCGCCGCACGCCCGACGCCCACTGCGTATCTAACTTTCCAACGCTTTTAACAGCGTTTCTGCTTCCTCGACGCTGATGATGCCCTTCTCCAGCATGCCGAGAATCTTCTTCTGCTCATCTTTCGATGCTGTCTTTTTCTCTTCCGCCCGGCGCGCGGAGGGCGGTGTGGGCGGCGAAGGTGCGCTCCAGGCAGTGGCCTGGCGACGAGCGCGCTCGGCCTTGCGCACGGCACGGGCCACGGCGCGCTCGGCCTTACGCGCTGTGCGATCGGCCATTTTCTGGGCGAAGTCGGCGTTAAAGCGCGCTTCCATCTCGCGGGCCAGCGCGTCCATGCGGGCTGCTACCTCCTGACCCACCTGCTGACCGATACCGGCAAAGTCGGCGCCCATGCTGGCCATGCTGGCGCCGAAGTTGGCCCACTCGGCGCCAAAGTCCCCGGCCCAGGCGCCGGCAGGCTCTGCCTGGCCGAGCTCCTTGAGCACGACCCGTCCCTGTGCCTCCAGCACCACAGTCGTCTGCCCGTCGCCGATGCGACCCGCCAGGTGCCCTTCCTCCTCCTGTAGATCCTCCAGTGGCAACCGGTTACGGATATCAGGGGCGTTCACTTCCAGATTTAGCGGGGCGTCCGGGGGCCAGGAAAGGACGATATCGCCTTCGGCGCGCAGCAGGTGCTTGCCGGCGGTCAGCCCACCCTTCAGCCGAACATCGCCGTTGGCCTGCTCCACGCGCACGATGCCGCCGATATTATTAATGTTGACGTCGCGCTCGACGAGTACGAGGACGAGGTCGCCGTTCACAGTTGTCAGGCTGATATCACCCTGCACCTGTTCGGCGCGCACCGTCCCTTCCGCGTAACGGAGCGCCAGATCGCCCTCGACACGCCCCAGCGAAACATCCTGCACGTGGTGCAGGCTGATGTCGCCGTTGAGCTGCTGTACCCTGAAGGGACCGGCGACAGATGACGCGCTCAGATCCCCCTCCACTGTCTCCAGTTCAAGCGCATGGACATCTTTCACCGCCAGATCGCCTTGGATCTGCCGGGCGCTGATACCGCCATGCACTCCCCGGATGGCTATATCACCCTCGGCGACACCGATAGAAAGGGAGGCCATTACCGGCAACCGCAGCGCAAGGTTTCCCTCTGCGCTAAGCTGCAGCCGGTCCACACTTTCTTCTTTTTCCTCTTTCTCGACGCCTGCCTGTGCAAGCTGATGGGCACCGGCCACGACGACCATATTCTGATCGGTGGCGCGAATGGCAAGGTTACCAAGCACGCGCTCGATAATAACTGTCGGCGCTTTACCAGTGGAATAGCGGTTATTGTTCACGGAGCTATCTCCTCTCTTCTCCGGCGGGAGAAATATAAAACGAAACGAAGATTATGCAAAGTCGGAGGTGACCGGCGCCTGACATTGTCAGTGTCACCATGCGTCCGGAAGAGAAAGTACAATTACGGACGGAGGTGCCGGTCACCACCCGGTCTTTCCTCTCTACTCGACGAAGATCTGAACGCGCTCTCCATCTTCGTCGTCCTGCACGTCGACGATCATCCCGCCGCCCGCGGCGAGCTCGCTGCTCAGCGCGTCCCAGTCTACCCGTTGCAGTTCCGGCGTGAAGGCGCTGCCGATGCGCAGGCCAAAGTGGACCAGGCGTAGGGGCACCTTCACTGCCACACGGCGGCGCCCGCTCTTCACATCTTCGACGCGGATGTTTAGCCAGCGGCCACTGGCGCTGACATCTGGCGGCTGGGGGGCTTGGGCGGCTGGGGCTTTAGCGGGGCTTGGTTTTTCGGGGGGGGCCGCTTCCTCAGAAGCGACCGCCTCTTTGCGGGCGCTCATGAGCGCGTCGTCTTCTGTAGCCGATTCAGGGACTGACTCTTCAGCTTCGGCTGCCTCTGTCGCGGCGGACGCGCCCGCGGCGGCAGAGAGCAAGCTGGCGGCCTCGCCGGCATTGAGCTGGCCGGCGGCGACCATTTCAAGAATCTTGCGCCGTTCTGCGGCGGTTGCGGGGCTGGACATGCGGTTTCTCCTTTTCAAGCGATAAGCTGATTGAGGTGAATGTCAACCTTCTCTATTTCGCCTCTACCCTGACAGGAGGTCGACCGCTTCCTCGGTCGTGAGGCGCCCGCTGGCAACATCGGCCAGAATCGCGCGCCGCTCCTCATCGGAAACCGTCTCCTTCTGCGTCTCGCCAACCTCGTAGCCCAGGGCGCGGATGACGTCATTGAGCCGGCTGCGGACGGCCGGATAGGAGAGGCCCATCTCCTGCTCGACGCGCGTGATCTTGCCCTCGCAGCGGATGAAGGTCTCCACGAAGGCCAGCTGTTCCTTGTTCAGATGGTAGAGCCGGCCGAGCGTAAAGTGACCCTCCAGAGCGCTATCGCAGCTACGGCAATGGAGGCGGGTGACAGATAGATTGTGCCCACAGATGGGGCATAAACCGACGACAGGGTTCATGCGAAAGGTTCTCCTGCTTAAATATTATTGATAGCTATCTCAATATTTCTGATCAGGTACTTAAATAGTACAAGGAAAAATCATAAATGTCAAGATAGAAGTCAATATCTCTACAACCTTGACCCATAATATTGATATGCGATTCGAATTTCTTGATACGCGGAATAGAAGAAGAGCTAATCGGGGGTAGAGCGGGACAGGATCACCCGGCACTGCTTGTTAAATTTGCTCCGCGGCAGGAGGATGCGCCGTCCGCAGCCCTCGCAGACGAGACCAATGTCGACGCCGGTACGGACGACGGTCCAGCGGTCGCTGCCGCAGGGATGCTTTTTGCGTAGCTGAACGATGTCACCGGGTGTGACTGGGAATGCCATGACAGATGATTATAACCCGAAGAACAAAGTGTGAGAAGAGCGGACCGGGGTAGTGAAGCGACCGCGAACGAAAGGGCATGGAACTGCCCCCGCGTGATCTGGGACATCTGTCCCACCCCGCTTCCAACAACGCAGCAGAGATTGATGACGCCTGACTCAGGCGAACGACGCCCAGCCCCCGTACACTCGGATCACAAGGAAAAGAGGCACCACCCGACAAGTAGGGGCCTGTGAAGACCAGCGGAAACGATACCCTCTTTGAGGGACGCTGGTGAGGAGAAATATCGCGATGAAGCGATTTAAGGGCTATCGCCTTCTACTCTCGGTCGCGCTCGCGCTCGCAGTGGGCCTGCTGCTGGCGGTTGCTGCGCCTGGATTCGCAGGCGGCGGCAGCCAACACACGACAAGCGACGTCTACTGGTTTGACCCTTTCCCTACCGCAGGTGACCGTGTCGACGGCGCCTCCGCCAGCCTCGTTACCAATGAGGCCGGCGCTACAATGCGCATACAAACGTCGGGGCTGACGCCAGGGGACGCGGTAACGATCTGGTGGGTCATCTTCAACAATCCTGAAGCATGTGCCGGCTACCCCAACGCCGCCTGCACCATGGCCGATCTTATGGGGAACACAGCCGCCGTCGGCGCGGAAGTGACGTATGCCACCGGAAACGTCATCGGCGGGAGCGGCAAAGGAAACTTTGCTGCCCATCTTGCACCTGGACACACCACGCAGGAATGGTTCGGTAACGGCTTCACCAACCCTACCGGTGCCGAGATTCACCTCGTCGTCCACACACACGGGCAAAAGATTCCCGGACTGGTGGACGAGATGATCGGGACCTATCGAGCAGGCTGCCACGACGACGCCTTCATCAATGACAGCCACCCCGCGCACGACGATGGCACTCCCGGCCCTAACCAGTGCATCGATCTGCAGTTTGCGATTCTGCGCCAGGGGTCGTAAGGGGTACACGTCGCGGAGCGATGGGCCGGCAAGAGCGCTGGCAGACGCAAAAGGAGGTGATCGACAGCGAAAGAGATAAGCGGCTCGGACTCACGAAATGAATGTCTCCCGTTTGCCTGAACGCGTTCAGGTGAACGCCTTCACTTGAAACAGATTTACAATACACTACGAGGAGGTACCAGATGGCTATCGCAGATGTACAAACAACGACCGACACCCGCTCGGCCGTAGAACAGGAGATTCGGGAAACCCTGGGGCTCGTCCCGAGCTTTTTCAAAGAGATTCCCGACGAGGTCGTGGCTCAAGAGTGGGAACTGTTCAAGCACTGGGAGCTTGAAGAGACCCTCATCCCCAACAAGTACAAAGAGTTGCTGATGCTCGCCGTGCACGCGGAGACGCGCTGCCGTTACTGCACGCTCTTCCACACAGAGGTCGCTCGGCTGTTCGGCGCGACCGACGAAGAGGTTCAGGAGGCGGTCCATCTCGCCAAGCACACCGTCGCGTGGAGTGTCTACCTCAACGGCATGCAGGAAGATTACGACCGCTTCGCCTCTGAGCTGGCAGAGATCGGCGCGTACCTGAGCTAGCCGATACCGATGCGCATAGAACAATCACGCCCGTTGACGTACCAAGTCTCCCTCCACGCTTACGAGCTGGCGGCTCTCATCGCCGCGGCGCGCTGGGTTGTGGAGGGGGGCCAGGGCGAACTGCCGCCGGGGGCGGTGGATCAGCTCCGGCAGGTAGTCGATAGCTACGACCGGGCCACACGGCGCCTCACCGAATCCCAAGATTCAGCTTCGTGATGGTGCTTTACACCCCACCCTCTTGATGCTGCCCAACGCCCGCCTCACGCGCCAGGACAATCGCCTGCGCCCGGCTCTCGACCCCAAGCTTCTTGTAGATGTGGTAGACGTAGTTACGCACCGTCTTCGGACTGAGAACCAGCCTGCGGGCAATGCTGGCA
>JAWVYW010000107.1:0-13263 GCA_033722535.1 Promineifilaceae bacterium (SeqCode)
CGTTGTTAGAACCGCAACTGGCCGCCGAGCGCCAGATCACGCGCGTCCACGCGCAGCAGTTGGTCGACGCCGTGCGCCAGATCTCGGAGCGCGGCGGTGGGCTCATAGACGCCGATACGTACACGACGCCGCAGAGTTACGAACTCGCACTTCTGGCAGCCGGCAGCTGCTGTCTCGCAGTTGACAAAATCATGTCTGGGGAAGCGAAGAACGGGTTGGCGCTCGTCCGTCCTCCTGGTCATCACGCCGGGCGCGGCCGCGCCGGCGGTTTTTGCCTCTTTAACAACATCGCCGTTGCCGCCAGGCAGGCGCAGGCGGCCCATCACGTCCAACGTGTCCTTATCGTCGACATCGATGTTCATCACGGCAACGGAACGCAGGACATTTTTTATGACGACGGGGACGTGATGTTTGCCTCCTTGCACCTCTATCACCCTTTCTTTTACCCGGGGACCGGCGGGATAAACGAGATTGGAAGCGGCAATGGCCGGGGGAAGACGCTCAACGTCCCTTTTCCCCCTCATGTGGGGGATAGTGGCTACCGGCAGACGTTCGAACAGATCCTGCTGCCATGTGCTCGGCAGTTTGAACCCGAGTTGGTTCTTGTTTCAATTGGCTTCGATGCCCACTGGCAGGATCCGCTGGCTTCGGCCGCCGTCTCGCTGGAAGGGTATGCCACGATGGTCCGGCTTTTGCTGGAGCTGGCGGCAGATGTCTGTGATGATCGTATTCTTTTCGTGTTGGAAGGGGGCTATCTTCTGGAAGCGCTTCGTTATGGCGTTCTAAATCTTGTCTACGCTCTGCTGGGGCGCGACAATTTCGCCGATCCGCTGGGCGTTATGGCAACGCAGGAAGAAGATATATCCGAGCTCCTGATCCGGCTGCGGCAACTTCACTTGCTCAATTAAAGCTGAGCGCCCATAATACGCATCATGAGCCGCCAGATGGATGGTGCTGTCCTGTATCCACGCGATCGCGAGTGCAATCGCCATCGCTCATAAGGCAGAAGCCAAATCCACATAGGGAAGTCGTTATGGCCGAGGTAACCCTGCGAGAGTACCTGCAACGAATTGATGAGCTGGTTGACGAGAGTCGCCTCACGGAGGCTGCGGCTCATTGCCGCCACATCCTCGAGGCTTTCCCTCGCCACGTTGGCACCTACCGCGCGCTGGCGAAAGTGCTGCTGGAACAGGGCGCTTACGCCGATGCCGCCGATCTTTTTTGGCGTGTGCTCAGCGCGGATCCGGAAGATTTCATCGCCCACGTCGGCCTGGCAATCATTTACCAGGACGATGGCGACTTGAAAGAAGCGCTCTGGCACATGGAGCGCGCCTTCGAAATGGATCCCTATAATGCCGCTATTCACGAAGAGTTGCGGTCGATGTATGGTCGCCGCGATGGGCTCGCGCCAGAGCGTGTGATGTTGACTCGCGGAGCGCTGGCGCGGCTGCACGTGAATGGCGAGCTCTACCAACAGGCAGTATCGGAGATTCAGGAGCTGCTGGCGGAAGAGGGGGAACGGGTTGATCTCCGGACACTGCTCGCCGAGGCGCTGTGGCGTGATGGACAGCGGGTCGATGCAGTTGAAGTCTCTCTCGACCTCGTCCAGGAGCTACCAAATTGCATTACAGCCAATGCAATTCTAGCCGAAGTGTGGCTGGCCACGGGGCGCGTTCAGGAAGCGGAAGCATATCTCGAACGCCTTCAGGCACTGACCCAGATGACGCAGGATGCGCTGCGCGGAGATAGTCCGCTGGTGCACGCGTTTCGGGCGGAGGGGGCCATCCCGCTGCCGGAGCAGATCACACTTGACGTCTTGCCGGAGGAGGCGGTCTTTGTGCCAGCAGGGACAGACGAAGCGGGGGAGTGGGTCGACGAGCTGGATTTTGTGCCGGAAGAAGAGAGAGGCGCCGGCGATCTTGACTGGCTGACTGCGTTGGAGAGCGACGAGGGGCTCGAGGAGGCCGAAGCGTTTGCTGGCTGGGAGTCGCAAACTGGCGAACACGGCGAGGGACAAGAGCAGAGAGAGCCGGCGGCGGAAGAGTGGGAGCTCGACGTTCCAGATTGGCTTGACGAGGATGAGCAGGAGAGCGAGCCCGCGGCTGCGGCCGGGGAGAGCGTAGAATTTGCTGGGGAGGGTGCAGCGGACTTTGCTGCGGAAGAGGAGGAATTTGAATGGGAGGAACAAGCGATGGGTGCGACTGACGAGCGCGGAAACGAGCCAGAGGATTTTACCGAAGAGGAGTGGTCGCTCGAGCAACCATCGGAGGAGATACCCGGCCTGGCAGAAGGTGAGGAAGACCTCGATTGGCTCGCGGAATTGGAGGACACAGGCGCTACCGGGAGCGCTGCAGAAAGTGAGGCGGGCGAGCCGGCTGCGGAAGAAGAGTTCCCTGCTTGGCTTCTGGAAGGACTGGACGAGGCGGATGAAGAGGTGTCGCTTGACTGGCTTGAAGAAGCAGAGAGTGTGGGCGATTTCGCACTGGAGGAGGAAGGCGAGCCGCTTCCGGCCGACGTTCCCGACTGGCTCGCGGAGATGGCTCCAGACGAGGCGGCTGGTGACGAGGCGCCGGCCGAGGAACTGTCAATGGAGGAGCTATCCGCAGAGCTACCCGATGAAGATTTGAGCTGGCTGGACCAGATTGCGACCGGGGAGGGGGCGGCGATTGAAGAGGGGCCGACGATGAGCTGGCCGGAGACGGAAGCCGAAGAGGAGCTGCCTGACTGGCTGGCGGAAGAGGAGACAGAGCCCGAGCCACGTATCCAGCCAGAGGCGGCAGAAGCAGCCACCGGTGTGGAAGCGCCGACTGGCGCCGAGACTGAAGCCGAGGTGAGCGCTGACGTAGCGGCCGAAGCGGAGCAGGCGCCGGTTATTGAAGCGCCCGCGCAGGTCGAAGCCCCCGGCGGCGCCGAGCCACCAGAGGACCTGGACGAGGCGCTGGCGTGGTTGGAGTCGCTCGCCGCACAACAGGGCGCCCCGCTCGAGGAGCTCCCGTCGCTGACGGAGAGCTCTGTCCAGGCCGCCGCCGAAACATTGGCCGAGGAAACCGGCGATGCCCACTTTCTGGAGGACATGCCCGAGAATGTGGACGATGCGCTTTCCTGGCTCGACGAAGTTGCAGGTGAGCCGGTCGCAGCCGCCGTGCCGGAGCGTGAGGAGCCCGGCGACATAGGTGAGGCGGAGCCGGACTGGCTGGATGAGCTGGCCGAGGAGACGCCTGAAACTGCCGGGCTAGAGGCAGAGGCGGAGGATTGGCTCACCGAAGTAGCCTTTGAGGAAGAGGCGGTGGAACCGCTTGCTGCAGCCGAGATAGCTGGCGAGGAGACACCCACTGCGGAGGCGAGCGCTGGGGCGGAAGTGCCGGAGGATCTCGACGACGCGATGGCCTGGCTGGAGCAGTTAGCCGCCGATCAGGGAGCACCTCTTGACGAACTGCCTTCTCTACAAGAGGCGGGAACGGCGGAGCCGGAAGAAGCGTTGGCAGAACATCCGGAGCCCGCGCGGCAGGAAGAGGCGTGGCTGGATGAGCTTTCTGAAGAAGTAGAAGCAGAAGCGGCTGAAGCGCCGGAAGATGAACTGGGCTGGCTCGAAGATATGCCTGTAGGGGACGAGGAGGATTTGAGTTGGCTGGAGGATCTGGAGGAAGCGGCTGCCGAGCCCGAGCGCGCGGCTGCTAAACAGCCGCCAGCCGCCGCCCCGAGCGAGAAGCTGCCGGTTGCAGAAGGGGAGATGGAGGTTGCCGCCGAAGCTGCTCCCGATTTGGTAGATATACCTGAAGATGTGGACGAAGCGATGGCCTGGCTTGAAAAGTTAGCTGCACAGCAGGGCGCGCCGCTGGAAGAGCTGCCGTCGCTGGAAGAGCAACCGGCCGAGCAATCGGTCGGGGAAGCTATCTCTGATCTGGCCGAGGAAATTCCTGACGATCCGGACGAAGCCCTTTCGTGGCTGCAAGAGTTGATCGGGGAAGGCGAGCCTGCCCCCGCAGCGCCCGTCGTGGAAGAGCCCGACACACCGGTCGCGCCCCAGGATGTCGTCGCCGCGCGCGCGGCTGCCGAAGCACAGCTGGCGCGTGAGCGTCGCGAGGTCCCGTTGCCCGAGGAGGTTGAGGAGCCCGCGGAGACAGGGGTGGAAGCGCTTGAAGCCCCTGCCGAGGAGCCACCGGCTATTGAGGAGCCGGCGGTTGCGGAGGCGCCGGTCGCTGACCGAGTGGAAGCGGAAACGGAGATTCTGGAGGAGATGCCGGAAGATCCCGATGAAGCGATGGCCTGGCTCGAGCGGCTCGCTGCGCGCCAGGGCGCTCCAGTGGAGGAGCTTCCCTCTCTGCAAGATGAGGTCGGTGCTCCGGTCGAGGCCGAAGAGGTCGCCCCCGCCGAGTCTGTGCCCGCAGAGCACGAGCTTGAAGAGGCGTGGCTGGATGAATTGCGCGACGAAGTGGAGGATGACGAACCGGTCGAGCCTCTGATCGCCGCTGCGACTGTAGAGGCGGTGGAGGCCGGCGCAGAACTAGAGATAATCGACGAGCTGCCGGATGAGATGATGGAGGATGCGCCCGACGATCTGGATGCGGCGCTGGCGTGGCTGGAGGGTCTCGCCGCGCAGCAGGGCGCGCCGCTCGACGAGCTGCCTTCGGTGAAAGAAGGGCAGGAGGCGGAGATGCCGGCGTGGCTCGCCGAAGAGCTGACCGAAGCGGAAGCGCAAGCAGAGGCGCCAGCGGAAGAACCTGCAGCTGAAACGGCGGCAGTCGATGAGGAACCGGCAGCCGAAGAAGCAGCGGAAGCTGAGCCGCTGGCAGAAGGTGCGCCGGAAGAAGCGCCGGTGGAGATAGAGCAACCGGCCGAGGACGTATTCACGATCGAGGAAGAGCTGTTTGCGGAGGAAGATTTCCTTGCCGAGCTCGATCTGGGCGAGGATGAGATGGACGATTCGCTGCCCGACTGGCTCACGATGTCGGTCGCCGGAGAACCAGGCGCTGACTTTGACTGGGGTGATGAAGAAGAGGTTGACGTAAGCGGGTGGCTTCAGGCGGAAGAGGAGATCACCCAGCACGAGTTGCCCGTAACGCCGACACGTCCGCTTGGCATCGGCGATTTCGAGCCGGTGTCGCGAGAGGCGCCGCCCGCACGCGAAGAGGAGCCGGCGGAAGGTGAAGCGCCGGCTGCAGAGGAGCCGGTCGGGGCACAGGAACCCGCGGTTGAAGCGCAAAGGGAGCTTCCTGCCACGCAGCCTCTGGCCGTGGGGGCGGAGCTGGATCGCGATCGCCTGGAACGTGCACGCCATGCGCTGTATACCGATCGTTATGAGGTTGCGTTGGAAGAGTATGAGGTGCTCGTACAGGAAGGGAAGGATCTCATTATTTTGATCGCCGATCTGAAAGATGCGGCCAGTTCGCAGCCCAAGGAAGCACGCCTGCGGCGTCTTCTCGGCGATGCTTATATGGAGAACGGACAGTTGCAGAAGGCGCTCGAAGAGTACCAGCAGGCGCTGGAACTGCTTTAAAGCTGCCCGCCACCGTCGGCAGACGAGAGACTAAAACAGTGGAAACAGTGGAGTACGCTCTTCGATGGAACAAACATTAATTCTAGTGAAGCCCGATGGCGTGCAACGGGGCCTTGTCGGCCAGATTATCAGCCGTTTCGAACAGCGAGGGCTCAAACTGCGGGGAATGAAGTTTATGCAGATGTCCCGCGACCTCGCCAGCCAACACTACGCCGTTCACCAAGGTAAACCGTTCTACGACGATCTTATTTCCTACATCACCTCCGGTCCTGTTGTGGCGATGGTATGGGAAGGCAGGGACAGCATCAATGCTGCTCGCGTGACGATTGGCTCGACGCGCCCCGCTGAGGCGCAGGCAGGCACGATCCGCGGGGATTATGCCATGGAAGTTGGGCGTAATCTTGTCCACGGCTCAGATAGCGAAGAAAACGCAGCGCGGGAAGTATCCCTCTTCTTTACGGAAGACGAGCTCGTCGAGTGGCAACGCGCCGCGGAGGGCTGGATCAGGGAGAGCGAGTGATCAATTAACTAACGATGGCCTTGACGAACGTCCGGCAGCGGGCAATCCGCTGTCCGGCGCCACTTCGCTATGGCATGCGTAGAATGACGTGTGCGTCTGACCAGAGCTCTTCGAGGTTGTAGTAGTTGCGCTTTTCGGGGGAGAAGAGGTGGATGACGATGTTCCCGAAGTCCACGAGGACCCAGCCCGTCTCGGCGTCTCCCTCGCGCCCCCAGGGACGTACTCCCGCCTGCTCTTTCGCATCCGCCACGACTGCATCGGCCAGCGCCTTTATCTGACGGTCGCTATCTCCATTGCAGAGAATGAAGTAGTCAGAAAAAATAGCCTGATCGCGGATGTCCAGTAACAAGATGTTACTGCCCTTCTTTTCAATAATGCTGTCGACAAGTGTGTTGGCTAGCTCTAATCCTTCCAGATTGCGCCTCCCGGGTAGATTGATAAAGTAGTTCTTTGCCCGTGGCAAATGCAGTTGGCAGAGATTGTAGCATGGCGCTACGCGCCCGCCAACAAGGCGCTCGAGCCGCGCCAGGCGCGATTTGTCAGGCAGCGCCTCTTTGAGAGAAATAAACACCGCTTCGGAATTGGAACAGTCGGATGAATTACTGGTTTGAGCAGGAGTCGCAGGCGGGACCGTGGACGGTAACAGCGCTGACGGCCTACATTCGCGAGCTTATTGAGCTTGACTACCGGCTGCAGGAGGTGGAGGTTGAGGGAGAGATCTCTAACTTCACACGCGCACGGTCGGGGCACCTCTACTTCACCCTCAAAGACGGCGAGGCACGCTTGAAGTGCGTCATGTGGCGCTCGGCGGCCGATCGTCTCCACTTTCGCCCGGAAGATGGCGACGCCGTCGTCGCTCGAGGCAGGATCTCGGTGTACGAGGCCGGCGGCGTCTACCAGCTTTACGCCGAGACCCTCATGCCCGCCGGGCGCGGCGGGTTGGCTGTAGCCTTCGAGCGGCTCAAGCAACAACTGGAAGCAGAAGGGTTCTTTGATCCCGCGGTGAAAAAGGCGCTTCCCTCGTTTCCCGAAAAGATAGGCATCGTAACGTCTGCCGATGCGGCTGCCTTACGCGATATTCTCAACGTCTTGCAACGCCGCTGCGCCTATTTGTCGGTGCTGATCGCCCCCTCTCTCGTCCAGGGGATAGAGGCGCCGGCGCAGATTGTGCGCGCGCTGCGCTGGCTGGACAGCCGCGATGATATCGACCTGATTATCATTGCGCGTGGCGGCGGCTCTATCGAGGATCTGTGGGCCTTTAATAGTGAGGAGGTTGCGCGGGCAATCTTCGACGCCCGCCATCCGGTCATTTGTGGCGTGGGACACGAGACTGATTTCACGATCGCCGACTTCGTTGCCGATCTGCGGGCGCCGACACCCTCGGCGGCAGCCGAACTGGCTGCACCGGACGTGACCGAGTTGAGGCTCCACGTCGAGGCACTTCAGGCGGCTCTACGGGTTCAGGTGTCAAACCAGATTGAGGCAGGGCAGGTACAGACAGCCGCTCTGCTACGGGCGCTGCGCCATCTCGGGCCGCAGAACCGACTTGCCGGCAAGCGGCAGCAGGCCGATGTGCTGGTCGGGCGCCTCGAACGGGCCATCGCGCGCCGCCTGGAACGATGGGAGGGGCGCCTGGCGGTTGTGCTGGCGCATTTCGAAGCGGTGGGGCCGACTGCCACACTGGCGCGCGGCTACGCCATCGTCCGCACAATGGACGGCCGGGTCGTTCGCGCCGCCCGCAATGTGGTCCCCGGAGAGCGCCTGGCTGTGCAGGTCGCCGAGGGCGAATTCACAGTAGCTGTTGAACGTCGTGAAACAGCCGCTGTCGAGACGGATTGATATTTACGGCGAGAAGCCGACGAAGGTAGCACGTGATTCGGGATGTGGCTCCGCTCGCAGAAGAGACGCTTATAACAACAGACGCTGTAAACGATGGAGGCAGCAGTCAATGAACGACCAACTGGACTCCCTTTCTTTTGAAGAAGCACTCGCCGAGTTGGAGAGGATTGTCGAACAGCTTGAAGCGGGCGATCTGACGCTTGAAGAATCCCTGTCGCTCTTTGAGCGGGGTCAGAGGCTGGGCAATCGCTGCCATGATCAGCTGGAGGCCGCTGCCCTGCGCGTAGAACAGCTCACGGATGAAGGCGAGATCGTCGAAGTCGAAGTGAGCTGAGAACGTGGTATAATAAGGGATGGTCGACTGTCTGGTACGATGCGTGATCGGTTGTACCCACGGGGCGGCGTGCAGGGGACCATTTAGAGTACCGCGATGACTGAACAGGAAAGAGAGGATTCATTTGTTTAAGGGGATTCGAGACTCACTGAGTCGCACCCGGCACTCTGTTTTCGGACAGATTGCCAACGTGTTGGGCGCGGGCGACATCACCGAAGAAACGTGGGAGGACCTGGAAGCGCTTTTAATTCAGGCCGATATGGGTGTGCCCACGACGATGGAGGTGATCGATAATCTGCGTGAGCGGGTAAGCCGCGAAGGCTTGTATCGCACCGATCAGCTTCTGGAAGCGTTAAAGGATGAGCTGCGCTCGATTCTTGCGGAGCCGCCGGAGTTTGAGCTGGAGAAGCCACGACTGCTGACGGTCGTCATGGTTGTGGGCGTTAATGGCTCTGGCAAGACGACGACGGTCGGTAAACTGGCGCGTTACTACAAGGACAAGGGGCGCGATGTGATGATGGTTGCTGGTGATACCTTTCGCGCAGCCGCCATTGACCAGCTTAAAATCTGGAGCGACCGCGCGAAGGTGCCCGTCGTCGCCGGGCAGCCCGGAGGTGATCCGGCAGCCATTATCTACGACGGCATCCGTGCGACCCGGGGGCGCGGCTACGATATGTTGCTGATAGACACGGCGGGTCGCCTGCACACCAAGTACAATCTGATGAAGGAGATCGAGAAGATCTATCGCGTCTGCAAGCAGAGCGTTCACCAGGCGCCGCACGAAGTTTTGCTTGTTCTGGATGCTCCCACCGGGCAAAACGCCCTCGTCCAGGCGAAGAAGTTTAAAGAGACGGTCAACGTCACCGGCGTCGCCCTCACAAAGCTCGATAGCACCGCTAAAGGCGGGATGGTCTTTGCCATCTACCGCGAGCTGGGCCTTCCCGTCCGCTTTATCGGCACCGGCGAGGGCATTGGGGATCTGGCACCTTTCGACGCCGACGCGTTTGTGGACGGTCTGTTCGAAGAGTAAGCCAGCCAGTAGAGCTATACACAGATAACACGGAGAAAGGAGATAAGATAGCGTGGAAGAGATTATTACCCGATTGGACGAGCTACAGGAGACGGTGGACCATCTGCGGAGGCATCTTTGACGTAGATGCCAAGTTGCTACGGTTGGCGAAGCTGGAACAGCAGTCAGTTTCGCCTGATTTCTGGGATAATTCGGTGCGGGCGCAGCAGGTGATGCGTGAGCTGACCCGCCTCCGGCGTCAAACCACCATCTGGGAGCGTGTTAACCAGCGTCTGGACGATACGCTAGAGCTGGCGCAGTTAGGCGACGATGATCTGCGCGGCGAGCTGGAAAAAGAGGTCGAAGCGCTGATGCGGACGGTCGGCGAACTGGAGTTCCAGGCGCTGTTCTCCGGGCAGTACGACGATGAAGATGTGTTGCTGGCGATCCATGCGGGCGCCGGGGGCACCGAGGCCCAGGACTGGGCCGAGATGCTGCAGCGGATGTTCATTCGGTGGGCGGAGAACCATGGCTTTAAGGTAGAGTTGCTGGACGAAAGCGCCGGCGATGAAGCTGGTATCAAAAGCACGATGATGGCTGTGCGCGGCGACGACTATCCCTACGGGCGCCTTAAATCTGAGCGGGGCGTTCACCGGCTGGTGCGCATCTCCCCCTACGACTCGTCGAGCCGGCGTCACACCTCCTTTGCCAAGGTCGAAGTGTGGCCGGATGTCGCCGAGGATATTGAAATCGAAGTGGACGAGAACGATCTGCGTATCGACCGCTTCCGCGCCAGCGGCGCTGGCGGACAGCATGTGCAGAAGAACGAAACCGCCATCCGCATCACGCACCTACCGACCGGCATCGTCGTCTCCTGTCAGAACCAGCGTTCTCTGACTCAGAACCTGGAGACGGCGATGAAGATCCTCAAGGCGCAGCTCTTCGATCTTGAACGACGCAAACAGGAAGAGGAGATCGCCCGTCTCAAAGGGGAGGATGTAGATGCCGGGTGGGGAAACCAGATCCGCTCCTACGTGCTACATCCCTACCGGATGGCAAAAGATCACCGGACGGACTACGAAACCGGTAACGTCCACGCCGTCCTCGATGGGGCGCTGGACGCTTTCATGGAGGCATATCTGCGCGACCGGCTCGGAGAAAGCGAACGGGTATAGGCAGCGGCGACGCGTCGCAGGGAGGTTTCAATGGCAAGAGATGGCGGACTCGGCGCCTTACGCGCTCGCAGCCGCGCGCGCGCAAAGGCTGGCTCACGCGCCGGACGAAGCAGAGCGGCTCGTGTGCCGGGCAGGACCCGCACAGCCTCGACAAGGCGGGCGGGACGCACCAGGGCTCAGGCAGCGCTGCGGGGCGCTGCACGCCGGGCCGGCAAAAAAGCTTCCCCAGTGCGGGCGGCGGAACGAGCGCGAAAAGCATCCACGCGCGCGGCGCGCTCCCCGAGCAGAAAGCGGGCGGCGCGCTCAGGCACGGCCCACGTACGTGGTGGGACGACCCGCACGCGGCCGACCCGCGCGCGGACAACGGGCGCGTCAGACCGTGCAGCGGCGACCGGCAGCAGCTCGGCGACCTCGCCGCTGCGCCAGCGGGCACGCGAGACCTTTCCCGACCGCTCGCATGCCACCCGTATTCCGGGAAGACCGACGCGTACAACGCGCACGACCACCGGCGCCGGCAGTGCAGGAGCGACACGGGCAACGCTGCAGGCGCAGATTCAGCAACTTCAGAGCCGTTTCTTGCAGATGCAGGACGCGACCTCGCTGACCGATGTGGGGCAGAATGTGGGCCGGCTGGATGCTCGCCTCTCCGAGCTGCCTTTGGAGCTGAATGCGCTGCGCTCACGGGGCTACGTCCATGCCGGTCTGCTCAACGAAGACATCGCCTCCCTGGAGGAACAGTGGAACGAGATCAGGCCGCGGGTAGAAAAGAACCTGGCGCTTCAGCGGCGGCGCCTGCAGCGTCAGCTCAACGCCGTCTCGCGCCAGGTGAACGCCCTGTCGCCGACGAACGCACAGTCGCTGGCAGCCGCGCAGCAGTCGCTGAACTCGCTTCAGAGCGACATAACGTCTGCGCGCAGTGGTCTGACCGGCCTCTACAGTGGCCTGTTGAGCCAGCTAAACCTGATTGAGCAGACGCTGGAGCGTTATGATTGGGTCGTAGAGCAGTTCGATCGCTCTGCCAGCGTCCGCTTGCGAGACACAGAAGCGCCGCTGATGGCGGCGGAGGCGGAATGGGAGCGCGACGGCGAGGAAGGGCCAGACGGCCTCCTGTTGCTCACCGACCAGCGCCTGCTCTTCGAGCAGAATGAAGCGGTGGCGACCGGCAAACTCTTTGGTCTGATCACCACCGATTCGAAGAAGGTCCAGGAACTGTTGCTCGACATTCCCGTGCACCAGATCGAGCAGATCGCGCATAGTGAGCGCGGCGGCTTTCTAGGCATGGGGCGGACCGAGATTCTGGAACTGGTGCTGAGTCCCCGCGCACCCGTTTCGCGGGCCCGCTTTGAGCTGAAAGAGCAGGATTCGGCCGATTGGGCTGTGTGGCTGAAGCGTGTGCAGAGTGGTGAAATTGACCGCGATCGCGACGAGGCGTATCGCGCAGAAGTCGAGGCGGCGGCGGCGCGTGCGGCGACGTTCCCCACCCAGTGCCCCTCCTGTTTTGGACCGCTGCCGGAAGCACCCCGCGGGGCCGAGCGCATTCACTGTCCTTACTGTGGCGTTGTAATCACGCCTGAGGATGATATCGAAGCCGGGTACGAAACCGACGCTACCTGAACGATTGGTAGTTGCATCTCGCGAAGAGTATGTTATAATAGAGGATTCCAAATTTTGTTAGAATTGCGTAGGAATATTCCTGGTTCCTTGACGCTTTGACCTATCCGATTAGAATAAATAGTTGTGTTGGACTATCTTGAAGAGCGTTGGCCCACGCCACCGCTCTTTTGTCGTGTTTGTTCACGTCATGCAGGTGTGTGCTGTGCTCAATTGGACTGAAGTGAGCCTTCCCTCTGTGGTCCGTCACCTGAAACCGGGCACGCCTGACGATTTTGGCGGGGCAGCGGCCTGAATTTTTCCCTGAAACCTATTATCTTTCCCTGGAGGAAAACTGGTGGAGACTAACGAATTCCGCACCTTGCGCATCAGCTTGGCGTCCCCCGAAGATATTCGCTCCTGGTCGTACGGCGAGGTCACGAAGCCGGAAACGATCAATTATCGTCGTCTGCGGCCCGAGAAAGACGGGCTATTTTGCGAGGCAATCTTCGGCCCCACGCGCGACTGGCAATGTTACTGCGGGAAGTATAAGAACGTTCGCTATAAGGGCATCGTGTGCGATAAGTGTGGCGTCGAAATTACCCGAAGCTCGGTGCGGCGCGAACGGTTGGGGCACATCGATCTGGCCGCCCCGGTGGCGCACGTCTGGTATACCCGCCGCGTGCCCAGCTACCTGGGTCAGCTCCTGAACGTCTCCCGGCGCAACCTGGACCGCGTGCTTTATTTCGCCCAGTATGTCGTCACTTACGTCGACGAAGATGCGCGCGAGCGTGCGCTGAAGCGGCTGGAGGAAGAGTTGGAAGAGGCGCAGCTGCGGATGGAAGACGAAACGGAGCAGCAGATTGCAGCAGCTACCGAAGAGACGACCAGCCGTCTGGAAGCGCTCCGCGAGCGGATCGAAGAACTTAACGAAACATTCGATGAACGGCTTGCGGAAGCCACTGATCGGGTTGTGCAGGAGGCTCGCACGACCGAACAGCGGCTGAATAATCTGCAGGGCTCCGAAGCGCAGGACGACATTCGCCTCGGCGATGAACTGATCGTCGCCGAAGGGGAGACAGTCGGGCGGGAGCATGTGGTGCGTGTGCAGGAGATTACCACTGACCGGTTGACCGATGTTCAGCAGGAGTACGAAGAAGAGCACCAATCGGAAGTTGCCACCTTGCAGCGGGAGATCGACCAGCTGCGGGAAGAGGCCGATGCTGTTGGGCAGGATGCGCGCGATATGCTGGCCCAGAAGATGGCCCGCCTACGCGAGCAGGCGAACGACAACCGCGA
>JAWVYW010000108.1:0-13031 GCA_033722535.1 Promineifilaceae bacterium (SeqCode)
AATTACCCTCGAAGGCTGCAATCACTTCCCCATGCTTGAACAGGCTGCCACCTTCAACCGGCTTATTCTCGATTTTACCCGCACCGACGACGATCTCACCTCGCTTGCGCCGAAAGAGTACTGGCAGCGGCGCACCCACTGAGTGCGGCTCCATGCCCTTACAGCAGCAGCCAACCCAATAGAATGACGATCCACGGAAAGAAGTAAAAGGAATTCGGCGGCATTACTTCCGGCATTGGCTCTATCGTTCCACGACGATCCATAAAGCGGCGCAAAAAGCCGATGGCGACCGGACCCCAGCCGGTTGAAAGCGCAAAGAGAGCGGTGCTGATGACCGCTGCGTAGTAAGGATGCGTGAAGCGGGCAAAGAGCGGATAACTCAGCCAGGCAATAATCGCATTGGCGCTGATGCACACGACCGCAGCAACCAGAACGAGCGGAGTGATGTATTGCAGCAGGTAAAGCGGCGCCGACATCAGCGCGTAGGCGAGGACGAAGCTCATGGTCGGACCGACCAGCAACGCCGTCAGCGCCTTATCGGGGAAGCGCTCCTCTCCCACGATACGGTCGAAAGAAAGGCGAAAGACGGCACCGAGTACATAGGCGATGATCACGACCGGAAGATGATCCGCCATCAGTGCCGGAAACAGTTGCAAGAGCCACTCCTGCAGCGCGGTCGCCAGGACAATCAACCCCAGGATCAGCGTAATCAGAAAGGTCTCTTCAATTCCCAGCGTGGAAAGCGAGCGCTCAAATTTACGCTTGCTGAGTGGTTCGGTTGGCGCATCCTGCTCCACTCGGCGCAGAAGCCGCTCCGCGAGCAGCGTTCCCAGAGGAAGGACGGCGAGCACGCCCAACATCATGTTCCCCTGAGCCAGCAGTTTGAAATCTGGGAAGTGAAGCTCAAAGGTCGGCGCGAGTAGACCTATCTGCGAAGGGGGGTTGAGGGTAAAGGGTGCACCGAAGAAGCTGAGCGGGCCTATGAGGAACGCTGTGGGCAGGAGAGGAGCAGTTCCATCGTAAACAGTTGCCGCGAGCGGTAGTACGAGCGCAAGCTGAACGCCTAGAATGACAACCCCCGCTGCCAGAAAGAGAAACACAAGAATAGCGCCCTGGCGAATGATCCGCAGCGAGAGATGGAGCCCCATATTGGCGGTCAGTAGGCCGACGAGGAAGCTCAGCGGCTCGCCTGCGACCGGAACCGAAATGAACAGCCCTGCGAGTCGCAAGGCGAGCAAGAGCAGGGCCGCGAGCAGACCGCCGAGTAGCGGCGCTGGGACAGCGTAGCGCTGGAGAAAGGGAATGCGGTGGACGAGGCTATACCCGAGCCCATAGGCGAAGCCGGCGAGCACGACGGCGGCAAGAAATGGGAGCTCAATCGTCATGGAATGTGGAACCGCGATTTATTTCGGGGCATGCCCGCCCGCCGCACGAATGGTTGTACCTGGCCCCTCTCCCGGCCGCAACAGCGCATGCCGTAGTCGGCCTTCCTCCAGGCCAGAAAAGATGCGCGCCGTCAGACCCGGGTTCGCGGCAGTCAGATCGAGCATGGCGTCCACCTTACCCGCCATGCCGCCCGTGACGTCCGTCCCCCGGCTGCCCGCGAGGGCCGCCGCAAAACGGTCACGGTTGGCGCGGGTGACCCGCGGCACCACCTCTCCCGCCTGATCATGAACGCCCGGTGTGTCACCCGCCAGCAACAGCCACGATGGCTGCAGGATGCCGGCGAGGTAGCCAAGAACGCTCTCCGTGGAAATGATCGTTCCGCCCCTTACTGTGTCGAACGCCACGTCACCGTACAGAAGCGGCACCAACCCACCCGCCAACGCCAGCCGGACCGGCGCAGATGCCATTTTCGTCAACGCACCGTCGACACAGCGCGCGGAGGCAGACGGTTGCAGACTCAGCGCCGGCACGCCAGCCTCCAGGAGCGCAGCACAAACGGTGCGGTTCAGTCGCGCCGCCGCGTCGGATACGTGGGCGAAGCCGCGCCATCCGGGCGGCGAGACCACGCCATCCTGCGTGTTGTGGCGCGCCGCCGCCACATGTCCGAAGCTGCCGCTCCCGTGACCGATAACAAGCCGCAGCCCCGGGCGCTCCTCGCGCGCCGACCGGATTTCGCCCGCCAGACGCGTCAGCACCGCCGCACGGAGGCTCTCCTCACCAAGCTTGTCGGTGAGTAGAGACCCGCCTAGTTTGAGAAAGATCAGTTCATCCACTGCAGCCTCCGGCTACGCTAGTCGCCCCCATCCGGGGGCTGTGCGCCGTTCTCCAGCGCATCCCTCATAAATGCCACCGCCCCCTCCGGCGTCGCGGCAAAGTACAGCAGCGCAGCGTGCGGCTCGCGCACATAGTCCGACTGTAAAAGCGCGCGCATCGTCTCATACCAGATTTCGCCCAGTAGGACCAGCGGACGGGGCTCAATCTCCCCTACCTGAAGAAAGCTCCAGGCCAATGTGAGCTCCGAGAGCGTCCCAATTCCGCCAGGCAACACGATCATTCCCTGATTATGATGGATGAGGTGCAGCAGCCGCTCCTGCAGTGTCTTATAGCGTATAGCCTCCGCCACCCACTCGTTCAGTCCTCGCCGACGGAAGGTCTCAATTCGGTCGCTACCGACCCCTATAACATGACCACCCGCCTCCGAGGCCCCGCGACTGACCGCCTCCATGGTGCCACCGTACCCGCCGGTCGCGACACTGTATCCAGCCTCGGCGAGCAAGCGCCCCACTATGTATGCCTGCTCATAGTCTGGCGTCCCGGGCTGGGGCGCATCGCTGCCAAAGACGGCAACGACGGGGGGCATCTGCCCCTCGCCTGCGCTCTCACCTCTCGGTTCTGTCATCCATTCCTCTCTCCTTGCGTCTCTGTGCCCTCTGTATCCGCGCGATCCTGCGCAAGAAAGTCGCGCATAAAGTGCACCACGGCATCCTGTTGCTCGATGTGGGGTATGTGACCGCAGGCCGCCAACATATGCACGCTCGTTGGCGCCTCCTGCATCGCCTTGGCGAGTGTTAGCGCATCGGCCGGTTCCAAAACCGGGTCACTCTCGCCCCAGATAATGCACGTGGGATGGGTGATTGCCGCCAGCTCCGATAGCATGTCGTGCACGGCCGACGCCTTGAGCACGGCAGCCGACGCACGAGCCATCTCATAATCCTTGATGCGGCGCTCCCAGAGGCTGTCCGGAAAACGCTCCGGCTCGTGAAAGGCGGCCCGAATCTGACGATCGAGCCATAACCGTGACAGACTGACCCCCAGTTCCAGCACCTTCTCCGCCAGTACCGTCTCGCCGAAGCTGCGCATCCACGGCGGAAACTTTCTCGCCTGCAGTACCGACGGCGCGAGCAGGATCAGGCGTCGCGCCCGCTCGGGGACGGCGCGCGCGAAGGAAACCGACAAGGCGCCGCCAAAGGAGTGTCCCACCAAGTGTGCCGGGGGGAGATCAAGCGCCTCGACAAAGGCCGCCAGCCACTCGACGAGACGCGCAAAGGTGTAGGGTGCCAGATCACCACTCCGGCCAAAGCCTGGAATATCCGGCGCCAGCAGCCAGTAATCGTCCGCCAGCTCATGCATCAACTCACGGAAGCTATCGGCCGAGGCCGACATCCCATGCAGCAAAATGAGGGGAGTACCTGTGGGTACGCCGGCCTCATAGTAGCTGGTGGCGATGCCGAGGGTCTCTACAGTGCTACGCGGGAGGGGCAGATAATCGACGCTCACAGCCATGGCCTCTCAGTTTGATTGTATCGCAGCGGGATAGTACACGCTCCAGCCGGAAGCGCGCAAGAGACGCGGGGCGCTCTCAAGCCGATCCACTCGCTGCCGGCTCCATATCGGCGAGGCCAGGCACGCCGGGCAGACTCTCCGCGTGGCGCGCTCCGTTGCGGATCGCCTCGGCCACAACCTCGACTGTGACGTTCGCCACCAGATCAAAAGGTGCGGCTTCCTCGGCGATCTCGCCGGTAGCAAGGGCAAAGACGGTGTCTCCGTCGTGGGTCGTATGCGCCGGGCGCAGAGCGAGCGCCAGGCCATCATGTCCGCGCTGGGCCAGCCGGTTGCAGCCGATCTTATTCAGCGGCGCGTTGGTGGCAATGACGATCAGGGTCGTATTGGTGCCTACGGCCGCCGGTGGACGCTCGGGGAAGCGGCGGTACGGATCACGCTCTGCGAGCCAACCGCCCCCCTCCTGCCGCGCTCCTGCTAGCACTGATCCGTCGACGTTAATCACATCACCCACCGCATTGACCACGGCGGCGGCCGCCACCACCAGCCCGTCCAACTCGGCCGCGGCGAGACCGAATCCACCCTTCATCATGTGGTCAAAGCCCCCCCACTTGCCCACCGTCACACCGGAGCCGGCGCCGACGTTCCCCTGCGCTACCTCGCCTCCCCCCGCCGCCCGGCAGGCGGCGTAGCCCATCTTTGCGCCCGGTAGCTTCTTGCCGCCGCCGAGGAAGAGGTCGTAGACGATGGCCGCTGGGACGATGGGAATAGGGCGGATCGGCGTCCAGTGGCCGATCTCTTTCTCCGCCAGATAGCGCATCACGCCATCCGCGGCCGCCAAGCCAAAGGCGCTGCCGCCGCTGAAGACGACGGCATTCACGTATTGGATCGGCTTGTCCAGCGCCAGCAGCGCGCTCTCGCGGCTGCCGGGCGCCGGGCCGCGCACGTCTACACTACCCACTGTCCCCTCCGGGCATAGGAAGACGGTGCAGCCCGTGTGATTTTCCCGATCGGTCGTGTGGCCGATCTCAATCCCGGCGAAGTTCATAGCATGTCCCTTGTGGTCTGTTGAAATGGTGTCCACTTCTAGTAGCGGCTTCAGCCGCGTCTCCGACTATAGCATATTACTATCGGCAACCATATCTTTCCGCACGCGTCTCCGCCTGCTATACTGCTGGCATGTCACAGTCTAGTCTCCTGCAGAAAGCGGTCCTGACCCTCGCCGCGTTGGCTCCAATCACTCGTCTCCTGTCGCACCTGCTGCCGACCCTCGACCGGCTGCTCCTTCGCCTCAGCGGCGGCCGCCACTCCTTCACCGGCCTGATCAGCGGCCTCCCTACCGGCACTCTGACGACCACCGGCGCTCGCAGCGGCCTACCGCGCAGTGTACCCATCATCCCCACGCCGGTCGGCGATAAGTGGATCCTCATCGCCTCTAACTTTGGGCGCGCCCATCACCCCGCTTGGTATCACAACCTTAAGACCCGTCCAGAGGCGACCCTCACCCTCGACGGCCGTAGCCACCGCTACCGCGCTCGCGAGGCGACAGGGGAAGAACGAGAGCGCTACTGGGCCCGCGCCGTCGACGCCTACCCCGGCTACGCTGCTTACGCGCGACGGGCGGCCAAGCGAGAGATTCCGGTGCTGGTCCTGGAACTGGCAGACTCGAATGGGACAGGCGGAGCAACTGAGAGTTAAAAGAAAAAGCCCCACGAGCGGGTTGGGAACTCGCGAGGCTTTTGAGGGCGACTGGTGGGATTTGAACCCACGATCTTCTGGGCCACAACCAGACGTGTTAACCCCTACACCACAGCCGCCATGTAACGAAAGAAGTTTACCACAACGAGCGCCGAAAGCAAATAAGAGGTAGGTTGGAACGAAGAGAAGTAACCAGGCACCGACGGCGTTTGGACAGGTAGCCGTCCACCCCCCAGCCTGCTAAAATAGCCATATGCTTCCCGCCGAAATAACCTTGAACGAACGGTACCGGCTGCTCGAGCGCATCGGCAGCGGGGGAATGGCCGCCGTCTATAAGGCGCAGGATCTGATGCTGCGACGGCAGGTGGCGGTGAAGATGCTCCACGAAAGCCTTACCGGCGACGACCTCTTTTTGCGCCGCTTTCAGCGGGAGGCGCACGCTGCAGCTAACCTCGCCCATCCTAACATCGTCACCGTCCACGACATCGGCCAGGAGGAGTTGCCGCACGGATACCGTCACTATATCGTGATGGAGTATGTCGAAGGCCGGACGCTGAAAAAGCTGATCCGCAGTGGCCTGGAAGAGAGCGGCGCGCCGCTGACTGTGGCACGCGCGCTCGACCTAGCAATTCAGATCGCCGGCGGCATCGGCTATGCCCACCGTGCCGGTCTGGTCCACTGCGACGTTAAGCCGCAGAACATGTTGGTCACCGCCGACGATCGCGTTAAAGTGGCTGACTTCGGCATCGCCCGAGCAATGAGCGAAGCCAGCCGCAACAGTGCCAGCCTGCTGTGGGGCACGCCTCACTATTTCGCGCCTGAACAGGCGGCGGGGGAGCCGGCGGCTCCTGCTTCCGACGTCTACGCCATCGGCATCATCCTTTTTGAGATGCTCACCGGCCGGCTACCCTTCGAGGCTGATACCCTGCCCGCATTGGCCCTGAAGCACCTCCAGGAACCGCCGCCGCTGGTGACCGAGTTCAATCCGGCGGTCCCGGTGCAGCTAGAGCAGATCGTCAACAAGTTGCTGAGCAAAGAGCCGGCGGGGCGCTACCGCACGGCGGGGCAGCTGGAACGCATTTTGCGCACGTATCGCGAGAGTAGCCTCGACGATACCGGGCCGTTGATGCCGGTCGTGCCCCCACGCCCCGCGCGCCGGGATAAAGAGAGCGACAGAGATCGCCATCGCCAGCGGCAGCCACAACCGGAGCAGGCCCCTACCGAGCAGGAACAGGACGGGCCGGCAGCGCGGAAGACGGAAATTTACCGCCGACCAGCGCCGCCGATCATTACCGCGCGGGCGACGGAGATGCACAGGCGAGAGCGAGCAAGCGCATCTCGCCGCGCGGAAGCGACGCAGACCGCTGCGAGCGAGGCGGAGCAACACCTCCATGTTCCCGTTCCCAGAGACGCCCAGGCGGAGCAACAGACGCAAATGGACCGGCGTGCCGTGGCGCTGGCTGTGGCCGCAATCATCCTCATGCTCGGCCTCATTCCCCTGTGGTACGCTGTGGCCCGCGCTTGGCACGTATGGTGAGAACGTACTACCGCTTGCTGGCGAGGAGTTTAGGGATTCGCAACGCCAACGTCGTGTCCAAAAGATAAAGATGAGTTAACGATAGCATCACGCCGAACCTGCCCACTCGCCACGCCATCCCCTTTTTGCTATACTGTCCCGAAAGCGTCTTTGGCGCCCCGTGCACAGGCTACAATCGTTATCGGGGCGCAGACGGAGGATGCATCCGGTGAATTCCACTCGAGTAACACGCGGTTTCGTTTATTTTTTGATCTTCGTTGCCATTATCGCCATTCTGTGGAGCTATAACTCTGCTACGCCGGTGGAAGAGGAGCTTTCGCTCACGCAACTTGCCGAGCAGATTCGGAGCGGCGAGGTGGAGCGCCTGACCGTATCCGGCGATGGCCGTGAAGTATCTGTCACCTATCGCGATGCAGCGCGAGCGGCGACTGCCGTCCAGCTTGGCGTGGGCGTCTCTTTGCTGGAGGAGCTCAGCTTCCTCGGCATTAGCGAAGAGAGTTATCAGGAGCACGGCATCACGATCATTAACGAAAAGCCGAGCAGTCTCGGCAACTGGATCAGCCTGATCAGCATTCTTCTGCCGGCGATCATCATCATTGCCTTTATCTATTTCATCTTTCGACAGGCACAGGGCAGCAATAACCAGGCGCTCTCATTTGGCAAGAGCAAGGCGCGCATGTTCACCGGCGACCATCCAACGGTGACGTTTGAGGACGTAGCCGGTTGTGCGGAGGCAAAGGAGGAGCTACAGGAGGTCGTCGCCTTTCTGCGCCAGCCAGAGAAGTTCGTCAATTTTGGCGCGCGCATCCCGAAAGGCGTGCTCCTCGTCGGCCCACCCGGCACCGGCAAGACACTACTGGCAAAGGCGGTCTCCGGTGAGGCGGGCGTACCCTTCTTCTCCATCGCCGGCTCCGAATTTGTAGAGATGTTCGTCGGCGTTGGCGCGAGCCGCGTCCGTGACCTGTTCGAGCAGGCAAAGCGCCACAGCCCGTGCATTATCTTTGTCGACGAAATCGACGCCGTCGGTCGTCAGCGCGGCGCCGGTCTGGGTGGTTCCCATGACGAGCGGGAGCAGACGTTGAACCAGATCCTGGTCGAGATGGACGGCTTCGACACCGACACACATGTCATCATTCTGGCAGCGACCAACCGACCAGACATCCTCGACCCGGCGCTGATGCGTCCGGGGCGCTTCGACCGCCGCGTGGTGATCGACCGCCCCGACATTCGCGGGCGGGAAGCGATCTTCCGGGTCCACATGCGGGGCAAGCCGCTGTCGCGCAAAGTCGATCCGGAGCTGCTCGCCCGGGCAACGCCTGGCTTCGTCGGCGCCGACATTGAGAACACGGTCAACGAAGCGGCCCTTCTCGCCGCGCGGCGCAACAAGAAGATGATTACGATGAGCGAATTTGAAGAAGCGATCGAACGCGTTCAGTTGGGGCCGGAGCGGCGCAGCCGCATCATGTCGGCTGAGGAGCGGGAGATCACCGCCTACCATGAAGCGGGCCACGCCGTCACCAGCCACATGCTGCCCCGCGCCCGCGCCATTCGCAAAGTGACGATCATTCCGCGCGGCATGGCCGGCGGCGTGACCTGGTACCTCGAGGAAGATCAATACTTCTACAGCGAGGCGCAGTTCTTGGACCTGATCGCCAGCGCGCTCGGCGGGCGAGTGGCGGAAGAGATCGTCTTTGGCGAGATTACAACGGGAGCCAGCAACGACCTGCGCCAGGTGACCAAGATGGCGCGCGCGATGGTCACGCAATATGGCATGAGCGATGCGCTCGGCGCTCGTGTCTATGGCGAAAAGCAGGAGTTAGTTTTCCTTGGCCGTGAGATCAGCGAGCAGCGAGACTATTCGGATGCCGTAGCCGAACAGATCGACGCCGAAGTCCGCCAGATCATCGATGCCCAGTACAGCCGCACCCGCCGGATTCTGGCGGAAAACCGCGACAAACTGGATCTGGTGGCCCAGCGGCTCCTGGAAATGGAAACGCTCGAAGCGGATGAATTCATCGCCCTGTTAGAGGGCACCGACCCCCAGAGCGCGCCTTCCCAGAGAGATCCGCAGGCACCGCGTCCCGGGCAGGATCGCTCGCGTGAAAGCGGTCAATCGGATTGGCAGCGGCCCAATCTGGATCTTCCTCCGGCGCCCTCCCCGGCCTGAATGCGCCCCGTGCTACGATCGCCACGCGCTCGGCGCCGGCTGGTTCCGTGGCCCGATCTGCGAAAGTTACGCTCGGCATGAACACCTTCACTACTCTGCTCGCCCTCACGAACGATGTTCTTCAGGCTACGATCGTCATCTTCGGGGCGGCTGTCGTGCTCTACAATCTGCGCCACTTTCTGCGCGATCGCGTCACACGTGCCTTTTCCAACCTCGTCCTCTTTGTGGTAATCGTCTACCTCACCGAGTTGATCGCCAGCCGCGCACATATTACTCTCTCTCGTGAGACATGGTTGCGGCTGGAGTGGGTGGGCATCGCAATGGTGCCGGCTGCTCAGTACCACCTTTCCGACGCGCTGCTCGGCCGGACCGGGCGAGCCTCCGATCGCCGCCGGTTGGGCGTGCGTGTCTTCTACCTCACCGGCTTACTCTTTATTATTCTCGTCGCCGTCACCGACCTCGTCGCGGGCGAGCTTCTCGCCGCAGCGGAGGCGCCCCATCTACGCGCCGGGCCGCTTTTCCCTGTCTTTTCTCTCTACTTTTGGGGCGTGACGCTGGCGAGCATTTACAATGTGTGGCGCGCACACCAACTCTCCGTGACGAGCACCCTGAGGGCGCGGATGCGCATGATCCTGATCGCCTTTCTGGCGGCTCCGTTGGGCGTCTTTCCATATCTGCTCCTCAGCAGCTCGCCGCGTCTGGAGCTTACGCCCCTCTTCTGGCTCGTCCTCATCGCGGGCAACGTGACGGTCGGGCTCATGTTTGCCCTCCTCACCTACTATCTGGCCTACTTTGGCGCCGCCTCGCCGGATCGCGTCATCCGCGTCCGCCTGTTCAAATTCATGGCGCGCGTGCCGCTGACGGCGACGCTGGTCCTGCTGGTGTACGTACTAGCAGAGCGGACGAGCGACTGGCTGGGGCTGCCGACCGAACTGGTACAGGCCATCGCCGTCGTCGCCACAGTGATGGTCGTCGAGTGGGCAATTCACGCCTTCAAGCGGCCACTGGAGCGCCTTTTCCACCTCAACAACGAGCCGGATGTGCGCCGCATTCAGCAGCTGAGCGACCGGCTGCTGACAACGCGCGACCTGCAGCAATTTCTGGAAAGTGTGCTGGTCGCCATCTGCGAGACGCTCCGGACGCCCAGCGCCTTTATTGCCGCCTTCACCCCGGAAGGGCCGCGGCTGGAGGTAGTGGTCGACCCGCGCGATGAGCTGGCGGACATCCAGGGCGAAAGCTGGCGCGAACTGACTCAACCGGCCGGCCATGACGGCGCGGGAGAAAATCTGGAAACGGTAGGCGCCTTCGTGCTCTGGCGTAACTACTGGATTCGCACGCTCTACAATCGCCAGGAAGATGCACTCGTCGGCATCCTCGGCATCCGCGCCCGCGCGCCGGAGCCGGATCTCACTGAGGCGGAGCAGACGATACTGGATCGGCTGGCAGCGCAAAGTGCGCGGGCACTTGAAGATCGGATTCTCCAGCAGGAAGTCTTTGCCGCCGTCGAAGGGCTGCTACCGCAGATTACGGCGCTGCAGCAGCAGCGGAGCGCCGCCCGCTATGACGGCAGTACACTCCTTACAGCGCCCATGGATCAGGAAGAGCAGTTGATCAACGATCCCGACTTCTCGACGATGGTCAAGGATGCCTTGAGCCACTACTGGGGGGGCCCAAAGCTGACAGAAAGCCCGCTGATGCGCCTCAACGTAGTCCAGGAAGCGCTGCTGGAGACGAAGGGCAATCCGACGAAGGCGATGCGCGCCATTCTGGAGCGGGCGATCGAACAACAGCGACCAGAAGGCGAGCGTAACATGACGACGGCGGAGTGGATTCTATACAATATCCTCGAGCTCAAATTCGTCCAGGGGCAACGGGTGCGTGACGTCGCCCGTCGCCTCGCGATGAGCGAGAGCGACCTCTATCGTAAGCAGCGGGTGGCGATAGAAAATGTGGCGACGGCGATTCAGTCGATGGAGCGTCAGGCGGTGATGGCCCGCCGACCCGCCCTCAGTCAGGTACTGGAACAGGAGTCACAGGAGACGGAACAGCGCTCCTGAAGCGATGATAGAGAGCTCGTCGCGAACGCCGGCGGCGAGCGCCCTTAAGTCGAAAGACAGTCGGGGCAGGGACAGGCTACCCGCAGCGCCTCCCACGTGTAAATCCCGGTCGAATGGCCGTCGCTCCAGAAAAATTGTAGTGCGTACCCCCCGAGCTGTATCACATTCTCGAGATTGAGGTCGCCGCGAGGCGTATCGCGAACTACCTGTGGATCGGGCAGCCCTCCCATATGCTCATGACCACCCCGGCACTCCACACAGGGGCAAACAGCGCGCAGCCCGGCAAAAGGGAGGCGGCTCGTGTGGCCATCCTGCCACACAATGATTACTTCTCGCGCATTTCTATCGGCGGTAACCGCCGCGGGACGGGGACGTGTCATGATTGCCTCTTTTGCAGCCGACGCTGCGTGCAGGCGGCTGCACTCGATCGGTATCTCTTCCAGCTAAAGTATAGCAAAAGCTAGGCGCTTCACCATGCATGACAACGGGCATAGAGTATACTAAAATCAGGCGGGGGGCGGGCGCCACAACAGACGAGCATCAACTCCCACTCGGGGAGTTCACAGCAACTGGACTAAGAAATCGCACCAGGAGGAACAGACGTGATTGGAACAAAAAAGGTAAAAAACGCGAGTACTGAGTCGGCTCATGACTTTCTCCGCTATGAGTACGAGCCGCTGGACGCCATTTTCCACCCGAGCAGCGTGGCCGTCATCGGGGCTACGGAGCGACCGGGAAGCGTCGGCCGCACGATCATGTGGAATCTGATGAGTAACTCCTTCGGCGGCGTCATTTACCCGGTCAATCCGGGCCGCTCCAGCGTGCTGGGCATCAAAGCCTACCCCAGCATCTCGGACGTGCCCGAACAGGTTGATCTGGCGATCATCGTCACCCCGGCACCGACGGTGCCCGGGATCGTCGAGGAGTGCGTGGAGAAAGGGGTGCGCGGGGCGATCATCATCTCTGCCGGCTTCAAGGAGCGTGGGCCGGAGGGGGTTGCACTCGAAAGGGAGATTCTCGAAAAGGCGCGTAAGGGGCACATGCGTATCATCGGCCCGAACTGCCTGGGCGTGATGAGCCCGCTCACGGGTCTGAACGCGACCTTTGCGAATGCGATGGCGCGCCCGGGCACCGTCGGCTTCATCAGCCAGAGCGGCGCCCTCTGCACCGCCGTCCTCGACTGGAGCTTCCACGAGAATGTCGGCTTCAGCGCCTTTGTCTCCATCGGCTCCATGCTCGACGTCGACTGGGGCGACCTGATCTACTACCTGGGCAACGACTCGCGCACGCAGAGCATCGTCATCTACATGGAAACGATCGGCGACGCCCGAAACTTTATGTCCGCCGCACGCGAAGTAGCGCTGACCAAGCCGATCATCGTCATCAAGCCTGGGCGCACTGAGGCGGCGGCCAAAGCGGCGGCGTCACACACCGGCAGCCTCACCGGCAGTGACGAGGTGCTGGAAGCCGCCTTCCGCCGCAGCGGCGTGCTGCGCGTCAGCCGCATCGACGATCTCTTTAACATTGCCGAGGTCCTCTCCAAGCAACCGCGGCCCCAGGGGCGGAGGCTGACAATCATCACCAACGCCGGCGGTCCTGGCGTGCTGGCTACAGACGCCCTGATCAGCAACGGCGGCGAGCTGACCGAGCTGAGTTCGGAGTCGATGCAGGCATTGAACGACTTTTTGCCGGAACACTGGAGCCACAACAATCCAGTGGACATTCTGGGCGACGCCGACTCTGAACGGTACATCAAGACAGTGGAGATCCTGGCCGACGACGCCAATGCCGACGGCCTGCTGATCATCCTCACCCCCCAGGCGATGACGGACCCCACCCAGACGGC
>JAWVYW010000109.1:0-12765 GCA_033722535.1 Promineifilaceae bacterium (SeqCode)
AGGGTAGCTTGCGCCTCGGCGACCTGACCCTGTTCGAACTGCGCCTGGCTGAGGCGGTCGAAGAGGAGGTCGACGCGCTGCTCCCAGAGGGCGCGCTGGGCAGCGATCCAGGCGTCGAAGGGGGGCGCATCGCCGGGGGAGAAGCCTGCGGCGAAGGAGCCGCGGCCGTGGGCTGCGGCGGCGGCCATCTCGTCGGGGTCGCGGGAGGCCAGGGCCTGCTGGACGAGGGCGAGGTCGAGGGTGTGCGGGGCGGTGGGGTTGAAGCCGAGGCGGTCGCGTTCGATGTGCAGGTGCGGTGTGGCGCCGTCCGGAGTTTCGGGGAGGGCGGCACGGAGGTAATTGAGGGCGCTGCGGAGGTTGGCGCGGCTGCGGCTACTGTCGCTCTCGGGCCAGAGGAGGGCGGCGAGCTTTTCGCGCCGGTGCATGGGCTCGGGGGCGGCGCGGGCTCCGGCGGCAACGCTTCCGCTGGCGCCACTTTCGGCGACAAGGTAGATGAGCAGGGCGAGCGACTTGCGGGTGGCGAAGGTGAGGGGTTCTGCGCCGGCGTCCGGCACGCCAGCGGTGACCAGGGGCGGGCCGAGGAAGGCGAGGTGTAGTGTAGGCATCGTTTTGACGTTTATGACGCTCTTTATGACGGTGGCGAAACGGTGGCACTTTACAGTGTCAGTATAACAGTTCAGCACAAGAAATTGCAGTGAGAGGAGGAATCACGATGTACGGCACCATTTTGAAGATGAAGCTCAGCCCGCAGGGCGTGAAGAATATGAGCGACTATTACGGGGAGATCTATCCGGAGGAGGATGAGGAGGGTGGACGCCAACTGCCGCAGGGGGCGCTCTGTGCGATCGACTTCCAGCTGGACGACGAGCCGGACACCTTTATCCACATCGCCATTTTTGAGAGCCGTGAGGCGTACTGGGCGAACGCGGAGAGCCCGGAGCAGAACGAGCGCTTTGAGAAGGCGGTAGCGATGCTGCAGCCGGCGGGCGAGCCGGAGTGGAACGATGGGGCGGTGGTCAATGTGATCCGGGCGCGGGGGGTGGATCTGAACGAGCGGCTGGCGCAGGACGAGACGGCGCCGGTGACATTGGTGGATGAGACGGAGAGGGTGTGAGGAAATTATGTCAATCACTGCGACGATCAGTATCTTTCTGGCGAAGCTTTTCTTCGAGCGGCCGGCGGCGAAGCAGAGTATAACGGAGCTGGTGAGCGCGCTGGAGGCGGGGGGCCGGGAGGGGGTGGAGCGGATTGCGGCGGCGCCGGACACGGAGAAGAACCGGGAGCGGCTGCGGCATATCATCGCCATCGAGCGCTGGGGGCAGAACCGGCTCCAGACGCCGCCGGGGACGCGCCCGCAGATGGACGAGAGCGACGACTACTATCCGCCGGAAGGACTGGCGCTGCCGGAGTTGGGGGAGCGGTTCCGGGAGGCGCGGGCGGAGACGGTAGCGCAGGCACGGGCATTGCAGGCGCAGGGGGTGAATGGGCGGACGCTTCCCCATAACCAGTACGGGGAGATGACGGTGCGCGGGTGGTTATACTATCTGGAGAGCCATGCGGCGCGGGATGTGAAGGGGGTGACGTAGGGGAGGCTCAGGCGCCGCGGGTGAGGTAGAGGAGGCGCAGGAGGTGGAGCTCCTCCCAGGCGACGGTCTCATTCAGGGCGTCGTAGACGGGGCGCAGATATTCGGGGCCGTGCTCGTCGAAGGCGGCGAGTACCCGGGCCTGTTCGGGCGCGGCGAGCGCACTGGCTGCGAGTATCCTTTCCGGGTCGACCGCGCCGCCGTTGCTGACGTAGCGGTGGAGGTGGCCAAAGATGGTCCGCTGCTTGACGTCGTATATCTGAGCCAGCGCCTCGACTGTGTGGCCGGCGGCGAACTGCTCGCCCACCTCTTGGTAGCGCCGTTTCTCGCCGTCGGTGGCGGGGCGGGGCTGGGTGGGGGCGGCGGGCGCTGCGGGCGGCGAGACGTCGTTCTCCTGACAATAGGCGGCAATGCGGTCGATGAAGGCATCGCCGTAGCGCTCGAGCTTGACTTCGCCGACGCCGTGGACGGCGAGCATCTCTTGTGGCGTGCGGGGGAAGCGGCGGGCCATGTCGATGAGGGTCTGGTCGGAGAAGATGATGTAGGCGGGAACGTCGGCCTCGTCGGCGAGCGCTTTGCGCAGGGTGCGGAGCTCCTGGAAGAGGGAATGGTCGTACTCTCCGGCGTCGCGGCGTGGGGTTGTAGTGGCGGCTGCCGGCGCGGCGTGGGTAGCGGGGACCCGGACCTTTTCGCCGCGGAAGACGTCGGAGGCGGCTGCGGTGAGGCGCAGGCCGCCGTACTGCATGTCCTGCTCGACGAGGCCCTGGATGAGGAACTGCTGGGCGAGCGCCTTCCACTGGTCGCGCGAGTATTCGTTGCCGATATCGTAGGTGGAGAGGCGGTCGTGGCCCAGGCGCAGGATACGTTTGGTGCGCGCGCCGCAGAGAACTTTGACGATGTAGCTGGCGCCGAAGCGCTCGCCGGTGCGTTTGACACAGGAGAGGAACTTCTGGGCGGCGACGGTGACGTCGACGAGCTCCTGCTCGCCCGCTTCGAGCGTGCAGTTATCGCAGAAGTCGCAGGTATCACCGGTGTACTCCTCCCCGAAGTAGCCGAGCAGCGGCGGGCGGCGGCAGCCGGGGGTCTGCGCAAAGCGGACCATCGCCTGCAGCCGGGCCTGCCGGCCGGCGCGCTCGGCTTCGGCCCCTTCGTCCATGAAGCGCTGCACGCGCACGATGTCCTGGCGGCTCCAGAGGAGGAGGCAATCGGCGGGGAGGCCGTCGCGACCGGCGCGGCCGATCTGCTGGTAGTAGCTCTCGATATTCTTGGGCAGATTGTAGTGGAGGATGAAGCGCACGTTGGATTTGTCGATGCCCATGCCGAAGGCGATGGTGGCGACCATGATGGGCACGTCGTCGCGGCTGAACTGCTGTTGGTGGCGGCGACGGGTGGCGCTGTCCATGCCGGCGTGGTAAGGGAGCGCGTTGTAGCCGTTGGCCTGTAGCTGGGCGGCGAGCTGCTCGACGGCGCGGCGGGTGGCGCAGTAGATGATGCCGCTTTCGTCGGCGTGCTCTTCGAGGAAGGCCAGCACCTGTCTCAGCCCGTCGCGGCGGGGGCGGGCGGCGAGGAATAGGTTGGGGCGGTCAAAGCTGGCGAGGTAGGTGTCGGACTCGCGGAAGCCGAGGATCTGGCCGATGTCCTCCTGCACGCGCGTCGTTGCGGTGGCGGTGACGGCGACACAGACGGCGTCGGGCAGCCGTTCGCGCACTTCGAGGAGGCGGCGGTACTCGGGGCGGAAGTCGTGACCCCAGGCGGAGATGCAGTGGGCTTCGTCGATGGTGAAGGCGCTGACCTCAGCCTCTTCCAGCATCAACAGCGTCTCGGGGCGGAGGAGGGTTTCGGGCGCCATGTAGAGCAGCTTCAGGCGGCCCTGGCGCACCCACGCCATCGTCTCGCGGCGGCTGGTGAAGTCGAGGCTGCTGTTGAGGAAGGCGGCGGGGGCGCCGACCTGCTGGAGCTGGGCCACCTGATCCTGCATGAGGGAGATGAGGGGGGAGACGACGACGGTGAGGCCGGGAAAGAGGAGGGCCGGCAGCTGGTAGCATAGCGATTTGCCGCTCCCGGTCGGCATGATGGCCAGGGTGTCGCGCCCGGCGAGAATGTTGGCGATAATCTCCTCCTGGAGGGGGCGGAAGCTGTCGTAGCCGAACACCTTTTTGAGCAGGTGGCGCGCGCCGTCGAGGTCGGCCTCTAGGTGGTGCCATGGGGCGGAGGGTGGTGCGACGTCGGGAGCGGAGGAAGCGGGGTCGCTCCAATCACCCGCGTCCCAGAGCGCCTCCATATCGGCGTTGAACGCCATCTCCATTTCGGCCAGCGCGTCCAGTTCGGCCTGGACTGCGGCGAGGTCGGCAGGCGGCTCGGGCGGAATGGTTGCCTTTGCTTCGCCGCCACAGACTTCGACCTGCGTCTTGAGGCGTCCGTTTTCGTCGATGTGCATGACCGGGATGTCCAGGTCGGCGAGGGTGCGACCGATGAGGGCGCTGCGGTGGCAGCTTTCGGGCTTGCCCTCGCTGCACATGAGCGCCACACGCTGTTGCTGGGCAAAGGCGCGTTGGAGGCGTTCGATGCCGGCCTGGTAGAACGGCTTCTGGGCGACCTTTTCGTAGTCGACGCGGCCGTCGGTGTAGCAGTCGGCGTCGTCGGGACGGCCGCCGAGGGCATCGCCGAGGAAGACGTAGCGGACGCCGGCGGCGCGCAGGGCCTGCTCCAGAGCGGCTTTGGAGAACTCCGGTTTGTAACGGGAGTAGGGGGCGGTGCGGACGTCGAGCAGGAAGTCGATACGGTGGGCGGCGAGGGCGGCGAGGAACTCCTCGATGGAGCGGGCGCCGTAGCCGATGGTGTAAACAGGGATGGTCATTCAGATGATTCCTTTTAGCCGCAGCAGGCCATAGGCGCTAAGGGTGGGCGCGTCGCGGATTTTGCCCGTTTCGACCATGCGTTCAAATTCTGGCACGGAGACTGCTCGCGTCTCCATGCCCTGCTCGCTAACTTCCCGCTTTGGGGCGCCGCTTTCGAGGTCGCGCGCAAGAAAGACGTGGAAGCCCTGGTTGCTATAGCCGTATGCTTCATAGAGATAGCCAATCTTCTCGATGCGCGCACAGCGCAGGCCAGTCTCCTCGAGCAGCTCCTGCCGCGCAAGCTCTGCCGGTTCCACCTCTGAGCCGGGGGCGCCGCCCATTGGAAATTCCCAGAAGGCAGCGCCGACGGGGTAGCGGTACTGGCGCACCAGATGGAAGCGGTCGCCATCGTAGGGCACGATGAGCGCGAAGTCCTCCTTTTCGACCACGCCGTAAATGCCGGAGGCGCCGTCGGCGAAGGCCACGCGGTCCTCGCGGACGATCATCCAGCGGTTTTTATAGACGACTCTTGAAGCCAGTTTGCGGATCATCTTGCGCCTTGACCTTCTCCCTCCTGCCCCTCCCAAAGCATGATGGCCATTCTCTCTTCGCGCCGCGCCAGCCGGGCGAGCAGCGTTGTCGCCCGCTGCATGAGCCGAAAGCGGCGGGGCATCTCAGCGGGCTGTGGCTCGCGGAAGCCGAAGCGGTGGTAGAAGGGGACGAGCCGCGAGCGGCAGTAGAGCCACAGCGGCGCGCCGACCTGCTGTTGCAGGTCGGTTACCAGCGCCCGCGCGACGCCACGCCCGCGCCAGGCGGGCAGAACGACGAGCGAGGCGAGTTCGTTGAAGCGCGCCCGCTCGGCGGGCCACGGACGGGGCAGGCCGCGGCGGTGCGGCTTTACCTGCACGCAGCCGATGATCTCTCCTTGGGAAGGGCTGCCGGCAGCGGGCGGATCCGGCACCGCTTCGGCGACGGTGAAGCGCTGCCAGTCGAGGCCCATGGGGTTCAGCCCCGCTCCCCGCACCATCCGGTCGATTATCTCGGCCTCCGCCTGCCGGGCCGGTCGGAGGCGATAGCGCGCTTCGGTCGAGACAGGCTGCACGACGACTCTGCCTTATGCGTTGCGGCGCATGCGCGCGCGCATCATCAACATGCTGCCGAGCGCGGTAAAGAAGGCGAGGACGATTTTGGTGGGGTCGACGATCGGCTCCACGCGCACGCCGCGGGGGCCAATTTCTATGACGGCGACCGGGCGCGCCATGACGCCCCCAGCCCCGCCACCGCCGCCGCCCATGCCGACGTTCTGGGAGCCGCCACCCTCGCCCTCACCTTCGAGGCCGCCCCCGCCGCCAAAGCCAAAGCCCAGCCCCATCGATACTTCGGCCGCGGTGATGGCGGTGTACTCGCCCTGGGTGACCGGTTCGCCGAAGACGGCAGCCGGGCGCGCCGTTTCTGCTACCTTCCCCAGCAGCTCGTTTGCCGCTGCCTGATCAGGGACACTCTGGCGAATGATCTCCACACCTTCTGTCATCGTTCAGTTCTCCTTGGCGACAGCCGCGTTGGCCGTGGCAGCGCGTGTCACAGAGCGTCGCCGCGCCAACCACACCAGTCCATAGCCGGCGACGGGCAACCAGAGGGCCGCCTGTATCACGCGCACGACATCGACGATGGGAATCCGCTCCCGGTGGCGGCGACCGGCTTCGTCGGCGCCAGAGGTGACGACGACGGCGACGGGGCGGGCCCACTCAAAGCGGCCCCACGGCAGGCGCAGGCGGAGCCGCACCAGCTCGGGGGTGACGGTCAGGCCAGCGGCGTGGACCGCTTCCGCCTGCTCTCCTTCCCAGCTTAAAATATCTCCTAACCGCAACGGTGGTGCCCTCTTCTCAGCTTTCCTGCTATACTTTAACATACTTTTCCAGCGCTTACGAAGCAGACCAGCCGGAACAGCAGCTCAACCTCCGCGAGAAGTGGCTGGCGCCGCGTTGCTGAGGCGCGCTCATCTCCGCGCGGAGGTGCTGGACGTTATCACGGAGAATAGTACTATGCGAATTGCTCTCATCGCCCTCGGCAGCCGTGGCGACGTCCAGCCTTACGTGGCCCTGGCCAAAGGGCTGGCCGCGGCGGGGCACGACGTGCGGGTCGTCACGCACGCCGACTTCCAGAGACTGGTGGAGGCACACGGCCTCGCCTACCGCCCGGCCGGCGGCAGCATCGAGGGCGTTATCCAAAGCGGCGACTTTGGCGCGCTGCTGGAACAGGGACGGTTGCTGGCGCTGATGCGCGAGACCGGCGCCCAAGCGCGGAAGGCGGTGCACGAGTGGACGCGCGACGGCTTAGCGGCGGCGCGCGACGCCGACCTACTCATTGCGGGGATGGGCGGCCTCTTCGTGGCGCTCGGGCTGGCGGAAAAGCTGGCGCTGCCGCTTATACGTGCTTTTCTGGTGCCGGCGAGCCCGACCAGGGCCTTTCCCGGCGTCTTCATCCCGCCTGGCTTCCCGAGCATCGGGCCGCTCAACGCCGCGTCGCACCACCTGACGTGGCAGGTGATGTGGCAGAGCCTGAGGGCGGCGGACAAGGCGGCGCGCCAAGAGGTCCTCGCTCTGCCGCCTGCTCCCATCTGGGGCCCGTTCCGTTCGCCGCGCCTGCGGCGTGGCCCCCTCCTCTACGGCTTTAGCCCCGCAGTGGTTCCGCCGCCCAATGATTGGGGGCCGGACGTGCACGTCACCGGCTACTGGTTCCTCGATCAGGAGGAGACGTGGACGCCGCCGGCGGAGCTGGTGGCATTTCTGGAGCAGGAGCCGCGCCCGATCTACGTCGGCTTCGGCAGCATGGCCAATCGCGATCCGGAGGCGACGACGGCGCTCATCGTGGAGGCGGTGGCCGAGGCGGGGCAGCGGGCGGTACTGCTCTCCGGCTGGGGCGAACTGCGACAGGATGACCTGCCGGAAAGGGTGTTTATGGCGCGCTCCATCCCCCACGCCTGGCTCTTCCCGCAGGTGGCGGCGGTCGTGCACCACGGTGGGGCGGGTACCACCGCTGCCGGGCTACGCGCCGGGGCGCCTTCGGTAATTGTGCCCTTCTTCGGCGATCAGCCGTTCTGGGGGCGGCGGGTGAGTGATCTGGGCGCGGGGCCGGAGCCGATTCCGCGCCGCCGGCTCACTGCTGCCCGCCTGGCACGGGCGATCGAGCAGGCGGTGGGGGACGATGCAATGCGGGCACGGGCGTCTGAGGTGGGACGGCAGATCCGGGCTGAGGATGGGGTGGCGCGAGCGGTGGAGGTGATTGAACGCGATCTGAGCGGGTTATAACGATCGGCGTTGGCTTCCGATTCGGCGACTTGGACCACAAAAAGAGGGCTACTGCTCCCAGGCCTTCGGGCGGTGGCCGACCAGCTCGTCGTCGGGGTAGCAGTAGACCCAGTTCTCGCCGCTTTCATAGGACTGGATGATGGGATGCTTTGTGGCGCGGTAGTGCCGGGTGGCGTGCTGGTTGGGGGACTGGTCACAGCAGCCGACATGGCCGCAGGTGAGGCAGACGCGCAGGTGAACCCAGCGGGAGCCGCTTTCGAGGCATTCCTGACAGCCCTGGGGCGTGCCCGGGGTGACGTCGGCTATCTGGTCGGTGTGGCTACAGGACATCGTCGTCCTCCTTATCTTGCGGTGGCGTTCAGATATTACCGCCGCCGCTGCCGCCGCGCCAAACGGTAGGACTTTTCCAGCAGGCCGATGGCATGGGCGACGTCGCCCCGCTGGCGGATGCGGACGGTGATCCAGCCGCTTTCGGGCAGCACGTGGTGCAGCTCGGCGTCCCCGGCGGCGACCAGCTCTTCGCGCACGCGCACGGGAAACGGGATGTCGACCTGGTAGTCGCCGTGAATGTGGCCGATTTCGCGCCGGCCAATGGTGTATTCGACGCCGCCAAAGCGGTGGGGGCGTGCCTCGACGCCCTCCCAGCTGGTGGCTGCTGCCGTTATCTCCTTCTGCGCGCCGACGATGGCCATGTTTCGTTACCTCCTCCGGCAGGCAGCGCGCTTCCCCATGTCCGGCTTTCTAAGACCGGCCGCGCTGCCTCACGGCTAAAGCGTACCTACACCGGGCGCTGGAGCAGCGCCCAGACGATGGGAATGGCGACGGCAACGTGCAGGAGGATCAGCACAACGGAAATCCCTACAGTTGCTGTCTGCGTCAGCGCCGGGAAGAGCATAAAGATGAAAACGGCGACCGCGGCGATGACAAAGATGGACGTGGCGCTACCGGTGAAGCGCTGGAGCGCTGTAAGCAGCAGGGCGGCGACGACGGCCGGGACAAAGGACATCACCACTACCATGAACCAGGGCAGCGGGGCAATCGGCGCTCCCGGCTGTTGGGCCACCTCCAGCGGCCCCACGATAGCGGAGCCGACAAAGAAGAGGATGAGGGCCAGCACCGCCGCCACAAGGCCGCCGACAAGGCCGTTCTTGATGTTGGTACCGAGATTTGCTGTAGATCTTCTGGTCAGTGTACCTGTAGCCATTTTTTCTCCTCAGGGCTAAACGAGATAATCTTTCGCCTGCCAATATTTGTGACTGCAACTATTGTCGATGAGAATAATAGCCGATTGCTGTCAGAAGTCAAGGGATCTACGCTATAATGGGAGTGAAACTGGTCAAAGGTACAGGACCAGGCAGGAGAGGACGGAACAGGAGATGGAAAGACCACTTACCGCACAGGAGTTGCGGCTCTGGCTGGCATTCCTCTATAGCTTTCACACGATCAGCCGACGGCTGGCGGACGACATGCACCGTGTTAACCGCGTTTCCGTCGGCTGGTATGACGTGCTCGTCAACCTCTACCATGCTCCGGCAGAGCGGCTGCGGATGCAGGATCTGGCGGAGAGCGTGCTGATGAGCAGTAGCGGCCTCACGCGCCTGCTGGATCGCATGATAGAGGAAGGGCTGGTGCGGCGGGAGCACTGCGCGGAAGACCGGCGTGTAATCTTTGCCGTGCTGACCGACGAGGGGCGGGCGCTGCTGGAGGAGATTCTGCCGCAGCACCAGCAGCGGATCCGCGAGTATCTGCTGGAGCACCTCACGGAGGAGGAGGTTGCCGTGATGACACCGGCGCTGGAGCGCGTGCTCGCCACACTGCGCGAAGAAGGACAGACGCTGTGGAACGCACGCCTGGAAGAGCAGGCCGCTTCCGGAGCAGCCGATGGGTGTGGGCCGTGACGGATGTTAGCGACCCCCAGTTCTGGCAGCAAATTTACCGCGGCGGTCGCGCGGGCTGGGATCAGGGGCGCCCCACCCCGGTCTTTGAGCGGCTGCTGGAAACCGCCTTGCCGCCTGACGCGGAAGGGCCACTGAGCGACCGGCTGCGGCCCGGGAAGATGGTGGTGCTGGGGGCGGGCCGGGGCCACGACGCGCGGCTCTTTGCCCGCGCCGGCTTTACCGTCACGGCCGTCGACTTTGCCCCCGACGCGGTGCGTGCGATGCACGAGGCCCAGGACCCCCAGGCGCCGATCGCCATTTTGCGAGCGGACCTCTTTGACCTGCCGGAGCTACTGAAGGGGCAGTTCGACTACGTGCTGGAGTACGTGACATACTGCGCCATCGACCCGGCGCGGCGGGACGAGTACGCCGATGTTGTGGCGGAGCTGCTGCGACCGGGCGGGGTGCTTATCGCCATGGCGTTTCCCATTGAGAAGCGCGAAGGAGGGCCGCCCTTTGCCGTCGACCCCAACCAGATGATCGAACGGCTGGAGGAACATGGTCTTACTCTGGTGCATCGGGAGCGGCCGGCGCATTCGATTGGGCCGCGGAAGGGGCGGGAGGAGCTACTGATCCTGAGGAAGGATGCGGGATGAGGCTCCCGCTACTCGTGTGCTGCGACGTCCCAGACGCACAGCAGGCACAGCCGTGGGAAGCGCGCCGTGTACTCTAACAAAGTTCCTACAGCGTGTTATCGTGCAACTTACGCGCCGTCTGTAGAATAGCGTCTGAATCGCTCTGAGAGCGATCATTTGGCCGCACCCGACGCCGGGTGCGCGTAGGCACACGAAGTGCAAATCCGCGCAATAAGTGCAGTCAGTGCGGGTAAGAGGTCGGCCAGAGGCAAAAAGGAGAACGAACATGGCAGACACAAAACGATATCTCCCCGTTGTTCCGCTGCGCGGGGGCGCTGTCTTCCCGGGGATGACGACGACTATTTCTATCGGTCGCTCTCGTTCCCTGGCGGCGGCCCAGGCGGCGGTACAGGGCAACGGCGAAATTTTAATTCTCGTACAGTATGACGCCGAGGTTGAGGAGCCGGAAGCGGAAGATCTGGCCCCGGTGGGCATCCTGGGTACAGTGCGTGACGTGATGCGCACGCCGCGCATTGGCGTGCAGATGCTGGTCGAGCTACATCGCCGTGTGCACTTTGAGGGGTTAACTGAAAGCGCCGGTTACTTGATCGGCGCAGCACGCGAAATTGAAGATGCCTCCGACGCGCCAGATGAGGAGACGATGGCCGAAGTCATTGCTTACCTGGAGCAGTATGCGGAGATGCTGGGTGAGGTGAACCGGCAGGTGATGATGACCCTGCGCAGCCACGACACCGCCGGAGCGCTGGCCGACTACGTGGCCGGGCTGCTCAACCTCTCCTTCGAACTGGAGCTGGCGCTGCTGAACACGCCCTACGGCGTGGAGCGGCTGGAGATGGTACGTGACCATCTCGTCAAGGAGCTGCGCATCGCCGAGGTGCGGAGCAAGATTCAGGAAGAGGCCCAGGAAGGGGCCGAGAAGGCGCAGCGGGAGTTTATGCTGCGCGAACAGATGAAGGCCATTCGCCGCGAACTGGGCGAAGACGGCGCGTCGCTGACGGACGAGCTGGCGCAGAAGATTGCCGAAGCCGGCATGCCGGAAGAGGTTGAAAAGCGGGCCGTGGACGAACTGAAGCGGCTGGAGATGCAGGGCAACCATTCGGCCGAAGCGAGCGTCATTCGTACCTACCTGGAGTGGCTCGTCGAGCTGCCCTGGAACAACGAAACGGAAGACAACCTGGACATCGCGCATGTCCGCGAGGTGCTGGACGAGGACCATTACGGGCTGGAAGATGTGAAGGACCGCATCGTGGAGTACGTGGCCGTGCGCAAGCTGGCCGGTAACCGGATGAAAGGGGCGATCATCAACCTGAACGGCCCGCCGGGGGTCGGCAAGACCTCCATCGCCACGTCGGTGGCGCGCGCCATGGGGCGCGAGATGGTGCGTATCAGCCTGGGCGGCGTGCGCGACGAGGCGGAGATCCGTGGCCACCGGCGCACATACATCGGCGCCATTCCCGGCCGCCTGATCCGCGCGCTGCGCGACGTGGGCACCCGCAACCCGGTGATCGTGCTCGACGAGATCGACAAGGTCGGCTCGGACTGGCGCGGCGACCCGAGCTCGGCGCTGCTGGAGGTGCTCGACCCGGAGCAGAACCACAGCTTCACCGACCATTACCTGGAGGTGCCATTCGACCTGAGCCAGGTAATCTTCATTACCACCTCGAACCAGCTCAACACCATCCCGGAGCCGCTGCGCGACCGGATGGAGACGATCAACATGCCAGGCTACATCGAGGATGAGAAGGTGGCGATTGCGGAGGAGTACCTCGTGCATAAGCAGACCGACGGCCACGGCATTGAAGATGTGGACGTGTCCTTTGAAGAGGATGCGCTGCGGCGCATGGTGCGCCACTACACCTACGAGGCAGGCGTGCGCCAGCTGGAGCGGAGCATCGGCTCCGTCGTCCGTAAGCTGGCGGTGAAGGTCGCCGGCGGCGAAAGCGGGCCGTTCACCGTCACCCGCGAGGACGTCGAGGAGTTCCTGGGGCCGGAGAAGTTCACGCACAACAAGGCGGGCGAGGACGACGAGATCGGCGTGGCCACCGGCCTGGCGGTGAGCGGCTACGGCGGCGACGTGCTGTCGATCGAGGTCGGCCTGAGCGAAGGCACCGGCAAGGTGACGCTCACCGGCTCGCTGGGCGACGTGATGCAGGAGAGCGCCCAGGCGGCGCTGACCTACGCCCGCGCCCACGCCCGCGTGCTGGGGCTGGATCCGGCGATCTTCGACAAGGTGAACCTGCACATCCACGTGCCGGCGGGCGCGCAGCCCAAGGATGGGCCGAGCGCGGGCATCGCGATGGCCACGGCGGTCATCTCCGCCTTCACCCAGCGCCCGGTGCGCCGCGACGTGGCGATGACCGGCGAGGTCACCCTGCGCGGCAAGGTGCTGGCGATTGGCGGCCTGAAGGAAAAGACCATCGCCGCCCACCGGGCTGGCGTCAAGACGGTGCTGCTGCCGAAGGAGAACGCCAAGGACATCCCGGAGCTGCCGGAGAGCGTGCGCG
>JAWVYW010000110.1:0-12718 GCA_033722535.1 Promineifilaceae bacterium (SeqCode)
GCCGTGATCGGCTTCTCGACCAGGACGTGTTTGCCAGCAAGTAATGCTTCGCGGGCAAATTGATAATGCGTGTGGGTTGGAGTTGCGATAACCACAGCATCGACGCTTCCGTCGAGCAAGTCACGGTAGTCGGAGGTTGGCGTGACGTCCGGGTAACGGTCGACAATCTCGTCCAACCGGTCCTGACGGAGGTCAGCGACGAGGGCCATGTCCACACCTGGCAGGTCATGCAGGTTGCGCACCAGCTTGGGGCCCCAGTAGCCGCAACCAATCACTCCAATCTGGAGGGGTTTCTCCAGCTGAGCAGTGAGCGCCTGTTTACTATTTGCTGAATTTGATGTCAGTGAGTTCGTTGTGTTCATCGTGTTCATGCTCCGTTAAGAACTTCCATTGGGGTCATGAGCATGATCCACCAATCGAGTCTCATACTCATCCGCTCAATGTAATCGAGGTCGATTTTCACCATTTCATTAAAAGAGACCGTGTTGTGTGCGGTTACCTGCCACAGCCCGGTGATCCCCGGCAGTACGGCAAGACGTTGCTTGTGCCACGGTTTATAAAGCGCGTATTCATAAGGCAGTGGTGGGCGGGGCCCCACGATGCTCATTTCACCACGAAGGACGTTGAACAGTTGGGGCAACTCGTCTAAGCTGAGGTCACGCAGTACTTTGCCAACGGGGGTGATGCGTGGGTCAGTGGTTAGTTTCAATGAGGTAGTGCCCAGATCACCCGGAGTTAGATTGTTCCGGATCAAGTTTTCAACGTGCTCTCGGTGGGTGCTCGTACCGCCGTCGGGGCGCATCGTACGAAACTTCAGCATGTAGAAGGGTTGCCCGTCCTTACCTATGCGCTCTTGGCGGTACAGGATTGGTCCGCGGGACGTGAACCGAATGGCGAGCGCGATAACCAGCAAGAGCGGACCCACGAATGGGAGCGCGCCAAGCACGAGAATAACGTCAATGATTCGCTTCAAGTATGACCGGTACAAAGATGCCCGCACCGAAATTGTTGGCTCCCACGGTCTTGTTTGACGGTCGAAATGGTCCATATTGGTCTCCAAGTCGTGGACAATAAGCGTCGATTAGCGAACCCGCTCGCACAGCTCACTCCTTTGCTACCGTTGGCGAATCGTGTAGTTCATGCGGCTCTTCAGCAAGGCGTGTTCGGGCACATCGCCGCGGATGATGCAGCCGCTCCCAATAACCGCATCGGCGCCGATTGTTACTTTGGGCTCGATAAAAATTCCTGTACCGCAGCGAACACGGTCGCCGAAATGTACCCGGCTGGAGGTGACGACGCCGGGTCCGAAGCTACAGTGATTGCCTAGAGTGCCGTGATGTTCGACGCTACAGTACACACTTAGAAAGTTGTTGTTGCCAAGCGTGGCGCAGGGACCGATATGACAGAAAGCCATGATCACGTTGCCTTCGCCCAGCGTCACGTTGGCGCCGATAACGGCTGACGGATGGATAACGTTGGCGAAGGGGATACCGCGCTCTTTGAGTTCCAGAAAGATTTGCTCGCGTAGAGGGATGAGGGTGCTGATGGAGATAACGGCGGCATCAAAGTGGTCTTCCTCATACATCTGCGCAATTTGGCCGTAGTCAATCTGACCGACAATGGGCACACCTCGAATCAGCTTACCTTGCAAGGACTCGGCATCATCGACAATAGCCACTGCTCGCTGCCTGTGGGCGTGCGCAAGCACGTCGACGACCTGGACCGCGCCATCGCCGCCGCCGATGATCAGAATGCGCGAGCGACCCGTGGGATACTGGTCGTCCATCAGATCATGGTAGTCGGCCGGAGACGGCTGTGCCTGTTGCTCGACGTAACGGAGCACATCCTCCTCGGAGATGCGGCCATCGCCGGCCGGCACCTCCTCGAGATCGACGCCGTGTCGCTCGGCCACAATCTGCGCTTTGTAAGTCCAGTTTCGCTCGCTGGCTATCCTGCTCCCGCTTTCCTCCGGCTCACGCTCCGCTTCCCGCGCAGCCTCGGCCAGCCACTGTTCTGCCTCCACACGCGTGAGAGGATTAGAGCTGACGAGGGCAATGGTGCCGGTGACCGGCACCTCCGCCCCGCGCTCATACAGTGGCACCAGAAAGCCGTTTGCCGGAGCGCTCACCTCAAAGACACTTTTGGTCGTCTCGAGGGTAGCAATGACCTCGCCTTTGCCTACCTCGTCGCCCTCAGCATGGGCCCACTCGACGATGGTGGCCAGTTCTTCATTGGGACTAATTTGCGGGACTGCGACTGGGGAAATATCTACCACTGAATCAGCTCCAGGACAGCAGTTATAATTGTTTCTTCACTAACCAGCACCTGATCCTCCAACGTCTTTGCTGCGGGGATCACGGTGTCAAGCGCTCCTACTCTTTTTAGCGGCGCCTTGAGCGTGTCGTACATCTCGTCATAGATCTGCGCTGATACTTCCGCTCCCCAGCCAAAGGGACAAGTGCCTTCCTCGATGATCAGGACACGCTGGCTTTCGCTAGCACAGTCCAGGATGTGGTCCGTATCCAGCGGGTTTAAAGCGCCTACCACACAGACGACGACGCGGATCTCCTCTCGGGTCAGCCACTGTAGCGCCGGCTCCAGGAGCCGACTGATGCCGCCATACGTAATCACGGCGACATCGGCGCGCTGCGGCGCCTCGTAGTTCTTTAACACGACCGACGGGAAACCACTCCCATTTGACACTTCACTTCTCCGGAGGGAGCCCATCTCCCCGTCGAGCCGCAGAGCTCGCGGATAGAGGAGCTTGTTTTCCACGAACAGGACAGGCGCTTCAGCAGCACTTGCCCGGCGAAGAAAGTCACCGGGGTCGTGAAAGTGAGAGGGCGCGACAACTGTCAGGTTGGGAATTCCCAGGAAGAGTTTTTCTAGAGACTGGCTATGGGTAGGACCGTATCCGCGCCCCCCACCCATCGGGGTTCGCACAACCAGGGGAACGCTGACCTCTTCGCCGTACATAGAGCGGTACTTAGTGGCATGATTAACCAACTGGTCGGCGGCCAGCGTCATGAAATCACCGAACATGATTTCGGCGATCGGGCGAATCCCGAACAGGGCCATACCCGTAGCCACCCCAATGATGCTTGCTTCACAGATTGGGGTAGCCAGCACTCGTTCCGGAAAGTGCGTGGAGAGACCTTTAGTAACTTTGAAGGCGCCCCCGTAGGGATCAAGGAGATCCTCTCCAAGCACCACAACATCCGGATTTTCGTGCATGAGTTGATGGAGTGTACGCCGCAAACTCTCGACGTATGTTAGTGTACCAGCCATTGTTCTCTAAACTCCTGGAATCCGGCGGGTTCGGCGTTTTTGGCCTGCTCCACTGCTTCCCGAACGTGTTTCTCGACCCTGAGCTCGATCGCCCGTCGCTCATCGTCGGACAGTTCCTGGCCTAGCTTGCGCAACGGATCACGTTGGCGGTACCGCTCGATTTCCTCCTCGGGGCGCGTATCGTCGCCTTTGCTGTGCGGGCCCAGGCGGTCCGTCCGCAACGTGAGGAAGAAAGGGACCTGGTTTTTGCGGACAGCATCGACCGCCGCGCGGGCGAAAGCGTAGACCTTCAGGACATCGTCGGCGCGGATGGCCTGGCTGTTGATGGCGAAACTATCGGCCCGGCTCGCCAGATTGCCGGCGTGTACCAGGTGTTTCGGGGTGGTTTGAGCAATGCCATTATCCTCAAGAACAAAGAGGATGGGCAGCGACCAGAGCGAGGCGATGTTGAAGCTCTCATAGACGGTGCCCTGACCCATTGTCCCGTCGCCCAGGAAAACGACGGCAATCGCCCCTGTCGCTTTGAGTTTGGCCGCCGCCGCGGCGCCAACAGCATTCGGCACAATGCCACCCTGGACGCCATTGGTATACATGTTGAATTTGTGCAGGTGTTGGGTGCCGCCCACACCGTGAGATACACCGCTTTTCTTTCCCATCACCTCGGCGATCAGGCCCGTAATATCGTCGGTGTAAGTAATGAATTGACCGTGGGCCCGGTGGTTGGAGAAGACAATGTCGTGCGGGACATCCAGGGCGTTGATAACGCCGACGTCACAGGCTTCTTGGCCAAGCGACGTATGAACGGTACCCGCAATGTATCCCTGCGCGTAGAGGTCGAGGAGCTCCTGCTCAACGCTCCTGATGAGATACATCTGATAGTAGAAGCGGTGACGGAGTGTATCTTCTGCAGCAGGTTGTGCAGTGCCCGTGGCAGCCGCACGAGGTAGCTGATCAAGCGCCATATCCATTTTCATTCTCTTCTTCTCCTTGGTTGGGTCGAGCGCCTGAGCGGGGTTAGCAACAAGCAGAGTTTCTTTGCGGCGTAGGGTGTTGACGGCGAGGATGAGAGGGTCGTGCTTCGCAAATCTAGCCGCGAAGCACGACCATCGACACTAATTGTTGCTAGGCGCCAGGCCCCGCTCTATTTCACGATAATCGGCATGTAGAGCACGTGTTGGGCTACTGTGACCTCTAACGTCACTTCGTCGAAGGCCTCCAGCTCGCCGTCGTTGGCGGTCAGGCGAAGGACGTACGTCCCTGGATCAGTGAAGGTGGCAGTGGTCTCGGCGGCATTGTCGGGGTTGAAGGTGACTGTACCCGGCCCGCTGGTTTGGGACCAGCTGACAGTTAAGGACCCCGCAGGACCATCGTCGAGGACGCTGCCAGTCAGGGTAACCGGCCCAGGGAATAGTACCGTCTGGTCCTCCCCGGCATCAACTACAGGCGGCTGGTTATCACCGGCTGCTGTGACCTCTACCGTTACTTCGTCAAAGGCAGTCAGCTCGCCGTCGTCGGCGGTCAGACGGAGAACGTACGTCCCTGGCTCAGCGAAGGTGGCAGTGGTCTCAGCCTCATGTCTGTTGGCAAAGGTGACTTCGCCGGGCCCGCTGATGCGAGTCCAGGTGAGGGTTAGGGACGCGGCAGCACCATCGTCTGTAACGCTGCCGCTGAGGGTAACCGGCCCTGGGAACTCTACCGTCTGGTCCGGTCCGGCATCAACCACAGGCGGCTGGTTATTGAGGCTTGGTTCCACGGTAATGGTCACCTCATCATAGGCGCTGAGCTCGCTATCGCTGGCAGTGAGGCGCAGGATGTAGGTGCCCGCGGCGGAGAAAGAGACCGTCGTATCCACCTCTGTGCTGTCGTCAAAAGTCACAGCCGCCGGTCCGCTCACCATTCGCCACTGCGTTGCCAGGGGGAACGGGGTAACCGGTATTCCATCGTCGCTGACAGTTGCGTCAAGCGTTGCGATATCGGGTAGCGTGATTGTCTGGTCGTTGCCCGCCTCGACAGTTGGAGCATCGTTACCACTGATGGGGCTGGGCAGGCTGACCTCGTACACCTTGCCGTCATTTATTTCGTCGACACCGCGATCGGCGATGTAGAGGCTCATTACGTCCGGATCCGCACTACTTGGAGCATAGGCGAGACCATCCATCCGCTCAGCATTTGCCTGCTGAACGTTGATGCGACGTACCCAGTAGGCTGGCCACGTCTCGTTGTTGGGGTCAATCTCAATGATAAATTTCGAGCGCGTGTCCGACACATAGAGCGTGCCGGTGTTCCAGTTAAAGGCGATATCTTCGGCACCTTTGATCTGCGGATTGATCGCCGGATCGGGATCCAGATCGTCCAGGGTAATCCGGTTGGCCACCACATCATCCCCGGCCGGTGGGACACCGTCGAAGACGCCGTTGGCGCCCGGGTCGAGCTCGATGAGCTCCGAGGGCTGCACAACATTATTCTCGTCAATTACGTCTTCTATAATGTAGAGAGTGCCCTCCCAGGAATTGTAGGCGATCCCTTCGGGGTCATAAGCGTCGAGCGGGAACCTATCTGTATAGAACACACTGAGCGTGTCGTCCCCTGTGAAGTAGTCACCATCGTCGCCGGGGTCAATTTCCAAGATCTTCTTGTCCACATCGTCGACGACGAAGAGGTGATCGTTGAACCAGTTGACCGTCAGGCCTACCGGCTCATCCGACCAGTAGGGGAAGGTAGTCGAAGTCTCCACCAACGTGCCGTCCAGCGTCATCCAGAAGAGGTTTGCATTCTCGTAAAAGGCCGTCTCTTCGACCTCTGAGTCGGCAACGAGTAATTGGTTGGAAGCGGGTAGATAGGCAAGCCCGACGGCGTCAATGATAGGCGGCGTAAACGCAGCCGTGTCGATCGTTTGCCGGACAGTAGCAGGATATTCACCGAATATGGGGTCGTAGGGCAGAGTTTCACTCCATGCCGACATTGTCGCGGCATCGGGATCTTGCGCTCCGACGACCCCTGTGACTAATACCAACAGGAACGTTATAAGCGTAACTTTGGCCAGATTAAACACGTTTACCTCCAATCTAGTAACAGTAAATTGAACACGTCAGTGGAGTTAAAGGTTCGACTGTGAAATCGACTTTTGTCAAGGTCGATTGCAACCATCTCCTCTTCCTCCCTCCTAAAACGGCCGGCAAGCTCCGCCCTCCGGGCGTATCATGCCGGTCATTTACAAAGGTATAGTCTCTCCGGAGCTACGGCTACGACAGAGAGATTGGGCGAGCTACGAGCGTGCCACTCAGTGGGCTGGGCGACTGTGCGCCGCGCGCTCTTCTCGTTTTATGGGACGCCCGCGTCCACGGCTACCGCGCGTCCCGCGCGGTCGTTTTCCGCGTGCAGTCTGTTCTACTTTCTCCAGGCTGTCGGGGGAAACATTGAGCCGATAATAACGGCCCATAGCCTTCAGCAGTACGCGAACGCGCTCCTCAGGCTGGATCATGGTGTCGAAAACGGCAATCATGTCGCGGAAAGGGCCGTCTTTGAGGCGCACGCTGTCGCCCCGCCGGTACGTAGATTGCGCGACAGTGCCACCGGTGTTGATAGCTGCCAGTTTGTGTTGCAAAAGGTCAATGATGTCCTCGGGGATCGCAGCTGGCTGGCCGCCGAACGAGACAAGGGAACGTAACCCACGGGTCCACTGCCACTTGCTCTTCTGGACTTCCCCTAAGTCCATGCGCACAAAAAGATAGCACGGAAAAAAGGGATGCCGCTGCGTTTCCTTGTTGTCACCGTTCGTATCTACCTCGGGCAGATACACTTCCAATCCGGCATATTCTTCTAGCCAGGTAGCGACTAGCTTTTCACAATTTGGTTTTGTATAGACGGCATACCAGTACTTCAAGCATTACCTCCCGCTAGCAACAAACCAGAGAGTGTGCGGAAATGCGCTACACCATCTTGGCTGTATAGGCAGCAGATGCATCATTAGTAGATCGTCTAGTAGAATCATGACGACCTGCCTAATTCATTTAAATTGTCAGTAGCCTCTTCCCGGAGGCGTGGGTCGCTCCCCTAACAACTCTTCAGCGACCCCCCAAACGATTCCTACGACTCATGGTTCAGCGAAAGCGAGAATGTAGAGTCAGTAGTACTCTGGTCACTTGTGTAACTTATCTTAGCGAAAATACTCAGCTAAGTACTTAAACAGATCTTAAACTTTGCTTAACAAGGCGTTAGCTGCCGCTCGTGACGGTGAACAACAGCTTCCTGCAGCACCGGTTCCGGCTCTTCGCGGCGACTTCAAGCTTACGCCGGGACGAGCTTGTAGCCTTTACGATGTACGGTCACAATCTGGACGCCCTCACCGCCGACCGCGCCCAGTTTCTTGCGCAACCAACTCATGTAGACGTAGAGGGTTTGCGGCTCGCCTAGAAAGCCAGTACCCCATACGCGTTTCAACAGCTCTTCACGAGTCAGGACCATTCCAGCTTCGCGGGCCAGAGTCCAGAGGAGGCGAAACTCCCGCTCCGAGAGCTCGACGCGCTCGCCACCTACCGTCACCAGCCGTGCTGCGGCATCAAGCACGAGATCGCCTACCACAATGAGGTCGTCTGCTTCCCCCTCGGCGATCCGCGAACGGCGCAGAGCAGCGTGCACACGAGCCAGGACGAGTTCGCGGTTATCGACGTCAGTCAATACGTCATCGGCACCCATTCGCAGGCCGGCGATTTCATCTTCGCTGGACTTGCTCGAGCCAAGTAGGATGAGCGGGATCTGGTAGCGCTCACGCAGCCGGTTCAATGGCAACGGTTCTTCCATGTCGATATTCATCAGGACAAGCGCAGGAGGATCGGTCAGAGCTGGAACCAATACCTCGTCCGTGTCTGTTCCCCAGCGTACTTCATATTCAGCCGCTTTTAGATGGCTCAAGAGAAGGAGACGACGGTCGAAGCTGTCGTCAACATAGAGAATATAAGAGACCACTGCTTTTGTGACTCCTGCTTTCGGGGACCGTTAGCAGTGCAACCAGTTGGAACGTTGAGTCCGACATGTGACTTCAACCTGCAAAGATAATAGCTTGCTATCAGGATCGGTAAAATGTGTCACTTCATGTCGGCTGCTGTCGTTCGCGTCTGACGTTTTGTTCATATGGAACGCCAGGAGTTGCAAATAGTAACGTGTCGCTGAAAAGCAATAGTAGAGAGGCTAACGCCCTCTAGAGAGATAAATGGACGAACTGCTATTATATTACAACGAACAAGTACGGTAAACGTTACAAGATAGTGTCGCCGTTTCAGCGTCGGTGGAGCACGGCTTATGCTCCGCTCGCTGGCTCCCCGCCTTGTCGGCGCAACGCTTTGCGCGGAGCCAGCCTATTTTTCCCTCATTAGCGATCGTTGCTTCCAGGCGAGCCAGTCTAAGAATTGTGACCTCACCGCTATCGTCCGCTACCACTGATGGAGGGCAAATACACGGCGATATCGCTGGTCACCAGGGAGAGGGTGTTGGAGGAGGTGAGGGTATTCTGCTGTTGGTCACGGAGCCGCAGGGTAACGTGATAGAACTCGTAGGGCTGGACATCAGTGAGGGATAGGGACGTTTCTGCTTCGGAGACTTCGACAGTTCCCTGATCGGAATCTGAAGTGTACTCGATAAAGATCTCTTGGGGGTCTACCTCGTCAGGGAGGTGCCAACTCAAGTGAATTGCCGTGAGTTCAGCCCAGCCGTCGAGGGATGCGACAGGTGGCTGATAGGCGCCGAGCGCATACAGCCCCGTCCGCGATCGACCCAGGATGTCATGCTCTGGAGCATAAGCAGGAGAGCCTTCGCCGACCGCTGCACTATCTACGGGTATCGCGCCGTACTGCTCGACGAGCCTAATAAATTCGCTACCAATTGTCGTTCCGGGAACAGAGAGCAAGCGGATCAGGTTTGGCAGAATGATCTCTGTGTGGTCGCCGTTCAACTCGGGATCGACAACGACAGAGCCCGGATCATCGCGGACAGGATCGACGAGTGTGCCGGACGGTATGGGCTGGTTTCCGTTCCAATAGAGGTTGTTGTGCAGGGCAAGATTTTTGACGGAGTTCGAGTCACCATGCGCAAAACGTGCCCAGTCGCCTGGTGCGGTAATTCCCATGGTCCCCGTGGGATCTGACCAGATGTTGTTGTAGAAGGAGATGTTTTCGCTTTGCGGATTGCTTCCTTTGCTTTCGATCATGAAAGCATAGGCTCGCGCAGGCAGGTCGCCGACGGTGGTGTTGTTGTTGAAGGTGACATCGCGGCTGGCACTCACCCCGAGGACGGAGCGCGCCGGGATGCCCGCAGTGCCCAAGAAAAGGTTGTTGGCTATGGTAATCTCCTTCGCTTCGAGATAGGGTTTACCGTCGCCGCCAAGCCGAATATAAAAGGCGCCCTCTCCACTGGGGTTGAGGAAAATATTCCCATCGACCGCAATACGTTCGCTGCCGACAAGACCGTCCCGCCCTCCGCCGCTATCTTTGATGATAATAAAATGCTTGGTGTCCGCGGGCATCGTCCGGCCACTTGTCTGATAGTCGTTGAAAAAGATGTTACCGCGAATGACTACGTCCGTGGCGCTGTTCACGTCGATGTGCTCTTCACCGGGCCCCTGGTTGTAAAAGAGGTTGCCCTCGACCAGCATGTTGCGGACGCCGTTGTATGGTTTGAGCAGGTCGTTGGCGTAGGCGTCGTGAAAGACGTTGTTGCGGAACGTGATGTTCTCAGCCCAGACGGTTCCGCCGGCGCTGTGGACCGACACGACAAGATCGCCTGCTTCACTTGCATTATGACGGAAGACAAGGCCCTCAAAAGTCAGGTTGCGCCCTCCGTTGATATTGAGCACGGTATCGCTGTTCTCGAAGTGGGCGCGGTAAGCATTCACCGCTTTGAATGTTACGGGGGCGCTGAAACGGCGGTTCGTCCGTTGCTCGCCGGTATAGGTTCCATCCAACACCCAAACTGTACAATTGTTATCGGGTACTGTCTTGGCAGCGTGAGTCAACGTTGCCCACGGCTCGTCGCGTGTCCCGCGGTTGTCATCGCTTCCCGCCGGGGGCGGAGCGATCCAGTATTGACAGCTCTCTCCTGCTGCTTCGGCGACATCTGCTGACCATCCGCTCATAAGCACGAGCATAGCGACCAGCGCAAAAAGCACTCTAGCTTGATCCTTCATAAGTTGTTTCCTCTTCCCGGGCTTACGCCCTCCTCTCGCGTGAGAAACAGAGAGGACCCTCTCGTAGAGAGGGACTACGCAATGTCTTCTACGTGATCTTCACGGTAGTGGCGGAGATGATAAGAGACCGCTTCTCTAGCAACAATAGTAACTTAGTACCGCGCGCTTGCAACAGCAGGGGCAATGAGCTATCCAGCACACAGGAAGAAACCGTGCTATAGGTTAGGGGCAGAGCGCTGATTAAGTGCTGTTAGGGTAAGGGGTGTGGGGAACTTGGCGTATTCAGTCGCAGAGGGTGGATCCTGCATCGGCGCGTGCTTCACGGTCATCGAGCTTCCATACTCGCCACTTATCGCTCTCGAACGTCGAGCTGAAGGCGATGTGTGAGCCAGGGGAAAAACTGGTCGGCTGACCCTGATCTTGTGGGCTGGGCACAACGTGGTTTTGCCCTCCGATCGGGATGGCGACGGTATAGTTATTTGGGTTGGAGTAACCCCAGATGGCGGTGTGGGTGCCGTTGTCGTTATCTCGCACACATGAGAGCCAGGGGGAAAGTTGCTGGCGCGCGGAAAGGGGCGTGGCGGTTGGGGAAGGACGAGGTGTGGACGTGGCCGTTGGCGGCACCGAGGTGCTGGTTGCCGAAGGGCGAGGCGTGGATGTGGCCGTTGGCGGCACCGAAGTGCTGGTCGTAGTGGCTGATGGAGTGGGCGTACTCGTGCTTGTGGGAGAGGGCGACGCCGTTGCGCGTCGGGTGGTTGAGGCTGAGGGGGTACGGCTCGGCGTAGAGGATGGTTTTCCAATTGCCTCCTGGACGCGGGTAGGTGTCGCTGTTGCTGAAGGTCTGCTGGTGGCTGACGGTGTGCTGGAGGGTGTGGGAGTCGGGGAGCCGAACAACGATCCACCGTCTGTATCGGTGGGCGTGGCACTCGCCACAAGGAAAGGTCTTGCGGTCGATGTCGCGGTTGTTCCAGCAGAGGGGCCGGCGGTGCCTACTGGGGCGGGCTCACCTTCGGCATCGAAAACACGCGTGCCGGGGGTCGGGGTGAGCTGAAAATCACCGAAGATCTCCGCGGCGTTCTGTGGAGCGGGAAATCGCGTGCTGCGCTCTTCGTCTTCCTCCAGAAGTTCTTCGTCTTCAGCGATCTCGTCGACGACGGAAGGTGAGAGCGGCGCAAAAAGTGGACCCAACGGTGGCGCATGATAACTGACGCTGCTCTCTGGAAGCAAGCTGGCGGCTACGAACTGCGGGGCGGACTCGGCAGGGAAAGCAGTGAAGACGAGTAGCAAAACGACAAGGACCCCAAACAGCGCGCTGGCAACGATAACAATCAAGGCTGTAGAGCTCGTACGACTTCGCGCGAGCATGAGGCCAACCGTCACAAAAAGGGCAACGGTGCCGAGAAGAAAGAGGGGGGGAAGGAAACTGCGGCTGGTGGCCGCGGTGGATACGAGCGTGTCGCTTGGCCGCGCTACGCTAAAGAAGCCGATGGAGTCCTCACGAACACGCCAGTCGCCGTAGGCGAGCAGATAGTTCTTTCCTGAAATAGTGAGGTGTTGTAGAGGGACACGCTCGGATGCGTTGCTTGTTATCGCGTGGTACCAGTCGGCCGTGTCTGCCGGGCCTTCGCGATTCAGCCCCAGATCTGCAAGGGTCGTAGCCAGCGCATTTTCTATCTGAGCCGGATTACTGAGACTCGTGGCCACGACCTCACCTTCCCTGTCGTAAAGAATGAGATCGGCGAGACCGGTTTCGGCAATTTCGAAAACCATCGGCTCGACACTGCTGCCCACAAGCGCCGCCCCGACGAGACGTCCCTCCTGATAGATTGGGCCAAGGGTGTAGAGGTACCAGCCATCTTCACGCTCTACCAGAGAGCTACGACGGGTACCGTGCTCGTCCACCTGTTCCTGGAGCACAAGCTCCAGCGCCGGCATGCCGGAGAACTCCTGTCCTTCATACTGCCGGCCGCTGTCCAAGCCTATTTGCTGCCAGCTAAAAATTTCATCTCCGTCCGCATCGACAAGGGAGACGATTTCCGCCTCCTGGTTGTTGAGGATGATCTGCGGCACCAGCCGCGCCAGACGATCTTCGTCGCTGGCGGCGACCGCCTGGGGAACCCCTTCGGTGTTAGTCACTGCCCGCAGGGTAGCAAGGCGCCCCCGCTCATGCTCAATCATGACTTCGGCCGCAAAGCGACCAGCGCCCACAAGGTGATCCTGGGCCCGCTCGTAGGCGGAGGCAGCGACAAGACC
>JAWVYW010000111.1:0-12661 GCA_033722535.1 Promineifilaceae bacterium (SeqCode)
TCCGACGAGACCGGGCGATGCGTAGACAGGCAGATCGCGGACGGCCATCGCTTCATTGCCCAGGTGCATCAGGCCGCCGACGTGGCCCATGTGAGCGTGGGTCAGCAGGATACCCGCCGGAGGGCGCAGCCGGCGTTCGTCCGTCACGCCGAGTGTCTCTGCCAGGAAGTTGAGCTGGTACTTGATGTCCGGCGTGGCGTCGACCAGCCAGACAGCAGGCGGCGTCCGCCGCCGGTCGACGAGGGCCAGACAGGCCGCGTAGCCTGCGACCTGCGGGTCGTCGTACGCACGAACGCAGCGGCGGCAGCGGCAACCAGCGTGCGGCAGGCCGGCGTCCTGCATCACGCCCAGAACGACGGCAGAAAGGCGGGGGCTGTTAGAAGCTTCCATCGGCTCCGATTCTACCATGCTTCAGGCGCAGGGCGCTCGCACGGCGCGGGGGGGTCCTGAAGGGCCTTACTGTTCTATGAACAGCAGGCGGGTGCGTTTTGCTTTTCGATGAAAGGACTTACAATCATTCTCTGGTTATGAAACGATTACCGATTCATTCATTGCTACCCCTGTTCATCCTGATATTGGCGGTGGCCTGTGCGCGATTGCAGCCGGAAGTTACCGACGGCGACGGCGCAGTAAGCGCTGTGACGCCCACCGAGGCGGAGCCAACAACTGCCGCCACGACAACTAGCGCCGCGTCCCGCACACCCCGTCCTGCCCCCTCTCCCACTGCCACCGCTGCGCCGCCAGAACCGGCCCTCTCGGCCGTCCAGCAGACGGTCGGCGAGGATGGAATCGTCGTCATCAGCCGCATCGCGGCGCCGGAACCTGCCTGGGTTGTCGTCTACGCGGATGCCGACGGCGCACCGGGTGAGGTGCTGGGCTACCGGGAAGTGGCTGCCGGCGAACATCGCGATGTCGAAGTGGAGATCGATCCCTATGAGGCGACACCCACGCTGCACATCCTCCTCCACCAGGATGCAGGTAGCGAGGGCGACTTTGAATCGCCGGGCGCCGATCGTCCGCTGACCGCAGGAGAGGAGGTAGTCGGCGCGACCATTTCCATCCACATGGACCTGCCGCTGGCAGAGATCACGGTTGCCGACCAGGAGATCACGCGCGAGGGTGAACCGGTCGTGGTCGATAGCGTCACGGCGCCCGCGGCGGGCTGGGCCGCGCTGTACGCCGACGACGATGGCGCGCCGGGCGCGCTGCTGGGCGTGAGTCCGGTACGCGAAGGGCGGCAGGAAGGGGTGCCCATCGACTTTGACTGGCGACAGGGAACGCGCCGCATGCATGTGATGCTTTATGAGGATGCAGGCGAAAGCGGACAGTTTGAACCGGATGAAGCGGATCGCCCCTTTATGGCTGGCGCTGAACCGACCCAGGCTATTTTCACCGCGACGCTGCCCCCAGATGCGCTTGTTTTTAATCAGCCCGGTACGCTGGGCGAGATCATCATCTCGCGCGCCTTTGTGAACGAGGCGGGCTGGGCCGTCGTGTACAACGACTACTTCGGCATGGTGGCCGATAGACTCGGCTATGTGCCGCTGGAGCCGGGTGTGACTGAACACATCACCGTCGCCGTCGACAGCTCGCTGGTGACGCCGGTCCTGCACGTGATGCTCCATGAGGATGACGAAACGATGGGCGAGTTTGAATATCCGCGCGCCGACGAGGCGATCCAGGCGAACAATCGCATCCTGCTCTTCTCCTTCGCCACCGACGCAGGCAACTATCTGCTGACGGAGGACCAGTCGATAGGCGAAGAGGGAACTGTCCACGTACCGCTGGTCGTCTCCGACGCGCCGACGTGGGTGGTGGTTCAGGACCGAGCTTCTGCCGGCGAAGACGAAACGGCGGTCGAAGAGAGTGCGCCGCCGCAGGTGCTGGGCCGAACTCTGCTGCCAGCCGGTGTCCATCGCAACGTCTCCGTCGCGGTCAACCCCAGAGAGATTATCACGTCCACGCTCTACGTCACTCTTTATCACGATCTGGGCGAGCCAGGAAGCTTCGAAGCGCCAGAGGGAGCGGATGAGCCAATGGTATGGGCCGGAATACCGATCCAGGTGCCATTTACCGTGCTCGAAAGCGCCGTGCCTGGGCCCGCGCCGGAGTAGACGCGCCCGTCATTTCGCCTCCCGTTGCAACGTCCAGGAAGGCTTCGTTACATCCTCTCCATGTCTCTGCACGATGGAAAGCCCCTGAGAACACGTGTTGCCTGGACGGCAGTCCTGCTTATCGCTATTCTGGCTGCCCACCCTCTGCTTGGCCTCCCGGTAAAGAAGGATTTCATCTCCGTGCTTGAAGCGGGGGACTTAAGAACCGCTCCCCGTGCTGGACGCCCCCACGGAGACCACTACGGTGCACCTTGGTCAAGTGGAAATAGCGCCTGCGAGCCCATAAGAACGATTCAAAGTCCCCGCATCTCGCGCGCAAGTCCGATCATATCGGCAAAGACGCCGGCTGCCGTCGGCTCCAGGCCGCCCGTGTTGCTGCCGATCAGCAGCGGCCCACCATGGCGGTCGCGGTAGCGGTTGGTATGGAAGCGCACGTACTTGAGCGCCGCCAGCGGGCTCTCCATCGGCACCGGCTGCAAGCCGACGCTGCCGCCCCCTTCCGCCACCTCAGCCACGTAGCGCAGCACCTCGCCGGCGGCGCCCGCCGCATTGGCGCGATCGCGGAGCGGCGGATCCATCGCCACCGAGGCCAGCATAAACTCGTCGACTGCCAGGTGCGCCAACGCCTGCGGAAACAGAGATTCAACAGAGATGTCCCCTTCCTCCAGGGGCCAGCCGGCGGTGCGCCCGAGAATCATCAGCTTGCGCGCCACGTCACGCCCGCCCAGATCCTCGCGTGGGTCGGGCTCGGTACGACCCTGGGCGCGGGCTGCCGCCAGAGCGACTGAAAACGGCGTCCCCTCGTCTAACCGCCGGCAGATATAGCCCAGCGTGCCGCTCAACTGTCCGTCGATCTGCTGTACGTTATCGCCGGTATCCAGCAGGGTGCGCAGCGTCGCCGCCAGCGGCTGGCCCCCGCCGACGGTGGATTCGTAGCGCACGAGGGGATTGTGGTAGAAGCGGCGTGCCCGTTCCCACGGGCCGGCGAGCGGCTTCTTATTCGCCAGCACCACGCCGCAACGCCTGTCGAGAGCCCGCTCGAGCAGTGGCGCCATCTCGCCGGCGGTGACGTCGACCACCAGCCCGGCGTCAGGCGCGGCGGCGAGAACCGCGTCCAGGAGCTGTAGATCGTCAGGTCGCTCGGCGGCGCTCAGCGGGCGGCCCTGCTTTTTGGCACTCAGAGCGTCACGCAGCGGCTCGTCTTCGAGACCGCGCCGATCCCAAAACCAGGAGCGGCTATCGGCCACAGCGAGGATGTTAAAGCGAAGTCGGTTGCGGGCGGCGACCTGCTCCCGGTTTGACAACAACTGCTGCAGGAGCGCACGGCCCACGCCGCCGGCGCCAAAGAGAACCACCGGCACCTGGTGGACTGTACTGTGGTGCATCATACCTTTCCCTCCCTTCGGGATAACAAAGCGAAACGCCGGTGACGGCTGCCACCGGCGGAGAGATTCCAAAAAAAGAGACCCCGCTCCGAAGAACGGGGCCTCTCGGGCACCGTAGCGCTACTTGATCCCACAAGGAGGCAGCGCTACGGTGCGATTAGATAAGTTACTATCCATCAGCACCACCTCCTTTGTTTTTAGGATAGCGGCCGGCTGACGCCGGAGATAGATGTTAATGATGCGCCGCATTATGACACAGCCGTGCCAGGGTGTCAACCTGGGTATATCTCCTCTCATAAACGGGTGGTGGCCGCCCTGTCAGGAGAGGTCGCGCAGCGCCTCCAGCACCGCGTCGACTTCGGCGGGCGCATTGTAATGGACGAAGCCAATGCGCACCAGCCCACCCGCGTCCAGCAGTCCCAGCCGCTCCATGACGGCGACGGCGTAATAGTGGCCGGCCCAGACGAAGATGCCGCGATCCCCCAGCCGCTGGGCTACCTCCTGCGGCGTATACCCCGCCAGGCTGACGGCAAAGGTCGGCGTACGCTGATCCAGCATCTCCACGTCGGTGATGCCGTAGACGCGCAGGCCGGGCACGTCAACCGCGCCCTTCAGGAAGCGCTGGCTGAGCGTACGCTCGTACTCCTTGATCCGGTTCATCGCCCGCGCGAGTTGCGCCGCTCGCCCACCCTCGCCCGCGCCGCCGATGCCAGCCAGATAGTCCACGGCGGCGGCGACGCCCGCCAGGCTTTCAAAGCTCTGCGTTCCCGTCTCCCACTTCCCCGGTGGGTCCGCCGCTGCAGGGCGGACCTTGTAGGCCTCCAGGCGCTCCAGATGTTCATACTTACCGTAGAGCGCGCCGGTGTGGGGGCCAAAATATTTGTAGGCAGAGGAGACGAGAAAGTCGCAGTCGAGCGCCTGGACGTCGATCGGGCCGTGCGGCGCGTAGTGGACGGCGTCGACGTAGACCAGCGCGCCCACATCATGGGCCATCTCCACCACATGCGCCACATCCGGGATGGTGCCCACGGCGTTAGAGGCGTGAGTCACCGCCACCAGACGCGTGCGCGGCGTGAGCAGATCGGGTAGCGTCTCCAGCGCCAGGGTGCAGTCCTCCGGATGAAAGTCGAGCCACCGCACCGTCACGCCCCGCTCGCGCGCCGCCAGCAGCCAGGGGCTGATGTTCGCGTCGTGGTCCAGGCGGGTCACGACGATCTCGTCGCCCTCTTTCCAGCTCTGGGCCAGCGAGCGGCTGAGGGAGAAGGTGAGGCTCGTCATATTCTGCCCGAAGACGATCTCCTGCGGACGCGCGGCATTATATAAGCTGGCGATCCCGCCCCGGGCCGCATCGACCATGGCGTCTGAGCGGGCGCTGGTGACGAATGGGCCGCCGGTGTTGCTGCCGCCCGCGCGGAGATAGCCGGCCATGGCCTGGACGACCTGCTCAGGAACCTGTGTGCCACCGGGGCCATCCAGATAGATGGCGGGGCGGCCTTCGACGGTCTGTTGCAGGGCAGGAAACTGTTGGCGGAAAAGAACGGGATCAAACTGTGGTTCGTTTGGCATGAGGACATTATACCGCTCGTTTGGGGCTCACCAAAAGGGAAATCTTGGGCTATAATAGATGGGAAGCGCTTGCTCACTGTTTCGCCAGTACCACAATTTCCCAGGAGGAGGATCCGATGATTAACCTAGCCGTTTTGCTCGAGGACAGCGCCCGCGAGGCGCCGGACGCTACCGCTGTTATGTTTAACGATATGAAGCTCTCCTACGCGCAGATTAACGCGGCGGCCAACCAGGTGGCCAATGCGCTGACGGAGACAGGTATCGAGCCGGGCGACAAAGTGGCACTAAGCTGCCCCAATGTGCCCTACTTCCCCATCGTCTACTACGCCATTCTGAAGGCGGGGGCGGTGGTCGTGCCGCTAAACGTGCTGCTAAAGCCGCGCGAGATCGCCTACCATCTGAACGATTCTGATGCCCACGCCTACTTCTGCTTCGAAGGCACGGAGCAGCTGCCGATGGGCCAGATGGGGTATGCCGGGTTCCAGGAAGCGGACGAGTGCCAACATTTTATTATGATCACCGCCAACCCGGCCGGACCGTCGCCCATCGAAGGAACAAAGACGCTGGGCCAGCTGATGCACAACAGGCCCCCCACCTACCCCACCGTGCAGACAGGCGCCGACGATACTGCTGTCATCCTCTATACCAGCGGCACCACCGGCAAACCGAAGGGCGCCGAGCTATCGCACATGAACATGTTGATGAACGCCCGTCTGGCCGACAACATGTACGAAGTACGGCCGGGCGAGGACGTACATCTGGTGACGCTGCCGCTCTTCCACTCCTTCGGCCAGTCGGTGCAGATGAACGCCGGCTTCTACGCCCGCGCGGCGCTGAGCCTGCTACCGCGTTTTGATCCCGACGCCGCGCTGGCGATCATGGACCGCGACGATGTCACCGTCTTTGCCGGCGTGCCCACGATGTACTGGGCGATGCTCAACCATCCAGGCGCTGAGAAGTACGACCTGGAAAAGATCGCGCAAAACCTGCGCCTGGCCTGCTCCGGCGGCTCGGCGATGCCGGTCGAGGTGATGCGCGCCTTCGAAGAGCGCTTCAACGTCAAGATCCTGGAAGGCTACGGCCTTTCCGAAACGAGCCCCGTTGCCACCTTCAACCGCATCGACCGGCCGACGAAGCCCGGCTCCGTTGGCGTTCCGGTGTGGGGCGTGCAGATCCGTGTAGTGGACGAAAATGACGAAGATGTGCCGCAGGGTGAGTTGGGCGAGATCGTCATTCGCGGTCATAATGTGATGAAGGGCTACTACAATCGGCCCGAAGCAAACGAAGAGGTGTTCCGCAACGGCTGGTTCCACACTGGCGACATCGGCCGCTTTGACGAAGATGGGTACCTCTACATCGTCGATCGCGTAAAAGATATGGTGATCCGGGGCGGTTTTAACGTCTATCCGCGCGAGGTGGAAGAGGTACTGATGACCCACCCGGCGGTCAGCCTCGCCGCTGTGGTCGGCGTGCCCCACGACGAATATGGCGAAGAGGTAAAAGCTTTTGTCGTCCCCAAGGCGGACGCCGACGTGAGCGAAGATGAGCTACGGGCCTGGGCCAAAGAGAATATGGCCGACTACAAGTACCCGCGCATGATAGAGTTCCGTGACACGCTGCCGATGAACGCGACGGGCAAGATCCTGAAGCGCGAGCTGCGGCCGGACTGAGCAGCCCACTACGAACAGACAAAGGAGCCTGACGATGAGTGACAATGGTGTTAGCTTTCAGCTAACCGAAGAGCAGGAGATGATCCGGCAACTGGCGCGTGACTTTGCGCGCAACGAGATTGCGCCGGTGGCCGAACATTACGACCGCACGCACGAATACCCCTGGCCGATCGTGAAAAAGGCGCAGGAGATGGGGCTGACGGCGGCCAACATCCCGGAAAAGTATGGTGGTCTGGGGTTGAGCCTCTTTGAAGAGGTCCTGGTGCAGGAAGAGCTGGCATGGGGCGACTCTGGCATCAGCACCGCACTCGGCGTCAACGCCCTCGCCATGTTGCCGATTCTCATCGCAGGCAACGAAGCGCAGAAAGAGGAGTACTGCGGCCGGCTCGTCTCCGGCGAGCTGGCCGCCTACTGCGCCACAGAACCGGAGGCGGGCTCCGACGTGGCCGGCATCCGCACCACGGCGCGGAAGGCAAATGGACACTACGTCCTGAACGGCAGCAAGACCTTCATCACCGGCGCCACGGTAGCCGACTTCTACACCGTCTTCGCCTACACCGATCCCGACGTTCGCTACAAGGGGATGAGCTGCTTCATCGTCGACCGCGACTGGGAAGGCGTCAGCGTGGGGAAGCCGTTCGAAAAGATGGGCCAGCACGCCTCGGACACCGCCGAAGTGGTCTTCGACAATGTTCGAGTGCCGGAAGAACAACTGCTCGGCGAGGAGGGGATGGGCTTCCTGATCGCCATGAAGGTCTTTGACCGCAGCCGACCGGCCACCGCCGCCGGCGCCGTCGGCGTCGCCCAACGCGCGCTCGACGAGTCGATCCGTTATGCCAAGGAGCGGGTGACCTTCGGCAAGCAGCTATGGCAGCACCAGGTGATCGGCCACATGATTGCCGATATGGCTATGGAGGTGGAAGCGGCGCGGCTGCTGGTCTGGAAGTCGGCGCTGGCCGCCGAACAGAAGGGCAGCAACACACTCGAGGCCGCCTTCGCCAAGGCCTACGCCGCCGACCGCGCGATGGAGATCGCCACTAACGCCGTCCAGGTCTTTGGCGGCTATGGCTACATGGCGGAGTACCCGGTAGAGAAGCTGATGCGCGACGTCAAGATTTTTCAGATCTACGAAGGCACCAGCCAGATTCAGCGCGAAATAGTGGTGCGCGAACTCTTCCGCAAGTAGGCGACGACGCTAACTCACATGACCGACAAAGAAAGACGGGTTGAAGCCGTCATCTTCGACCTCGACGATACACTGATCGACTGGTCCGGCTTTACGATTGGCTGGGAGGAGCTGGCGCGGCCGCGGATCGACAAAGTTTATGACTATCTCACCGGTCACGGTCATAATCTCTGCGATCGCGAGCTGTTCTTAAAGCACTATCGGAGGCGGGTAGAGGAGGTCTGGGACACCGCACGGGAGGATTGGTCTGCGCCCAGCCTGGCCAACGCCTTGCGCTTCGCCTGCACCGATGCCGGCGTCCCCGGAGAAGCGCTTGATCTCGAGGAAGTTATGGAGATCTACGCCTCCATGTGGGGCCCGGTACCCGGCGTCGAAGTTTACGAAGATACAGTAGAAGTGCTTGAGGAGCTTCGTCGCCGCGGCTACCGCCTCGGATTGATTACCAACTCCTTCTTTCCGATGTGGATGCGTGACGTCGAGCTGCGCCACTACGAGCTGATCGACTACTTCGACGCCCGTATCGCCTCTGGTGATACTGACTATATGAAGCCGCATCCAAGTATTTACGAGCTGATGCTCGACATGCTGAACATAGCCGCCGAAGAGGCTCTCTTTGTGGGCGACCGGCCTGACCATGACATCGCCGGCGCCAACGAGAGTGGGCTGATAAGCGTTCTTATCGATCCGCCACACCTGAACCGCCCCCTCGACGGCGTGCAGCCAGACTATACTATTACCCGCTTGCAGGAGCTGATCCCGGTCCTGGATGCGCTGGAAGAGAGGGAAAGCAATGGCCGATAGACCCGGTCGGAATGAGCCATGCTGGTGCGGCAGCGGGCGCAAGTATAAAAAATGTCACATGAACGCCGATCGCGAGGCGGACCGCGCCCGCCTGGGGCGGTCGCTTGCCGTGCGCTTTCTGCGCGAGGACATGCTGACGTTCGCCCAGGACGAACGCTTCGCCATCCCCTTCGCCGCCGCCCTTTCCCACTATTGGAACGGCTACTACACCGTCGAGAACGCTACCGAGATGAGCGAAAATGAGGCGCTGCGCTTTTTTGACTGGTTTGTCTTCGACTATCAGCCCGATGAGGAGACGGAGCGGCTCGCCGATCGCTATCGGGAGGAGCGGTGGGAGGATCTCTCGACGCCTCAGCAGTCGGTCCTGGAAGCGTGGCTGCAGTCCGGGCCGGCAGGTGGCTACGTCCTCGAAGATTACGATGGGCAGATCCTGCACCTGCGTGACTTTCTGACCGACGAAATGGTCGACGTCTATGACCCGGCTGGGCGCGGCGGCGCCGAGGTAGGCGATCTTATTCTGGCCCGCCTTCTGCCCGGGCCGGAGCACGCCGAGGGCCAGGCAGAGCAGGCAGGTCAGTTAAGGGAGTTTAGTCCTGCCCCGGCCTACATTCCCGAGGCGGAGATAGCTGACCTGCGCGAAAAGCTGGAGGCAGCGCGAGCGGAGGACAGTGAGCGCCACCCAGAGGCCACCGTCGACGATTTTCTGCGCCGCCACAACGCCCTCTTCGTCCACCACGCGCTGGCGCAGGCTGAAGCGCAAGGGCGACCGCCGGTGGCGCGCCTCGACGAAGGCTAACCAACGGTCACCGTCTCCCGTCGTTGAGAGCACTCCGTATCCTCCCACAGACGACGCCGCTTCGAGGGGCGATCCGCGTCCCCGGCGATAAGTCGATCAGCCACCGCGCTGTCCTGCTGGCGGCGCTGGCAGACGGCGAGAGCCAGATTAACGGTTGGCTGCCGGCTGGCGACACTCGGGCAACACTGGCAACGGTACAGGCACTGGGCGTCGCCGTTCATACCGACGAGACCGCTCCCACGCACCCGAACGGCGCGAAGCAGCCGACCGCCTGGAACCTGCAGATCATCGGGTGCGGCTTGCGTGGTCTGCAGGCGCCAGCCGCGCCCCTTGACTGCGCCAATGCCGGGACCTGCATGCGCCTTCTCGCCGGCATCCTCGCCGGGCAATCATTCGCCTCGACCTTGGACGGCAGCGAGCAGCTCCGGCAACGCCCGATGGCGCGCATCGTTACACCCCTGCGGCAGATGGGGGCGCAGATCAGCGGGCAAGAGGGACGTGCGCCACTTACGATCCACCCCGCCCCGCTCCGGGGGATCGAGTACCGGATGCCGGTCGCCAGCGCCCAGGTCAAGAGCGCCGTCCTCCTTGCCGGCCTTTATGCAGACGGGGAGACGACCATCTACCAACCCGGCCCCGCCCGCGACCATACGGAGCGGATGCTGGCGGCGATGGGCATACGGATCGAGCCAGGCGGCGACCGCGTGACACTCGCCGCCGCAGAAGGGGCACGGACCCTGCAACCGCTCGCGCTGAGCATACCGGGCGATCTCTCATCGGCCGCCTTCCCACTGGTCGCCGCGACTATCGTGCCCGGCTCGGCAATCTCCGTCGAGGGCGTGGGTCTCAACAAGACGCGCACCGGACTGCTCGATCTGCTGCGCGAAATGGGTCCATCCGTTTCAGAAAGCGGACGCTACGAAACGGGCGGCGAGCCGGTCGGGACTCTGGAGGTGGTCGCGCACCCACTGCATGCAGTGCAGGTTGCTGGCGCGCGCGTCGTCCGCGCCATCGACGAGCTGCCGATCTGGGCCGTCGCCGCCACCCAGGCTGTAGGAACCAGCCGCCTGCACGATGCCGCGGAACTGCGCGTCAAAGAGGTCGACCGCATCGGACGGCTGGCAGGTGAACTGCGCCGGATGGGTGCTGAGGTGGAGGAGTATGCAGACGGTATGGCTATTCGCGGCCCGGTCCAACTCCAGGGCGCCCGCGTCGACAGCCATGGTGACCACCGGCTGGGGATGGCCCTCGCCGTCGCCGGCCTCGTCGCCAGCGGCGCGACGACGGTGCAGAACGCCGCCTGCATCGCGGATAGCTTTCCCGGCTTCGTGGAGACGATGCAGGCCCTGGGAACGCGGATGACATGGGTAGACTTGGCACCCGAAGCGCAGAGGGGCTGACGGCACCAGTCAGCAACCCCGTTACTCCTGCGCTGCCCACAGCGCCTGCATCTCTGGCGAGGTCTCCAGCAGCGCTTCTAACGTGCCGCGCGCGGCCACGCGCCCCTCGGCGAGCACCACGATCTGGTCTGCCCGGCGCAGAGCGGCGCGCCGGTGGGAGACAACCAGCAGCGTCACCCGACCGTGCACGCCCTCCTCGCCCAGCAGGTTGTGCCACAACTGCCGCTCCGTCTCTACGTCGAGGGCGCTGGAGAGGTCGTCCATCACCAACAGCGCGGGCCGGCGCACGAGCATTCGCGCCGCCGCCGCGCGCTGTACCTGTCCGCCCGAGAGGCGCACGCCCCGCGGCCCCACCACTGTCTCCAGCCCCTGCTCCAGGCGAGCGATGTCCGGCGCCAGCGCCGCTGCCTCAATCGCCGCCCACAGCGCTTCGTCGTCATGCGGCGCGCCAAGCAGAATGTTCTCGCGCAGCGTCTCGCTGAAGAGGCGCGGCACCTGGGGAGTGTACGCCGCCCGCGGCGGCACGAAAAAGTCACCAGGATCGGCCACCGGCTCGCCCAGCCAACAGATCTCGCCCCCATCGCGCGGCAGCAGGCCCAGCAGCGCCCGCAGCAGCGTCGTCTTGCCGGCGCCGACGGCGCCAGTCACCACCGTCAGCGTGCCCGCCGGCAGCGCCAGATCGACGTCCTCTACACCGCCGCCACCGTCGAAGCGGCAAGACAACCCGCGCGCGTGTAGCAGCGGGACGCCCGGTGTGCTCTGTGTCAGCAGGTTGTCATCCCCGGCAGGAGCGCGCTGCGCCCGTGGTGCCTCCAGCACGACCGGCGCCACCATGCTCTCCGGCGCCGCTTCCGGCTGCAACTCCTGGAGGCGATCGAGGACGGCCCGCTCCTGGGCGATTTCCGTCAGATACCCGCCGATCATCGCCGGAAAGTTGCTGGCATAGAAGAGGTAGCTGCTAAAGAGGACGAAGTCGCCAACGCTCATTTCCCCCCGCGCCAGCGCGCCGCCACTGAGAATGACCATGACGGCGACGGCAAGATCCCCCATATTCCGGAAAAGGGCGTGGAAAAGAGCGCCAAAGACAGTGTGGCGCACACTCACCCGGCGCCGCTCGTCGTTGAGCAGCCGAAAGTAGCCGACGATGCCCTCCGTGGCATCGGCTACCTTCACCGCCTGCACCGCGCCAAAGATCTCGCCCAGGAAGCCGCTCACCTCTCCCGCCGCCTGGCGGCTGGCCCGGCTGTACAGCAGCGTGCGCCGAAAAACGAAGCGGTTGAGCAGCAGCACGCCCAACAGCGGCAGTAGCGCCACCAGCGTAATCCGCGGCTGTATCTGAAAGAGAATCGCCAGTGCGCCCAGGGTGAAGAGCCCTTCGCCGACCAGGTAGGGCAACCAGGTAGGGAAGTCGGCAAAGTCGGCGACGTCGTCGCCGAGGCGGCTGACGGCGTCCCCCGCCGGCACCGGCGGCGGCAGCGCCCCCGGCCGGCGCAGCATGTTGGTCACAATATTGTAACGCATCAGCGAACCGCCGTGGTTGCGCAGCACCGTCTCGCCCATCTTGCCGCCGGTGTCAAAGAACACACGCGCCACTTCGACGGCGACCAGCACCGCCAATAACGCCCCCAGCGAAAGTCCAGCACCTCCTTCCTGCAACAGGCGATCAAAGTACAGCTTCTCCACCCACCCGGGCACCAGCCGCGTCGCGAAGTAGAGGGTGCCGCCCACGAGCGCCACCAGAAA
>JAWVYW010000112.1:0-12412 GCA_033722535.1 Promineifilaceae bacterium (SeqCode)
GGCAGGCCGACGAAGCGGCGCGTGGCAGTGCCATAGCCAACGTTGGCGACGTTCCATAGTGCTTCCTGGACCGCCTCCAGGTGGGCCTGCGTGTAAGGCAGGCTGCCGCTTTCCCGTACCGGCCACTCTTCCTCCGGTGCGCCACCCGCCGCACCCAGCCGGTCGATGAGGCGCGGCTGGTAAAGCGTGCCACCGTTGGCGATCGCGGCGTAGAGGCGGACCATCTGCAACGGCGTTACCTGCACAAAGCCCTGGCCGATTGCCATGTTGACGGCGTCGCCGGCTGCCCAGCCTTCGCCCTGGCGCGCCAGCTTCCAGTCCGGGTCGGGGATATTACCCGACGCTTCGTCGATGCCCTCGATCCCGGTCGGTGCGCCGAGGCCAAACTGCCGCGCGGTTGCCGGAAGCAGGTAGGGGTCGACGGCGTTGACTTCATAGCCCATGTCGTAGAAGCAAGTATTGCAGGAGACGGTAATCGCTCGCTTCATCGTCACGCGTCCGTGACCGCCGGAGAGCCAGTCGCGCTTGATGTAGTTGTCGCCCAGCCGACGCCACGAGCCGACGCTGACGTAGGTGCTCTCCGGCGTGTAGAGACCGCTGTTGAGCCCGGCGGCAAGGGTGATGACCTTAAAAATTGAGCCAGAGGGATAGGCGCCCTGGGCGGCACGATTGAGCAGGGGGACGGCAGGATCGCTGAGCACTGCATTCAGCTCCCCATCAGTGTCAGGTCGAGTGACGTCAAAGATCGCCGGATTGTAGCCAGGGTAGCTGGCCATCGCCAGCACGTCTCCGGTGTTGACGTCGAGCACGACGACAGAGCCGGCGACGCCAGGTGACGTTTCGACCGCTTCGGCCAGCGCCGCCTCGACCTTACTCTGAAACTCCATATCGATGGTCAGGTATATGCTGCGCGCCTGGCGCGGCTCCGTCTCCTGCACCGTCTCAATATACTCGCCGCTCGGACCGACGATGGTCAGGGTGCCCCCGCGCTCGCCGCGCAGGTAGGGCTCGCCCCATGCCTCGACGCCGGCGTGCCCGACGATCTCATCGCCGCGGTAGCCCTGCTGTCGGTACCATTCAACCTCCTCGGCAGGAATGGCGCGCACGTAACCGACCAGATGGGGCGCGACGCCGTTCTCCGGGTAGAGACGAGTCAGCCGCTGCTCGGTGTAAAGGCCGTTATTCAGGTAGGGTTGCAGCTCCTCTCCCTGCTCCTGGAGAACCTCGCTCGCCACATCGCCCAGGGGAACACGCCAGTGCGACTGGGCGGTGGCATAGCGGGCGCGGATCATTTCTGGGCTCTCATTCAGCAGCGGGCTAAGCGCCGCCAGCATCCCCTCCTCGTCCGTCACCTCTCCCGGGACCACGACGAGCGTGATTGCCGTCCCCTGGTAGGCCAGCGCCCGCCCTTGACGGTCGTAGATGTTGGCCCGCGCGGGAATCTGGTAAGTCATATGGAGCCGCTGCCCGCCCTCAAGCTCCGGCAGAATCAGCTGCTCATCCCAGATGACGCCCCAGCGCCCGCCATTGTGGACCAGCTTCATCTCATGCTCGCGCGCGATCTGCCCCACGAGTAGCGTATCCCACACCACGCGCACGTTCATCTGCGCGTGGTTTCCTTCCTGGATCGCCGCCAGCGGCTGCGTGTGAACCGCCTGCACGGTGGCGGTGGCCATCGATTCCTGGTAGAGCTCGATGAAAGCGTCCCGATCGACTAGTGCCTGGCTCTGGGGAGAAAGCAGGCTGTACATGCCGGCGAAGTCCATATTTTGCCACGCCTGGTAAAAGGCGCGGCCGATGCCTTCGGCTGCTTCGGTTACCGCAGTTGCGGTGGGGGCGGGGGTGCTGGTGGGCTCGACGGCGGTTGTGGCATCGTCACCCTGGGCCAGGTCGCTACAGCCGGCGCTTAACGCCGTCAGCATCAGCAGGCCAACTATGATCGGTAGAGAAAGGTTCTTCATAAACAAGAGCTCCCATCAGTTCACGGCGGAGTCAGGGCCGCCGGTCCGTGGACTGCATCCGAGGCCGGAGCGAGACTGTAGCCTTTTATATCACGTTTCCCCCGCGCGCTGCGCCCGGCTCTGTGGAACTGTTAACCTTAATCTTCTGCCAAGACTGACGTGATAGAATAGGCTCCCGGTCGAGGCGGCCCCCAATGTGGGAGGCGGCGGTTCGAGCGCTTAGTGCGGAAGGACGACGGACAAATGAAGAAGTTGCCTAAACCTGGTTACCTGCTGATGCTCCTCCTTGTCGTGGGGCTACTGGCAGCGGGTTGTGCTGTAGGCGGCGAGCCGCTATCGGAGCAGGACACCGCCGGTGCGCCACCGCCGGTGGCGGCTACGGGCGAACCAGATGTGGCGCCCGCTGTGGATCGTGAGGAGGGGACCCCCGTCACGGAGCGCTCTGCTCCCAACGAGGTTGAGGCGGATGTAGAGGATCCGCCAGGGGATGAGCGAGTGGCACCGGCAGAAACGGAGGGCGAGGTCGCGCCGACGCCGGCGCCCACGCGTCGCTTCGCGGGAAAGGTCCCGGCGCCGGAGTTTCCACCCGGGCTGGATTGGCTAAACACCGACGGTCCGCTGGCCCTGGCCGATCTGCGCGGCAAGATCGTCCTGCTGGACTTTTGGACTTACGGTTGTATTAACTGCATCCACATTATCCCCGATCTGGAGCGGTTGGAGGAGAAGTACGCCGACGAGCTGGTCGTTATCGGCGTCCATTCTGCCAAATTTGAAAATGAAGGGGAGACAGAGAACATCCGACGCATCGTACAGCGTTACGAGCTGGAGCATCCGGTCGTGAACGACGAGAATTTCATCATCTGGAGGACCTATGGCGCGCGTGCCTGGCCGACGCTGGTGCTGATCGATCCGCTGGGGAACGTCGTCGGCTACCATGCCGGCGAGGGCGTCTACGAGCTGTTCGATCCGGTGCTGGAGCAGATGGTGGTGGAATTTGAGGATGAGATCGACACCACGCCGGTGGATCTGGTGCTGGAGCGGGAGAGCCTGGCGAATTCGCCGCTCCTTTTTCCCGGCAAGGTCGTCGCCGATGCTGCGAACAACCGGCTCTTCATCGCCGACTCCAATCATAACCGTCTTGTCGTGACCGATCTCGATGGGCGCGTGCTCGAGGTCATCGGCAGCGGGCGCGAAGGATTGAGCGACGGCGACTATGAGAGCGCCACCTTCTTCCGCCCACAGGGGCTGGCGCTGGCTGACGCCGCTACACTTTACGTGGCGGACACAGAAAACCAGGTGATTCGGCGGGTTGACCTCGCCGCGGAGCAGGTGGAGACGGTAGCCGGCACCGGAGAGCAGGTCTACTCTCGTGACGGCGGTGGGCCAGCGCTGGAAACGCCGCTGAACTCCCCGTGGGATGTGCTCTATCACGACGGTCTGCTGTACATCGCGATGGCGGGCCAGCACCAGTTGTGGCAGTATGATCCGCAGGCAGAGACAGTTTCCGTCTTTGCCGGCTCCGGGCGGGAGGAGCTGGTCGACGGGCGCTTGCTCGAAGCGGGGCTCAATCAGCCGAGCGGTTTAGCGACTGACGGCGCACGTCTGTATGTGGCCGATAGCGAAGCCAGCGCCATTCGCGCCGCCGACCTCAATCGCGAAACGGGGCGAATGGAGACGATCGTCGGCACCGGACTCTTCGACTTCGGCGATGTGGACGGCGTCGGGGACGAGGTCCGCCTCCAGCACCCGCTGGGCGTCGTCTATCGTGATGGACTGCTGTATGTTGCCGACACGTATAACAGCAAAATCAAGGTCGTGGACCCGGAGAGCAAAGAAGCGGTAACCTTCGTCGGCGGGCCTGAAGCTGGCTGGCGCGACGGCGAGCAGCCGCTGTTCGACGAGCCGGGCGGGATCAGCCTCGGCGGCCACTACCTCTACGTGGCCGATACCAACAACCACGTCGTGCGTAGGGTGGAAGTGGAAACGGGCGCCACGACAACGATTGTGCTGATCGACGAAAAGGGGCTGCTGACCCGGCAGCCGGGAGATATGTATACAGGCGACGTCGTTACGTTGCCGCCGCAGACGGTGGGCGCCGGCGAAGGTGAGATCCGGCTGGAGGTTGCGCTGCCCGAAGGTTACAAGGTCAACGACCTGGCTCCGTTCTCGATGACGTGGCGCAGTAGCGACGGCAGCGTTGCGTTGGGCGAGGCGGATGCCAGCCGGCGCATTGTGGCGCCGGAGTTTCCCATCTCCATCCCGGTAATCTTTAACGAAGGCGTCACGACGTTGACAGGCGAGCTGGTGATCTATTACTGTGATGTGGAGGCGCAGCAGCTATGCTCGATTGAACAGGTCCGTTTGGAGGTGCCGCTGACCGTCGCCCCAGAAGGGGAGCCGGTCGCCACGCTCTCCTATGCCGTCGAGCAGCCGCCGGTGGAGTAACTGTCGCGGCGCAGCAACGCAGCGGAAAGAAACGACGTCCAGTGCAACCACGGAGAAAATGGAAGTGCAAGATTGGGACTTCAGCCCGCCACCGCCCTCGCCGCTAGGCGACCACGACGTTCCTCTGGAAGGGGTCCACCTGCAGGGAAAGCGGGTCGCCCTGCTGATCACAGGCGGCATCGCGGCGATCAAGGCGCCCTTTATTGCCCGCGCCCTGCGCCGGCAGGGGGCCGACGTCGTCGCCTTTACCTCGCGCGAGGCGCTGCGTTATGTGGCGGAAGAGGCGCTGGAGTGGAGTACCACCCATCCGGTCGTCACCCGGCTGACGCCGGCGGCGGAGCATCTGAGTGACGCGGCTCCCTTCAACGCCTACCTTGTCGCCCCGGCGACCTACAACACCATCAACAAGATGCGCTACGGGACAGCCGACGGCGTGGTCACGGCGACGTTGGGGTCGGCGCTCGGACGCATGGAGCAGGGGCGGACACAGGTGCTGGTAGCCCCGACGATGCACGGCAGCCTGCACACGGCGATCCTGACGGAGTCGCTGCAGTTCCTGTCGGCGCTTGGGGTGCGTGTCATTCCTCCGCGCGAGGACTATGGCAAGCACAATATTCCGCGTGAAGAGCGACTTGTGGCCGAGGTCTGCCGCGCGGTCAGTACATCGCCGCTGAAGGGGACGCCGGTGCTGGTCACCGGCGGCCCAACGCCGGTGCCGGTGGATGGTGTGCGCCGCCTGACGAACAAATTTACGGGCCGCTTGGGAATAGCGATCGCGCACGAGCTGACTCTGCGCGGCGCGGACGCCCTCCTGATTCACGGCGGTGGCGTGATGCGCCCGCCGGACTACCTGCCCCACCACCTTGCTGCGACTGTTGACGATTATCTGGAGCTCGTGGAAGGGGCGCTGGAGAGGACGACCTACGAGGCGGCAATCTTTTCGGCCGCCGTGGCCGACTATCGTCCGGAGGCGGTACGGTCGGGCAAGACGCCCAGCGGCGGAGCGCTGGAGACGTTGAAGCTGGTGCCGACGGTGAAGGTCATCGGACGCGTCCGCGAGCAACACCCGGCGTTGCATATGGTCACTTTCAAATATCAGGAAGGTGTGTCCCACGAGGAGCTGATGGAGATCGCCCGCAGGCGGGTGGCGCCGGGGTCCGTGGCGGTCGCCGCCAACCGGGGCGACGTGGGGGGGGGGGCGGGTGAGCAGGTAGCCTACCTCGTGAGCCAGAAACGGCCCCCTGAGCGGCTGGTTGGCAAGGAGGGGATTGCCGTGGGCATTGCCAATTATCTGGAGGCGGTTCTGTAGAGGCTACCTGGGAGCCCGTTCCCGACGGTTGACGGGCGCTTGTGCCTCCCGTACCATCGAAGCGTAGCTTCCGGAAGCTCCGGCGGCGCTCATCGAAGGAGTCACACAATGATCGCACGCCCTTTGTGGCGCGTGCTATTTCTCTGTAGCCTGATTGTGGCGCTTACGAGCGCTGGCTGTGCTGCAGAGGATGAGAGTACCGAGACGCCCGCGGACGCGATAGGTGAGCGCACACCGCCCGCCCTCGCCGTGGAGACGGGCCTGCTGACGCCGTCGCCTACCCCGACGGCGCGCCCATCCCGGACACCTTCCCGCAGTCCGACGCCCCGCGCGACGACTACCACACCCTTTCCGGCTATTACATTAACGCCTACGCCGTCCGACCTTCAGAATGACGTTACGGGGGCACGGGAGACGCAGGTTACTCCCAGGCGCACGGCGCGACCGACAGCCACCGTGACGCCGGTGACGGCGGCGGCGCTACGCCGTGCGCTTATCGATATCGAGGACCTCGCCAGCCCGGAGTGGCAGAGCACGGAACAGAATGCGCTCGGTGGTGTAGAGGAGGCCGATGCAGAGACGACGATCTTCCTTTGCCACGAACTGCTGCGGCGGCGGGTGCTGGCGGTAGAGAACAACTTCGAGCGTGGCCGCACCGGCCCCTTCCTCACGCACCAGATCGCCATGTACCCGCCAGGGGAGGCGGAAGCGGCGATGGCGGCGTTCGCCGCCGCTGCGGAGGCCTGTGACGCGGTGAATCTCACCCTTGCTGGCGGCTCCGCCTCTTCGCTCACCGTTTCGCCGCTCTCCTTCCCCCGGCTGGGCGACGGGACACTGGCCGTGCACCTGCGGGGAGAGAGCATTCCCTTTGTCGGCCGTCCGCGAATGAACGTTGTCAAGATTCGGCACGGCAACATCATCATCACCGTCGGTCATTTTAACATTGGCGAGCTGTCGGCAGAGCAGACGGCTGTCGTCGGACGTTTCGCTCTCCGCAAACTCAAGGATATACTAGAGGAGTAAGTAAGCAATCCAATGCTATTCCCACAACTGAAGAGGAGTGAAGCAGATGAGCGAGCAAAACAGAGAGCGTGAAGCAGTCATTCTCGGCGCCGCACGCACGCCCACAGGGCGCCTGCTGGGATCGTTAAGTAAATTGAGCGCGACGGAGCTGGGCGCGGTAGCCGTGGAGGCGGCCGTCGAGCGCGCGGGAATCGATCCCAGTTCCGTGTACGAAGTCTTGATGGGCCTGGTCGTTCAGGCGGGCGCGGGCCAGGCGCCGGCGCGGCGGGCCGCACTGGGCGCCGGGCTGCCGGAAACGGTCGGCGCGGCGGCAATCAACAAGGTCTGCGGCTCCGGCCTGAAGGCAGTGATGCTGGCGGCCAATGGAATCGCCGCCGGCGAAGGAGATATCTACGTGGCGGGCGGCATGGAGAGCATGTCGAACGCACCATTTCTGGTTATGGACGCCCGCGAAGGGTACAAGTTCGGCCACGGTGAGTTTACCGACTCCCTGCTCCACGATGGGCTGTGGTGTGGCTTCCAGAACTGGGCCATGGGCAACGCAGCCGAGTTCATCGGGCGCCAGTTCGAAGTGACGCGGGAAGAGATGGACGAGTTCGCGTTGCGCAGTCACGATCGAGCAGCGGCGGCGACGGCCGCGGGACATTTCGACGCGGAGATTGTGCCGGTCGAGGTGAAGGGCCGCAAGGGGCGCGTCGACCGTATCGAGCGCGACGAGACGATTCGCGCCAGCTATGACAATGGTGGCTATACCCTCGAGACGAGCATGGAGCTATTGGGCAAGCTGCCCGCGGCGTTTGAGGCGGAGGGGAGCGTGACGGCGGGCAACGCCCCGGGACTAAACGACGGCGCCGCGGCGCTGGTGGTAACCAGCCGGGCCGCCGCGAAGCGCGAGGGGGCGCAGCCGCTGGCGCGCATCGTCGGCTATACACACGCCGCGGTGTCGCCGGAGTGGATCTTCGCCGCTCCGGCGCGCGCGATTCCGCGCCTGCTCGACCGCGTCGGCTGGACAATGGACGAGGTCGATCTGATTGAGCTGAATGAAGCCTTTGCCTCGCAGGCGCTGGCGAACGGTATCGAACTCAGCCGCGGCGGCTACAACTGGGACTGGGACAAGGTCAACGTCCACGGGGGCGCTATTGCGCTGGGCCATCCGGTCGGCTCCAGCGGCGCTCGTGGACTGGTGACCCTGCTCCACGCGCTCCAGCAGCGCGACCTGAAGCGCGGCGTGGCCGCTCTCTGCCTGGGCGGTGGTGAAGCAGTGGCGCTCGCGGTCGAGCTGGAGGGATAGGCGGGGCTATCCCGCGGGAGTAGTTCCATGAAGTCCGATGAAACCTTCCTTATTCTAGGCGGTGCGGGGCTGGTCGGCGCCCAAATCGTGCGCGAAATTGCGCGCCAGCTGGAGCCGAAAAAGATCGTCATCGCCAGCCTTTTCCGGGGTGAGGTGCGTGAATTTTTGCATGACCTACGTAAAGAGTTTCCGCACGTCAATCTCGTCGGCGCCTGGGGGGATGTCTTCGTACGCGAAGCGTTCAGCATGGAGCGACGGCGGCGCCTGCTGCAGAGCCGCGTCCGGCGGGAGATGCTCTATGACGATCTCTTTGGTAGCCTCCCCGAGACGTACGAGCGCTCGGCGCTGGTGCGTCTCATCGAGCAGCACCGGCCGGACGTCATCGTCGACAGTATCAATACGGCGACGGCGATCAGCTATCAGGATGTCGAAACGCTGAGCAAACAGACGCACGACCTGTTGGAAGAGCTACAGCGGATCGTCGACCATCAGGATCTGGACGGGCTGGTTACCTTTGGCCGCGATCTGGAGCAGAATGTGAGTACGCTACTTCTATCGCAGTCGGTGCCCCAGTTGATACGCCACGTACAGCTTATTCACCGCGCCATGTGCGCGGTCGGTACGCGGCTGTATCTGAAGATCGGCACCACCGGCACCGGCGGAATGGGATTGAATATTCCCTACACGCACAGCGAGGACCGGCCCAGCGCGAAGCTGATGAGCAAAAATGCGGTGGCCTTTGCCCATACCGGCCTTCTCTTCCTGATGGCGCGCACACCGGGCGGCCCGCTGGTGAAGGAGATCAAGCCCGCCGCGATGATCGGCTACCGTCGTGTCAGCTACCAGACGATCAAGCGGCGGGGCCGGCCTCAGTTTCGCTATGAAAGCGAGCACGATGTCCTCGACGGCACGCTCGTCCTCCGGGGAGATCACAACCTCTACACGCGCCTCGGCAAGCTCCAGATGGCTGGTGTCGACACGGGCGAGAATGGGTTCTTTGCCCGTGGGGAGTTCGAGGCGATTACCCATCTCAACCAGATGGAGTTTGTGACTCCGGAGGAGATTGCACAGCAGGCGGTGCTGGAGATGAAGGGCAGTAACACCGGCTATGACGTTATCGCCGGTATTGACAGCAGCGTCATGACACCCAGCTACCGCGCAGGCGTTTTGCGGCAGACGGCGCTAGAAAAACTGGCGCACATCGAAGAGGAAACTAATTCTCATAGTGTAGCGCTCGGACAGCTAGGGCCCCCAGAGCTTTCAAAGTTGCTTTATGAGGCGCACCTGCTGCGCCTGAACTACGGCACGCTGGATGCCGTGATGGCGACGCCAGCGTCGACGATCTCTGAAGAGGTCTACAGTCACCTGCTGGAGAACCAGCGGTTGCGCACCACCATTACTTCGATCGGCGTGCCCATCCTGACGCCGGATGCCCGCACCCTGCTGCGGGGGCCGCGGCTCAACATCCCTGAGAGCATCTATCATGAGGTGCCGGTGACGTCGGAGGAGATAGATCGCTGGGCGCGAAAGGGGTGGGTGGATCTGCGTCCGGAGAATTTCCGTGGCTGGCAAGAGCGCTTCGAGCGTATGCAGCGTACACGGCACATGCTCCATACGCGCGGCACCTCTTCGGTGACGATGAAGACCTATCTGCCAAAGACGATTGAGATCGGTGCGGTTGTCGCCTGGATCTTCAACAACGAGAATCAGGGGTATCGTATCAAGTAGCGGCTGGCAGAAGGCCCAAGGTTTGACAAGGAGCACGGTGCCGATAAACTAGACATTAAATCTCCGCCCCCTGTCAGCCTCTCCGTGGCGGCCCGGACAGTGTTGCTCCAGGAGCACCGGCCTCAGAGCATGGTCGAAGCGCGCCGAACCGGAAGGCGCGTCGATGGAGCCGGGGCAGCACGAAGCACACACCGACAACTAGCAGATAAAGGTTTTGAGTATGCAACAACAATTTGTAGGCCTGACGATGCCCGTCTTCACCGCCTTTGGCTGGGCCGGTGAAGAGGCAGCGCTGAACTTTGCTCTCTCCCAGCTGGAGATGTTTGTAACTCGGCTTCACGGCCAACTTTCGCGCCAGTTGCAAAACCATCTCCCGGCTTTTGGGCTGAACCGCGATAGCCAGTCTGTGTACCTGGCGGCCAACCAGGAGCCGGAGGAAGATGTTTACATCGCCTTCAACGCGCGCCCCCTGAGCCTGGAGATTCAGGTGGGGATTAGCGACGAGATGGCGATCTCCAGGGCGCTGCAGGCGGCAAACGACGATCCCGAGCGCTGGCGGCAGCTGTTGCAGGATCTCGGCGCCGACTGGCAGCTTCACATCAAGCAGATGGAGATCGAAGAAGAGGATGGAGAGCGCGTTTCTTACCAGGATCTCTTCAAAGATAGCGTTGCGGAGCTGGACGAGGAGACGGCGGCTAGCCTAGCCAGCCGCGCCAACTTCCTCCACGGCGAGCCGCAGTGGGTTGTGCCGCTCTATCTGAGCCGGCGGGTGCCCGCCGAACAGGTAGCCGCAATGGGCAGCGACGTCGTCCACGTGATGGCGGCGGAGCTGCAGCGGTTGCTGCCCTTCCTGGACTTTGTGATGGGGCGCACGCGGCGGAAAAAGGCGAAGGCGCGCGCAAAGGCTGCCCGGGCCACTGTCGAAGAGACAAAGCCCGAGGAGATCGATCCCGAAAGCCAGTTTATTTACATCACTGAGCTGAAACCGCTGCATATCCGGCGTGGCTTTGTTAATCTGACGCCCCAGCACTGGGACTTCTTCGCCCGTACGGCGCGTTCGACAACGCGGAACGTAACGGTGGCGATCGGCGACCGCGTCGACAAAGAGAGCGCCGTCTGGCGTCTCGCCGCGAATGATATGGCGCGCGTTGTCCTCAGTGACTCGGCGCGTAAGTGGTTTGAGGAGACGTTCGAGCCGGATGACCGTGTGCAGGTGACGGCGACCAAGGTCTCAGATGAAGAGATCAAGGTCAACCTCGCGCTTTTAGAGAGCCCATAGTATATCTCTTCTGGCACGGGTGGGGCGGTCTGCTATAGTATAGCGTGCGCCGGGTCGTTCCCTGGTGGGAAAGGATGGGTATGGCAAGAACGAAGATCGTAGCGACAATCGGCCCTGCATCCAACGAGCCGGGGACCATCCGCCAGATGCTGCACGCCGGGATGGATGTAGCGCGGGTCAACTTCTCGCACGGGAACCACGAAACACATATAAAAACGGTGGGTATGCTCCGGGAGGTTGCGGAGAGCGAAGGCAAGGTGCTGGCGATTCTGGGAGATCTACAGGGGCCAAAGCTCCGTCTGGGCCATGTCGGCGCCGACGGCATCCAGCTCGCAGTGGGCGACGAGGTGATGCTAACCCCGTACCGCGGCCAGCCGGCCATGATTCACCTGCCGCACCCTGAACTCCTCGCAATCCTCCGCCCCGACGCCCGTATCGTGATCGGCGACGGAGAAGTAGAGCTCCGGGTGACGGAGAAACAGGGTGAGGTCGTGCGGACGACGGTCAAGGTGGCTGGACTGCTCGAGTCGCGTAAAGGAGTCAACGTGCCCGGGCTTGATCTTCCCATCTCCAGCATCACCGAGAAAGATCGGGAAGATCTGGCTCTCATTTGTGAATTGGCCCTGGACTTCGTGGCCCTCTCCTTCGTGCGTTCGGCCGAGGATATTGAGGAGCTACGGCACCTGATGGCCGCGCACGGCGCACAGATCCCGGTGATCGCTAAAATTGAAAAGAGCGAGGCCATCGACAACCTGCTCAGCATCCGTGAGGCGGCGGATGGTATGATGGTCGCCCGGGGAGACCTGGGAATCGAGGTACCGCCGCAGGAGGTGCCACTGCTGCAGAAGCGGATCATCAGGGTGTGCAACGAAGTGGGCAAACCGGTGATTACCGCGACGCAGATGTTGCAGTCGATGGTCGAGCACCCGCGCCCGACCCGGGCCGAGGCGAGCGATGTGGCAAACGCTATTCTCGACGGCACCGATGCCGTGATGCTCTCTGGCGAGAGCGCGGCCGGAAAGTACCCGGTCGAGTCGGTGTTGATGATGAACCAGATCGCCGAGATGACGGAAGCGGCGTTTCCTTATGAGATGTGGCGCGAGCGGCGCCTGGAAAATGGGCAGGCGATGACCAGTGTGACGGAGGCGATCAGTGCCGCAAGCTGCGCCGTCGCCGACGAGGTAGCGGCCGAGGCGATCATCTCTTCGACGATGTCCGGTTTTACCGCGCGCATGATTGCTCGTCACCGACCTATGACGCCGATTCTTGCCGTCACGCCGCTCGAAGAGACGCGGCGGCGGCTGGCGCTGGTGTGGGGCGTCAATGCCGTCATCGTTCCTCACGTCTCATCGACAGATGAAATGATCCGAGTTACC
>JAWVYW010000113.1:0-12286 GCA_033722535.1 Promineifilaceae bacterium (SeqCode)
ACGAGCGCCAGCAGTTTGAGATCTGGAAGCCAAACCGGCAGGTGCGGACGGTGCCGGGCGGGTGGACGCTGCGCATCCAGCGCCCGCAGCCCTTCCACCTTCGCTGGAGCGCCGACGACTGGGAGAGCAGCGACGAGATAGAGGCGACGGGGACCGCGCTGGGCATTTTCTTCGCCGACCTGCCAGCTCCCTCGGAAGACGCTGCTCAGAAGCGTGCTTTCTCCTTTACCTTCTACTATCCGGAAGAAGATAGCTGGGAAGGACAGAAGTACCGGGTAATCATCGAGGACGTTTAAGGGACCGGCGCCCCACGGGCAGCGATCAGGAGCGCGTACCACTCCTCCCGGCGCAGATGAACCGCGTCGGCGGCTGCGCTTGCCTCGACCCGCTCTGGCCGCGTCGTGCCGATCACCGGCTGGATACCCATCGGGTGGCGCAGCAGCCACGCCAGGGCAATCGCCTCCTGTGTCGTCTCTTTCTCCTCTGCGAGGCGCGCGATAAGGCCGACAAGCTCTCGCCGCCCCTCGTCTCCCTCCGCCTGAAAAAGCAGACCGCCGGCAACCGGCGACCAGGCCTGCACCACAATTTCGTTGAGGCGGCAGTAGTCGAGCAAGCCGGTCGTGCGAGCACCGGTCCCCTCGGCCACGTTGACGACGATTCCCTCGCCGATGAGATGGTGGTGGAGCAGATTTAACTCCAGCTGGTTGACCACCAGCGGTTGATCGAGATACGCTTGTAGCAGCTCGATTTGCCACGCGCTGTGGTTGCTGACCCCGAAGTAGCGCACCTTGCCGCTGCGCTCTAGCTCGTCAAACGCTTCGGCAACCGCCTCTGGCTGTACGAGCGGGTCGGGCCGGTGGAGCAAGAGGATGTCCAGGTACTCCGTTTCCAGCCGCCGCAGACTCCCTTCGACCGAACGCACGATGTGCTGGTAGCTGAGGTCATAGCGCCCAGGACCATTGTACCGCGGATCGCCCGCCAGTATAATGCCGCACTTCGATTGAACGACGACCTCTTCACGCGGAATCTCGCGCCAGACCGCCGAGAATGCCTCCTCAGAGCGCCCGTATCCGTAGATGTCGGCGTGGTCGAAGAGGTTGATGCCGAGTTCGTACGCCGTCGTCACCACTTCCAGCGCCGCCCGCTTTTCTTGCTCTGACACCGGCCCCGCCTGCCATCCGCCCAGTTGCATACAACCGTAGGCCACTCGGGAAACTTCCAGATCGGTATGGGGAATGAGATAGGTTTCCACGCGCTTCTCCTGAACAGTGATGGGGATAAACAGAGGAGGGGCGACATGGGAGATCGCCCCTCCAGATGCAGCTCAGTGGGAGTACTGAGACCGTTACGTAGCACCGCACCGCCGCGGTGGGCGCAGAGTGCATGGAAGGGCCCATTAACTGGGCGTATCAGTCGGCGGGCGCTGGCTCCGGCGTCTCGTGCCCCTCGGGAAGCCAGCTGTAGACGTACTCCTCGTCCTCGTATTGCTCGGCATAACGGGTGAGGCGCAACGGGCGGAAGGTATCGACCATCACCGCGTACTCCTCAGTCCGCTCCTTCCCGATCGAGCCCTCGTACGTGCCGGGATGCGGTCCGTGGGGGATCCCATTGGGATGCACGGTAATCGACCCGCGCTCAATCCCCTTCCGGCTCATGAAGTCGCCTTCGACATAGTACAACACCTCGTCGCTGTCGACGTTGGAGTGGTTGTAGGGCGCGGGAATGCTCAGCGGATGGTAGTCGAAAAGGCGGGGCACAAAGCTGCACAACACGAAGCCAGGCCCATCAAAAGTCTGGTGAACCGGCGGGGGCTGGTGGACGCGGCCTGTGATCGGTTCAAAGTCCTCGATGTTAAAGGCATAAGGCCACAGGTGACCGTCCCAACCGACTACGTCCAGCGGGTGATGGCCATAGACAAAGCGAGTGACCAGCCCCCGCGCCTTGACGTGCACCTCATACTCCCCTTCCTCGTCGTAGGTTACTAGCTCCGACGGCGGGCGGATGTCGCGCTCGCAGTAGGGGCTGTTTTCCAGGAACTGCCCGTAGCGGTTGATGTACCGCTTCGGCGGCTCGATATGGCCGTACGCCTCGACGACGAACATCCGCTGCTCGACATCCTCGTCCGGAACAATGCGCCAGATGACGCCGGTCGGAATGACCAGGTAGTCGCCCGGGCGGTAGCGCAGGAGCCCGAACTGGCTCTCCAGCACACCGGTGCCGTCGTGGATGAAGATCACCTCGTCGCCGTGGGCAAACTTGTACCAGAAGTCCATCGCCTCTGTCGGCCGCGCCATGTAGAGGACGACGTCGTTGTTGCCCATCAGGGGCACGCGCCCTTCGACGGCGTTACCGCCGGCGGGGATCGGCGTGGTCCGAAAGTGGCGGTGACGCAGCGCCTCGACGTCGCTATAAGGGATCTCCACCTTGCGCTCCTCCGCCACGCGCCGCACCTGTGTGGGCGGCCGCTTGTGGTAGAGAATCGACTGAATGCCGGCAAAGCCATGAATACCCATCACCTCTTCGTGGTAAAGGGAGCCATCCGGCTGACGAAACTGTGTATGGCGCTTGTGGGGCATTTCACCCAATTTGTAATAATAAGTCATATCACCCTCCGCTTTACAGGTTGCCGCGGAGCGCCTGTTCCCGCTCTATCGCCTCAAACAGGGCCTTGAAGTTGCCCTTGCCGAAGCCGCGCGAGCCATGGCGCTCGATAATTTCATAAAAGAGTGTGGGGCGATCTTCAACCGGCTTGGTAAAGATCTGCAGCAGGTAGCCCTCCTCATCCCGGTCCACCAAGATGCCCAGCTCGGCCAGTTTATCGACAGGCTCATCGATCGTTCCGACGCGATCTTCCAACACCTCATAGTAGGAGGAAGGTACGCGCAAAAACTCGATGCCGTTCTCCCGGAGCCGCGTCACAGTATCGATGATGTCGCCTGTCGAAAGGGCCAGGTGCTGGACGCCGGGGCCCATATAGTAGTCCAGATACTCCTGAATCTGGGACTTCTTTTTGCCCTCGGCCGGTTCGTTAATCGGGAACTTCACCTTGCCGGTACCGTTCTGCATCACCTTGGACATCAACGCCGAGTAATCAGTGGAGATGTCCCGGTCGTCAAAGTGAAGCAATTGGCTGAAGCCCATCGTCTGCGCGAAGAAGTCGACCCAGCGATTCATGGCGCCGAGTTCCACATTCCCCACGATATGATCGACGTGCGCCAAGCCGTACCCTTTATAGCGTCCGCTGCGATCCGTTTCGTGCCCGTTGCGCGCTGCAAAACCGGGAGCAAAGGGGCCGTGATAGTCGGAGCGATCCACGAACTTGATCAGGGTATCGCCATAGGTCCGGATCGCAGAGTAGCGGAGAACCCCGTGCTCATCCTCCTCCTGGCTGGGCGGAATGGCGCCGGTAGCGCCACGCTGTGTCGATTCCTGGTAGGCGCTGGCGGCATCGGGCACCTCCAAGCCGATGACGCCGACGCCGTCGCCATGCAGGTGGTGGTGGCGGGCAATGGGCGAATCGGGTCCCAGCGGCGCCGTCAGCACCAGCCGGATCTTGCCCTGCTGTAAAACGTAGGAAGCGCTGTCACGCGTCCCGGTTTCGAGACCATTGTAGGCGGTGTCGGCAAAGCCGAAGCCTTTTTCATAGAAAAAAGCGGCCTGCTTGGCATTGCCGACGTAAATCTCTACGTGATCGATGCCTTTAATTGGTAAAAAATCGTCGCTCATCGCGCTCTCCTCTCTAACTCATCACAAATAATGATTCATGCAGTGCCCGCTTGGTGACGCGGGCCAGACGTGCAATACCATCCTCGATCTGCTCGACCGTCGCGTTGGAGAAGCTGAGCCGCAGACAGTGGCGGCGCTCGACGCCAGGCACAGTGAACGCCTTTCCGGGCACAAAGGCGACGCGCTCTTCCGCGACGGCAGTTTCCAGCAGCGCCATTGTGTCGATCTCCTCCGGCAGCGTCACCCAAACGAACATCCCGCCCGTTGGTCGCGTCCACGTTACATCTTCGGGGAAACACCTCTCGAGCGCCCCCAACATGGCGTCCCGCCGCGCCCCATACGCCTCGCGCAGCGCCTCCAGATGGTCGGGCAGATGTCCCGCATCGAGAAACCGGGCGACTGCACGCTGGGTCAGTGCCGAGCTTTCAAGATCGCCCGCCTCCTTGACCACCGTCAGTTGCGGTACCAGCTCCTCTGGGGCAACCAGCCACCCCAGACGTAGCGCCGGGGCGATGATCTTAGAAAAAGAGCCGGTGTAGAAGACCCACGACTCGTCCAGCGCGCGCAGCGGCGGTGGCGCTGCAGCGTCGTAGATCAAAAAACCATAAGGATCGTCCTCGACAATCGGCATCCCGTACTCCGCCGCCAGTGCGACCAATCGCCGCCGGCTCTCCGGATGGATACTGACGCCCAGCGGATTGTGTGCCTCAGGGATAACGTAGAGGAAGGCTGGCTGCGTGCCCGTCGCCAGCCAATGCTCGACCGCGTCGACGTCAATTCCCCGCTCCATGTCTGTCGGCACTGTGCAGAGGCGCGGCTGGAACGGCGCCACTGCCTGCTGCATACCGGTGTAGACGACCTCCTCCAGCATCACCTCGCCGCCCGGATTGAGCAGGAGGCGCGTGAGAACGGCCAACGCCTGCTGCGCCCCGGTCGTGAGAAAGATCTGCTCTGGCTCACAGTGGACGCCGCGGGTGGCCATCAGCTGCACGATGTGCTCTTTCAGGGGCGTGTGGGGCGGCGCGTATTGCAGCGCGCGCCTATCCGTGGCCAGCACCTCGGCCACGGCCCGGGCATACCGTTTCTGGGGAAAGAGCTCCGGCGCCGGCAGGCCGCCGGCAAACGAGAGGATGCCTGGCTGCGACACAACGCCGATCATCTGCCGCAGCAGAGAACGCTCCATCGTCGCCGCCCAGTCCGCCAGTACAAGCTGCGCAGGACGCTTCCGGCTGGAGCTCATCAGCTCACCCACCGGGTCCGGTTGCCTAAGAAGTGGATCGTTATCATCTGCAACGTTAACCCTCCCCGTCGTACCCATTGAGCTCCACGGGCACTGAAGTCGTGCGCTTGATCTCACTCAGGACGAGACTGGTCCGTATCTTATCCATGCCGGGAATCGGTGTCAGCGTCTCCATGAGAAACTGCTCCAGGTGGCGCGTGTTCCGCACCACGACCTTCAGCAGGTAGTCATACTCGCCGGTGACGTGGTGACATTCCAACACTTCCGAGAGCCCCTGCACGGCGTCGCGGAAGCGGGCCACCGCCTCCGGTTCGTGTTTCTGCAGCGTCACCTGCACGAAGCAGAGCATGTCGAAACCCAGTGCTGTACGATCGAGAAGCGTCACATAGCCCTCGATAACGCCTCTTTCCTCCAGCTTGCGCAGCCGTTTCTGGAGGCCCGTTGCCGAGAGATCGACGCGCCGGGCGAGCTCCACGTTCGTCAACCGGGCATCTGGTTGTAAGTGATGTAACATCGCCCGATCCAGTTCGTCCAGCGATTTAGTCATAGAATTTAACTTCTCTGGCCCTCGTGGTGGAAATTCTACACCGATTATAGGAAGAAAGTGATGAATGATCAATCGCTCTCCTGCACAGAAAGGATACGCCTCCCTGCCGGGGATCTGTTAGAATACGAGCCAGCATGGAACCAGAGGCAGCTATCAAACGGCTGAGGGGACTAGTTGTCCACGGCGTAGCGTGGACGAGGATCACCCCGCGCCTGCAGCCGTACCAGCGTCCCCACCTCTGGGCAGCCTTGCTTCTCTCCACAGCCCTGCTCCTTTGCGCAGGCTGCTTCGCGGCAGACGGGGAATTCCGAGGCGCCAGCCAGATGCGCCCGACCGTCCCCGTGCAGGCAGGACCGCCGTTAGAGCTGGCGCTCTCGGAGCTGGTCGAGGCCCCGGACGCCTATACCGGTCGGCGAGTGCGGGTCAGCGGACAGTACGGGCGTCTACCTGTTGTCGTCTGCGCCGGAAACGCGCGCCGACCACCAGGCGTGTGGGCGCTCAGCCAGGAGGAGACGCTCGTACCTGCAGAAGGCTTCGACATGCTGGTCAACACCCTCTGGCCTTCCGGACTCACCGTCACCGTCGAAGGCGTATGGAGACAGTGGCGAGGGCCGGTCGGCTGTGGCAAGGAAGCGCAAGTAGCGGATATCTGGTACCTGACTGTTACCGACATCGTCTCGCCCACGACGATGGTCCAGGTGACGCTGACGCCGGGGGGCATCGCCATCGGCGCTCCGACGCCAGACAACCGGGAAGTGGAGGAAAGCGAAAGCGCAGCGCCACCGGTCGGTACGCCACTCGCCGAGTCCTCCCCCACCTTCCGCGCCGAGCCCACCGCTCCCAGCGGTGCGACTGCTACATCTACAGGAACGAGCCTCGTCACACCGGCGGAGGGCGAGGCCGCAACCACCACACCCGCCGACTCCCGCACGCCCACGCCAACGGCTAGCGTCACGCCCGCTACAACCGCCGGCACCCCGGGTACCGCAACGCCAACCGCTACAAGTACCGCCACAGTCACTGCCGGTCCCAGCCCAACCGCTCAGGTAGCGACCATTATTGACCAGGGGAGGATCGCACCGACGACGAACGAAGTGCGGCTGGAGGGGCACCGGTTCCAGGGTGGGCAGGCGAATCGTTTTGACTTTGAAGTGCAGGCGGGAGAGACAATTACGCTGACGGTTGCCGGGGCCTTAGACCGTGATCTGACGCTGGAGCTTCTTGACCCCTCGGGAGCAACGGTCGTGCGCCAGAACAGGGCACCGGCGGGGGAAGCGGAGACTCTAGCGGGGCAACAGGCAGGGAGTACCGGCACTTATGGCGTCGTCGTTCGTGAGGCGCAGGGCCGTAGCGCCGAGTACCTGCTCATGCTGCTGACTGACCGCAACTACTACCACTACAGCTTCCAGTCAGCGCTTGCGCCAGGGGTGAACGTCGCCGCTTCTCTTCTGGCAGAGAACGATCAGTTCTGGTTTTTCAGCGGCGGCCCCGGCGACGACGTCACAATTACGGTGACGCCAAGCGGAAATGAGGACCTGTTCTTCAACATCTATGGCCCGGATGGCGGACTGATTGAACAGTTTGTGGATGAGAACTTTGGCGGAGGCACGGAGCAGTATACATTCACACCCTCCACGCGCGGTCTATACGCTATTCAGATCGGCGAAGCAAATTTCAATCCCGCCGGCTACACAGTTCAACTCAACGTCAGGTGAACCGGCGCCAGCCAGCGCCGGATCGTCGATAGCTCAGCCCTATTTTGCTCTCCCACCGGCGACCAGTGCGCAATTGAAGGCGACGAGGCGGCCTGAACCATTCGTCTTCACATCGTATTCGCCCAGCATCTGCTCGATCACAAGCTCCGGATCGTTGTGCTCCTCCACCAGCTGCCAGACGAAGAGACCGCACGTCGAGGTAAAGCACGTACCATCGGCTCCCTCGGCCTTGATTTACTGAGAGCCGTGTTTCAGAATAGCAGCCCGTCCAGCAATGCCAGACAGGTTGTGCAGTTTCGATAATCGTGCTGCTCAGTGGCAACAGGCAGGTTGACCACCACTCCCATCTTTGCCAGCGCCTCAGACAACCGGCACAGTGAGAGACCGACCACACCGCTGTAGCACCCATCCAACCGGGCAACGGGACGAAAGCCACGATGCTGAATAGCGTAGGCGCCGGCCTTGTCCATCGGATCGCCGGTGGCAACGTAAGCCGCCACTTCCTCCTCACTATAATTTCTCATGGTGACAGCCGTCGTGGAGACCGTCTGTTGTATCTGACCCCTTTCGGTATCCAGCAGAACGAGTCCTGTGTGGACGTGGTGTGTGTGGCTGCGCAGCCGATTCAGCATCCTCCTGGCCGCAGCCGGACTTGCTGGTTTATTCAAGATCTCTCCGTGGAGCGCCACCGTGGTATCGGCGGCAACAATCAGCGCCGGTTCTACCAGCTCCTGCGCCACCGCTTCCGCCTTCAGTCGGGCCGTCTCCACCACGTCGACCGCCGGGTCCGGGTCGGAGACACTGCTTTCGTCTACGTCGGCCACGCATACCTCGACCGGACGCTGCAAGAGCTGAATCAGCGCCTGTCGCCGCGGCGAGGCGGATGCCAGAATAAAGCGCACCATGACGTCTCTATTAAACAAAAAGGCCAGCTTTGTGCAAGCTGGCCTTTCGCACACCGGTGTTATCAAAGCGCCCGCAGGCGGGGCTCGATAAACCAGATGGCTGCTTTACTTGATTTCGACGACCGCACCGACCTCTTCCAGCTTGGCCTTGGCCTCCTCGGCCTGCTCCTTGGTTACCGCTTCGAGAACGGTATTGGGAGCGCCGTCGACCACGTCCTTGGCCTCTTTCAGACCCAGGCTCGTCAAAGCGCGTACTTCCTTGATGACGTTGATCTTCTTCGGGCCGATCTCCTTAAGAACGACGTCAAACTCAGTCTGCTCTTCTTCCTCTTCGGCAGCGGCGGCCATTCCGGGCATCGCCATCATACCGGCCATCGGAGCCGCGGCGCTGACGCCCCACTTCTCCTCCAGCATCTTGGTCAGTTCGGCAGCCTCTAGCAGCGTGAGACTGCTCAGGTCTTCGACAATTTTATCTAAATCAGCCATGGTAAAAAGCCTCCAATCGGTTTGTTGTGTATTGACTCTGTTACTTATTGTGTACTTTGACTCGGTCAGGCCGCTTCCGCGCCTTCGTCTTCACTTTGGGCGTACGCATTCACGACGTTGATCAACTGGCGCACGCCATTGGTCACGGTAGTCGTCAGACCCTGTGCCGGACCGTTGATGAGCCCGATAATCTGCGCCCGGAGTTCGTCCAGGCTCGGCAGATCGGCCAGCGCTTCAATCTCTGCGGGCGTCAGTCGGGTCATCCCCATGGCGCCGCCCTTGAGGGCAAAGCGCTCATCTTCGTCGGCAAAGTCGACCAGCGCCTTTGCCAGCGCCGGCAGTTCGCCCATAGCAAAACCGGTAGCCGTCTGCCCCGTGAGCAGCTCGTCGGGCACCGGCTGACCAACCTCTTCCAGGGCCAACTGCAGCAGCGTGTTCTTCGTCACGTGGAACGCGCCGTCCACCTCGCGCACGTCAGCGCGGAGCTTTTCCAGCTGCTGTACTCCGATACCGCGATACTCAGCGAGAAAGTAACCCTTACTCTGCTGAAGCAGCTCGACGTACTGGGCAACCAACTCCTCTTTACGATTTCTTGAGATTGCCAAGAACTATCACCTCCTCAGGTAGAAATAAAAAATCCTCATACCGGCGCCGCCGATATGAGGATTCTGATGTCACGTGTGATAGGCAACGCGCACGGCACAGGCGCGCGCGAAGCCGACAGGCTATGACTGAAATCCCCACCTCGGCTGGCAACACATTAAGTCCGCCCGCCATGCCAGAGCGGCACGCCGGAGCTGGACGCCAACTGTCTTCGGTAGAGTCTCTCCGCTGGAGAGTCTCCTTCCCAGGAACAGATCGTCCCCAGGGTAGAGTTCAATTGTTAAACAGCAAGCGGCATTTTATACCGTTACTTCACTCACCGCCACTTTTATTGGCGGGCCCATCGTGTTTGTTAATACAATCTTACGAATGTAGGCGCCTTTTGCCGCTGCCGGGCGTGCGCGCCTGACGGCGTCTAGCAGGTAGTTAAGGTTGTCTAGCAACTGCTCTTCGGTGAAACTGGCCTTGCCGATCGGCACGTGCAGATTTGCGGTGCGGTCGACGCGAAACTCGACACGACCAGCCTTTGTCTCGCGGATCAGATCGGCCAGGTCATCGGGCTGCGCCACGGTGCCGGCGCGGGGATTGGGCATCAGCCCGCGCGGACCCAGTACACGCCCCAGGCGACCGACCTTCCCCATCATCGAGGGAACGGCAATGGCGACGTCGAAGTCCACCCAACCATCCTGAATCTGCTTGATGATCTCGTCGTCGGCGATGATGTCGGCGCCGGCCTCTTCGGCCATGCGCGCTGCTTCACCTTCGGCGAAGACCAGCACGCGCACTTCCTTACCGAGACCGTGGGGCAGAACCACCACCTCGCGGACCTGCTGGTCAGCGTGGCGCGGATCGACACCGAGGCGGAAATGAACTTCCACCGTCGGATCGAAGTTGGTGTACGCCGTCTCCTTGACAAGCTTCACCGCTTCTTCACGACTGTAATCTCTTTCCCGGTCCACCTTGGCGGCAGCTTCCAGGTACTTACGTCCTCTGGCCATTCTACTTACTCCTCGTGGTCATAGCGGGCGGTCCAACCGGCCCTGCCACAGATATAGTGTTAGTTTTAGTTTGTTGCGCGCATCTCAGTCGATAACCGTGATGCCCATGCTCCGAGCAGTACCGGCGATGATCTTCGCCGCCTGATCGATGTCGTGGGCGTTCAGGTCCTTCATCTTAATCTCGGCGATCTCGCGCAGCTGTTGCTGCGTGACGGTGCCCACCTTATCGCGGTTCGGGACGGCGGAGCCGCTACCGACGCCGGCGGCACGCTTCAGCAGATCGGCTGCCGGGGGCGTCTTCAAAATGAAGTTGAAGCTGCCGTCGTGAAAGACGGTTACCTCGACGGGCACGATCTGGCCGACTTGGCCCGCCGTCTTGGCATTGTACTCCTTGCAAAATTGCATGAGATTGATGCCGTGGGGGCCGAGTGCGGTACCGACCGGCGGCGCCGGGTTTGCCTTGCCGCCGGGGATCTGAATTTTAACAACTGCTTTTACTTTCTTTGCCATTTGTTAATCAACTCCTGGAGTACAAGCGCCCGCTCAGAGCTCCTCCTGATTCTATGATGTTTGGGACCTGCCGTCAGTGACGACGTCCGAACCATCACACTACTACTTCCAATAGGCGGTAATTCACAAAAACAGGAGCGAGAAATTCTCGCCCCTGCACATTCTTCATCTATCCGCGGCCTGCGTACAGGCTTAAACCTTTTCGACGTGTAAAAAGTCCAGTTCGACTGGCGTCTCGCGCCCAAAGAATGACACCAGTACGCGCACCTTGGCACGGTCGGGATCGATCTCCTGCACGGTGCCGATGAAGTCGGCAAATGGGCCGGTGCCGATACGCACCTTTTCGCCGATCTGATAGTCGAACTTCATCTTCGGCGCTTCCGCTTCCATGCGATTCATGATCTTGGCCACTTCATCCTCACGCAGAGGAGTTGGCTCATTACCCATACCCACAAAGCCGGTCACGCCCGGGGTGTTCCGCACAACGTACCAGGAATCTTCGTCCATCAGCATCTGCACCAGGATATAGCCCGGGAAGACGCGCCGCTCCACGGTCCGCCGCTTGCCGTCCTTAATTTCTATCTCTTCTTCGGTCGGCACCACCACGTCAAAGATCTTGTGATGCATGCCCATCGTCTCGATGCGCTGCTCGATACTATGACGAACTTTGTTCTCGTATCCAGAGTAACAGTGGATGACGTACCAGGAACGCCCATCGTCGGACAGCTCGTCCGCTTCTAGGGCCTGCGTATCCAGAATTTCGTCTCTTTCGTCCATATCGACTATCCGACTCAGGATACCAGCGCGTTAACCAGCGCCTGAACAGCGTTCGAAAAGGCAGTATCCAGAATTACACCTAGAAAAACGGCCATCGCGGCCGTAACAGCAAGCACAATTAGAGTCAGCCGCCATGCTTCTTCTCGGGTGGGCCACGTCACTTTCCGCAGCTCGCCACGGGTCTCACGAAAATAACGAACCAGAAAGTTTTCCTCGCCGGTTCTTTGCTTTCCCTGTTTCGTTTTTGCCACTCTACTTGTGCCTCGCACTAATTGCCTCGACCTAGCGAATAGTATCTCGGTAAATAAAAATAGCAGGGGGTGCAGGACTCGAACCCGCAACCTACGGTTTTGGAGACCGTTGCTCTGCCAATTGAGCTAACCCCCTGAGCGCCGGTAAACCGGCCGTTGATTCAATTGTTAGCGCGTCTCCCGGTGCAGTTGATGTTCACGGCAACGCGGACAGAACTTACGCAGCTCCAGACGGCTGGAATCATTGCGCCGATTCTTCTGCGTGATGTAATTGCGTTCCTTGCATACCGTACATGCCAGGGTAACGTGCGTTCGTATTGCCTTCTTAGCCATGATAAACCTTTCTCGAGGGAGGCGCACCGCCCGGCGCGCCTCCCTCTCTTATTGCTAAGCTGTTTCTAAAACTTGCTTAGTCGATGATCTTGGTGATAACACCGGCGCCGACGGTGAGGCCACCTTCGCGGATGGCGAAGCGGCTCCCTTCTTCCAGCGCCACCGGCGTAATCAGCTTCACGCGCATGTTCACGT
>JAWVYW010000114.1:0-12148 GCA_033722535.1 Promineifilaceae bacterium (SeqCode)
CGCATGATGCTCCCGCTGCGCGAGCAACTCAAGCGTAAGGGATCCAAGCGTAACTGGGCCGCTTTCCAGCCGAACGCCAAGGATCTGATCACCCGGTTGCGAGAAAGCTTCGACGCACAGTTGAGTGAGTTGTCGGGCTCCGGCAAAGGATTTGACCTCGGCGTAGACGAGCGCCTGCTGGAGATAATGCCCACGCTGGCGGCCCTTCATGGGCAGGCAGCGGAGATCTACGACCGCGCCAAAGAACGGCGGCGCGTGCTGGACTTCGACGATCTGGAGCGCGAGGCGGTGGAGCTGTTAAAGAGTGGGGCGTGCGCAGCCTGGCTGGACGGGATCGGCGCGGTGCTGGTCGACGAGTACCAGGACACGAACGAACGCCAGCGGGGGCTGGTGGAGCTGATGGCAGAGGCTGCCGGGCGTCTCTTTGTCGTCGGCGACGCCAAGCAGTCGATCTACCGCTTTCGCGGCGCCGATGTCTCTGTCTTTGAGGCCCAGGAGAAGGAGATAGCGCACCGGGGCGGCGCCCGTGTGGCGCTGCAGCGCTCGTACCGGGCGTGCGAGCCGCTGGTCGAGATTCTCAACCCCCTCCTCGCCGGTGTTCTCGCCGAACATAACCAGTACGTTCCCGCTCAGGACGACCTTGTGGCCGGGTACCGTCCGGCGGATCAGCGGATGCAGGGGGAGGACGAGCCGCTTCTCGGCGCGCCATATCTGGAGCTGCACGTGGCGCTGGGAAGTAAAGGGGATCAGGGCCTGTACCGCGCCGCCGCCGGACTCGCAGAGCGGCTGCACGAACTGGTACGGGAGCCGGAACACGGGCTGAGCTACGGCGACATCGCCGTCCTCTGCCGCGCCTCCAGTAGCTTCGCCGACTACGAGGCGGCGTTCAGCGCGATGGGGCTGCCCTACGTCGTCGGCGCCGGACGGGGCTTCTACGAGCGCCCGGAGGTGCGCGACCTGCTCAACGCCCTGCAGGCGCTGGCCGATCCAGACGACGACGTCGCCCTTGCCGGTCTTCTGCGCTCGCCCGTCTTTGCCTTCGACGACGTCGAGCTCTTTACCGTGGCGCAGCAGGAAGGGAACATCTGGGCGGAGAAGCTGAGCGCGCTGGTGGAGAAAGGTATCCCCCGCGCCTGGGCGGCGCAGGAGCGCATCGAACGGCTGCGCGCGCAGGCGGCGCGCCTGCCGGCTGGGAGAGCGCTGCACGTCTTCCTCGAGGAAACGGGCTACCGCGCCGCCCTCCATCTCGCCGGGCAGACGCGCGCCGTGCGCAACGTGGACAAACTGCTGGCGGAGGCCCACGCCGCCGAGAGCAGCATTGCCGCCTTCCTTCAGGCCATCGCCGAGCTGCGGGCAGCTCCCACCCGCGAAGGAGAAGCACCAGAGGCGGCGGCGGACGCCGTCCGTCTGATGACGGTCCACGCCGCTAAAGGATTGGGCTTTCAGGTCGTCGTGCTCGGCGACATCACCTACAACAGCCCCAGCTTCCGGCAGCTCATTGTGAGCGAGCGCTGGGGCGTGGTGCCCCCGGTGCAAAACGCCGACGGCGTCACGGCAACGATCTACGAACTCGCCCGCCAAGAGGAGAAGACACCGCAAGAGAAGGAACTGCGACGCCTGCTCTACGTCGCCGCCACCCGCGCCCGCCAGAAGTTGATCCTCAACGGCTGCTTCTCCACCTTCAACAACGACGGCACGCCGCGCAGGAGCGGTGAGTGGCTCCAATGGGCGGACGCCGATCTCGGCTTCTTCCGCCGCTCGTTTGCAGATGAGAATCTTTCGCAGCCGAGGCTCTGCTTCGAAATGCAAGCGGCAAGTGTGCCGGTTACCGGCTGGCTCTACACCGAGGCGTACGAGCCGGGCGCCGCTGCTGGCGCCGCCACCGTGACCTGGTCCGCAGCGTGGAGCGGCAACCTTCCATCGCCCGCTGAGGAAATGACGCCGGGAGTGAGCGATCCGCAAAATATGTGGCGCGTCACAGCCGCCGACGATTCCAAAAGCGCCATTCCCGGCCGGATCGTCGGCAGTCTGGTTCACGACGCCCTCGCCGCCTGGTGCCTGCCCGGGGACGACCACTTCGACGGCTGGGTACGCGCCCGCGCCTTCCGCTATGGGCTGGTCGACGAGGCGCATCACCAACAGGCGCTCGATCGCGTGCGCGAGCTGCTGCAGCGCTTCCGCAATCATGCTCTCTACGAGACGCTAGTAGCCACCACGCGTCACCACGAGCTCCCCTACTACACGGACGAGACGCACCTACCCGCCTCCGACGCGGCCTGCGAAGGGGCTGGACAGACGACGGCTGAGGAACACGCCGCCGGCGACGCCGCGGACGCCGAGCTCCGCTCGCGCTCCATTGACCTGCTCTATCAGGATCCGCAGGATAGCCGCTGGGTCGTGCTCGACTTCAAACTCAACCAGCTCTCAGCGATGAGCGACGAGGCGTTACGGCGGTGGGCGACGGTGGATATTGACTATGCGCAACAGGTCCGGCGGTATGCAGATGCTGTTGAAAAGTTACTGCAGTTGACCTACACGCCACGGTGCGAGCTGTGCTTGCTCGATTACGGGGGGCAGGTAAAAGTTCTGGAAATCAATGCACCTGCACCGGATCCTTGATCGCCCCCCGATCCGTCAGCGGCTTCTCGGTGGCAGCCTCCCGCCCTTCCGGCGGCGCCGTCTTTTCGATGCGCACGGCGGTGTTCTTGTAATCGGGAATTTTCGCCCGCTCGTCCACGCGGTCGAGAGTCAGGGCGTTGGCGGCGGCCTCGGCGAAGTGGAAGGGAACGAAGACGGTGCCCCGGGGGCTGCGCCCGGTGACGAGGGCGCGCAGGCGGATGGCGCCGCGGCGTGAGCTAATCTCGATCCAGTCCCCGGTCTCGATACCCAGCGCCTCGGCGTCCTCCGGGTGGATCTCGCATACCGCTTCGGGGAAGATCTCTTCGAGAGCCGAGTGACCGGTCATCGTCGCCCCGTGCCAGTGATAGAGGACGCGGCCGGTAGTCAGGTTGAATGGGTATTCCTCGTCGGGCAGCTCGGAGTCGGTCCCAAATTCGACCGGCCACAGCTTGCCCCGCCCGCGGGGGAAGCTTTCCTCAAAGAGGAACGGGGTCCCCGGGTGGTCGGCGCTGGGACAAGGCCAGTGGACGCCGCCCTCGCGCTCGATGCGCTCGTAGGTGATGCCGTAGAACTCCGGCGTCAGCTGGCGCATCTCCTCCCAGATCTCCTCTGGATGTACAAAGTCGAAGCCGGAGTTCATCGTGATACTCAGCCGCCGTTCTACCCGCCGGCCGAGATCGCAGATGATGTCCCAGTCGGCGCGGCTCTCGCCGACGGCGGGCACCGCCTGCCGGCAGCGCTGGACGCGGCGGTCGGTGTTGGTGAAGGTACCGTCTTTCTCGGCAAAGCTGGTCGCCGGCAAAATGACGTCCGCCATGACGCCGGTCTCGTTGATGAAGATGTCCTGACAGACGAGCAGCTCCAGCGCCTCCAACGCGTGGCGCGTGTGCGTCTGGTTTGGCTCGCTCATCATCGGGTTCTCGCCCACGATATACATGCCGCGGATGGCGCCGGTTAGCGCGCCGTCGACCATCTCGGTCGCGGTCAGTCCCGGACGGCCGTTCAGATCCACACCCCAATAGCGCTCGAACTTCTCCTTGACCGCCGGATCGTCCACCTGCTGGTAGGCGGTGTAGACATTCGGCAGGCCGCCGCTGTCCGAGCAGCCCTGGACGTTGTTCTGACCCCGCAGTGGGTTGAGGCCGGTGCCCGGTTGGCCGACGTGGCCGCAGAGGAGTGCCAGGTTCGCCAGCGTGAGCGTATTGTCGGTACCATGCGTACTCTGGCTGATGCCCATGCCCCAGTAAATGGCTGCGCGCCCCGCGTTGGCGTAGATGCGCGCCGCCTCGCGGATCGACTCCGCCGGCACGCCGCTCACCTCTTCCGCCCACTCCGGCGTGAACGACTCCAGGCTCTCCACGTAGTCGCTGAAGCCCTCCGTGCGGGCGCCGATGAACTCCTCGTCGTAAAGGGCTTCCTTGACGATGACGTGGGCCATCGCCTGAAAGACGGCGACGTCGGTGCCGGGGTTCTGCCGCAGCCAGAGGGTGGCGAAGTCGACCATGCCGATGCGGCGGGGATCGGCCACCACCAGCTTGGCGCCGTTTTCGCGCACGGCGCGCTTGAGGAAGTTGGAAATGACGGGGTGCGTCTCGGTCGTGTTGGAGCCGGTGACGATGAACGCCTCCAGATTTTCCATCTCGGCGATGGAGTTGCTCATGGCGGCGCTGCCAATAGCCAGCTGCAGCCCGGTCACGCTGCCGGCGTGGCAGAGGCGGGCACAGTGGTCGACGTTGTTCGTCCGCAGCAGGGCGCGAATAAACTTCTGGAAGATGTAGGTATCTTCGTTGGTCGCCTTGGCGCTGGCATAGCTGGCGATGGCGCTGCCGCCGTTCGTTTTGGCAATGCGCACCAGCTCGTCGGCGACGTAGTCCAGTGCCTCGTCCCAGCTCACCTCGCGCCACACAGGATCGGCGCTGCGCCCTTCGTGGCGGTTCGCGCGGATCAGCGGGCGCTTCACCCGCCGCGGATGGTTGACGTAATCAGTGCCAAAGCGCCCCTTCACGCAGAGCATCCCGTAGTTCGGCGCCGCGTCGAAGGGAGCGTCCACCCGGTAGATGTAGCCGTCGCGGATGTTCAGGTTCATCTGGCAGCCAACCCCGCAGTAGGGGCAGGTAGTGCGGACTACTTTATCAGGTTGTAACATCCTAACCTCCATCTTCACGGCTCTGCAGGAGCCGCTGAAGTGCGCTCAGATTCTCTTTGCGGTCGAACACGGCGCGCACCGGAATCTTAAGGCCGGGTACGGCGCTCGCTGCCAGTTCACCAGAGTTGACCTTGAGGCGCAGCGTATACCGCGCGCCGGCGGCGGAAGTCTCTTCCGCAGGCTCGAGCACGTACTTCTCTACAATTTCCGCTTCAGGATCGATGAGCCAGTACTCACCCACGCCGTGCGCCGCGTAATCTTCAAACTTCACACCCCGGTCTCGCGCTTCTGTACTGGGCGAAACAATCTCCACAATGAAATCGGGCGCCGGGAAGCGCGTCTGCTGCGGCTCGAGCTGCGCTGCCTTTTCAGGGCCGAAGTAGCACAGATCCGGCTCATAATCGTTGCGCGTAAGGGAAATCATTATTTTTTCGTAGCCGACGTAACCCAGCCCATGCTGCTCAACATACGTGTCGAGCAGTTTCAGCAGGAGCTTGAGAACAAGATTGTGACGCATGCTGACCGGCGAGTGCACGATGATTTCTCCGTTGATAAACTCCGCCTTCTCTTCCTCGCTTACCGTCTCGTAGAAGCGCTCGCGCCGTTCGCGTTCCGCTTCCAGGTGCGCCTGAATTTCCTCGGCGACAAGGCTCAGCCGAGGCGATTGCTTGAGCTGCTCGACAAAGGGGTCCATCATACTCTACCGGATAACTCTCCTAATAATTGTACCATATCGCGCTAGTACGCGGGGCGAATACGTAGTCGGTACTCTTCAGAGCCGCTGTTGTCGCTGACGACGAGGCGCAGGAATTCCCCTTCGACATGGGCGGGCACCTCGGCAACGAAATCGCAAGGTTCGTCCGTGCACGCGTCTTCGCCGTAGGGGCGGTTGCCGACGTAGTAAACTATTTTGACCGGCGCCCGGCCGTTGAGCACGCGGAAGTGGAACTCCTGCCCGGCTCGAGGGTCGTGTTCATAGTCTAGTCGCATTGTGCTTTCTGATTCCTCCACTTTCATAGAATAGGTGGCTAAAGGTCACTCCTGCGAGCGCTTCCGCCGCCGGCCGCGCGTCTGGAAGAAAATCTCGTTCGGGTCCACGCCCTGCTCCAGTAATGCCTGCCGCTTTGGCTTGAGCGCGCCGGTGGGGCAGACGCCGACACACTGGCCGCAGAAGACGCAGGTCGTGTCGGGCATCGGATCGTCTTTGAAGGTGCCGATGGTGGTGTGGAAGCCGCGACCGTCGAAGCTAAGAGCAAAGGTATACTGCGCATCCTCGGCGCAGATCTGCACGCAGCGCCAGCAGTTGATGCACTGGTTGTAATCCCGGATGTAAAACGGGTTGTCGTCGTAGACCGGCGTCTCGCGGCGAACGCCGTCAAAGCGGAGCGGCTCGGCGTCGTACCCCCTAATCAGCTCGACGATCTCCGGCGCCTCGGAGAGATCGACCGTCGAGGCGAGCATCTCCAGCAGGGTGCGCCGTCCCCGCCGCACCGCCGGCGTGTTCGTCTGCACCTCCATATCCTCTGCCACCGGCGTAACGCAGGCCGCGGCCTGCACGCGACCGCCGGTCTCCACCGAGCAGATGCGGCAGAGGCCGTTCGCAGTGAGGTGCGGATGGTAGCAGATGATCGGAATCTCGATGCCTACCTCCCGCGCCGCATCCAGAATTGTCGTGCCGGCGGGGACGGTTACACGTTTGCCGTCGATGGTCAGGGTGACTTGCTCAGTCATAGGCTATTTCCTCGCTGTTCGTGCCCCGTCCGGCCGGCGCAGGCGCCGGCGCGTCCAGGAGCCGTTCCGGGTGAGTGTAAACCCGCATCCGATTCTGGCGCAAATAACCGACGACAGTAATACCCCAGGCCTCGGCAAGAGCCACGCTGAGGCTGGTCGGCGACGTGCGGGAGCAGACCACGGGCGCCTGCAGCCGGCGCGCCTTAGTTAGCATCTCGCTGCTGATGCGCCCGCTGGAGAGCAGGATGCGATCTGCGGTGGGTAGCCCGGCCTGGAGCGCCGCACCGGCCAGCCGGTCGAGGCAGTTGTGGCGGCCGATATCCTCCACCTGGATCAGCAGGCGTTCGTCGTCGGCCAGCGCCGCAGTGTGGATGCCGCGCGCCCGCTGGTAAAGCTCGGCACCCAGGTGCACCTCGCGCATCAGTGCCGCCACCTGCTCCGGTGTGACCGTCAGGTCGGATCGCAGCGGCTCGTGGCGCGCAGACAGGTCGTCGAAAGTGACGCCGCCGCCGCAGCCGGCGGTGATGATCGCCCGCACCGGCAGCTCGACCTCCAGATTGTGCAGCCAGACATCCACACACGTCCGGCTCTGGGAGAGATGGAGCGCGCGCACATCGTCCATCCGCTTGATCAGCCCTTCATTGAAGAGAAAGCCCAGCGCCATCTGCTCCAGATCGTGGGGCGAGCACATAAAGGTCGCCAGCTCCTCGCCGTTGACAGAGATGCAGGTCTGGGACTCGACGACCACGTGGCCCTCCACCCACTGCGGCGAGCCGCCGCCTAACGAGAGATAGAGGATAGAGCTGGAGCTAGAGGTGGGCCGATGCTTGGTCATGGTTGTTCCGGGACAAGGTCTGGCCAGCGTTCGAGGGCGCTGAGAACGGCGGAGGCGGCGGTCTGGCCCAGTCCGCAGAGGGAGGTCTGGGTCATGGTGAAGCCGATGTCGAGGAGGGCATCGCGGTCGCCGGAGACTGGCCCGCCCTCAAGGGCCACGCGGCTGAGGATCTCCATCTGGCGCTGCGTGCCGATCTGGCAGGGAAAGCACTTACCGCAGCTCTCATGGGCAAAGAAGCGGCTGAGTTGGAAGAGCACGGGGCGCAGGTCGACGGTCTCGTCGAAGACCATGATCACACCGGAGCCGAGGGGGACGCCCGCCTCACGCGCGCCTTCATAGGAGAGAACGGTATCGAGCTGCTCCGGTCCGACGAAGTTACCGGCTGCGCCGCCCATGAGCACCGCCTGCACGGCGCGCTCGCCGGGAATGCCGCCCGCCATCTCGATCATCTCGCGTAGCGTCAGGCCGAACGGCACCTCGTAGAGCCCGGGGCGCTCTACATGCCCGCTCAGGCAGAACCATTTGGTGCCGGGGGAATCCTCTGTCCCGAGGGCGCGCCACTCGTCCAGCCCGACCCGCATCACGGCGAGGGCGGCGACCAGTGTCTCCACATTGTTCACCACTGTAGGCTGCATGAAAAGGCCATGGGTTGTCGGAAAGGGGGGCTTGATGCGCGGGAAGCCACGCCGGCCCTCGATCGCCTCGAAGAGCGCCGTCTCCTCGCCGCAGATGTAGGCGCCCGCGCCGAGGCGCAATTCGATATCGAAGTGGAAGTTGGGGCGGCCAAAGAGACCGCGACCGAGCAACTGCGCCTCCCGCGCCGCCTCGATCGCCTGCGCCAGGCGGACGGCGGCGCGCGGATATTCGCCGCGGATGAAGATCCAGCCGTTTTCGGCGCCGACGGCATAGGCGGCGAGCGTCATCGCCTCCAGGAGGCTAAAAGGGTCCTGCTCCATGAGCACGCGGTCTTTAAAGGTGCCCGGCTCGCTCTCGTCGGCGTTGGCGATAATGTGCTTTTCAGCCGGCGTCCCCGGCGCGCCGCGCGTGTAGCGCCACTTGAGGCCCAGGGGGAACTGCGCCCCACCCCGGCCGAGTACGCCGCTCTCCGACAGCGTTTCGATCGCGCCTTCCGGTCCGGCGGGATCGTTCACCACCCGGCGCACGGTCTCATAGCCCCCGGCCTCGCGGTAGTCGTCGAGGCTGCCGGGATCGACCTGACCCACACGGCCCAGCGTGAGGAAGGGACCGCCGTAGACGCGGGCGCCAGGCTCGGGATAGGCGCCTCCCAGAAATTCGGGCACCTCCTCCGGGCTGAGGTCGCCGGCGGGGCGCGCGCCGTCGAGGGCGGCAGGCGCAAACTCACACATGCCAAGGCAGGGCACCCGCTCGTAGCCCACTGCTTCACCGCCGTCGGGAGCGATGCCGCCGTGTTCCACCCCTAGCTCCGCTTCGATCGCCGCCGCCACCGCCTCCCCACCGGCGAGGGCGCAGGCCGGATCTTCACAGATGCGCACCACGCGCCGCGCCATCGGCTCGTTGTAAAACATGGTGTAAAACTCGACCACGCCGTGGATGTCCGCCAGGGGCACCCAGAGCGCCCGGCTAATCGCCTCTAGCACGGGACGGGGCAGCCAGCCATAGAGCGACTGAGCGTGGTGGAGAGCCGGCAGGAGCATCGCCCGCCGCTCGTCGCCATCGGCCCGGGCGAGCCGCCGAGCAAGGTCCTCCAGGTAGGGTTGCAGCGCGCTCAGGTCAATTTCCGGGTGGGACATACGACCTCCAGTATGAGTGGGATAGGTGGCGCCCTCCGGCGCAGGTACACTGCGGGGTTGGAATGGGCTACCGACCCTGGGAAAGCAGGCGCTCCGCTTCGGCCAGATCTTCGGGGGTGTTGACGTTGAAAAAGCTACGTCCCTGTGGATCGAACTTCGCAATCTCTTCCGGCGGAACCTTGTGCACCTTCACTTCGGGATAAAAGCTGATCATCCGCTGATTGCCGGCTGCCAGAGCGTTTTCAACCGCCTTGAGCACCTTCTTACGAGCGTAGACAGCGTGCATGGTCTGGTACATGCCCTCCCATTCGGGGACGATGACGTCCGCCTCATCGGCCATAGAGAGCAGATGCTCCAGAAGTAAGCGGTTGACAAAAGGCATGTCGCAGGCCAGCACGAGCACCGTATCCCCGCGGGCGGCGGCGAGCGCGGTGTAGAGGCCGCCGAGGGCGCCGGCCCCCGGCTCGCGATCCTCAAACAGCGCGAGATCCAGATGTTCGTAAGAAGCGGGATCGTTCGTCGTGACCAGTACCTCTTCCCCCAGGCCGGCAACGCGCGTCAGAATGTTGTCGATCATGGCTCGACCCGCCAGCGGCACCAGCGCCTTATCCCGCCCCATGCGGCTTGATTGGCCGCCTGCTTGAATGACAACAGAAATCATAGCGCCATTATATCACGATCCCCGACGACTGCCGCAATAGGCCGCACAGGGTATAATCAGCGCCGGGATTGAGAAAAAGATACCGCTACCTCGGGACACAAGGTAAGAGCCGTATGGCTGCATCCGCATCACCGCTGACCCCATTTTTCCATCCACAGGGCGTCGTCCTCATCGGCGCCAGCCAGGATCCGGGCAAGCTGGGCTTTGGCCTCGCCCGCAACCTCGTCCATAGCGACTATCGGGGCGCCGTTCATTTCGTCAATCCCGGCGGTGGGCGGCTCCTGGAACGCCCACTGTACCGCTCCGTGGAAGAGGTCCCCGACCCGGTCGACCTCGCGGTGATTCTGATCCCGGCACAGGCCGTTCCCGCGACGCTGGCGCAGTGCGGCGAGCGCGGCATTCGCGCCGCCATCATCAGCAGCGGCGGCTTTCGCGAAACCGGGCCGGCCGGAGCGGCGTTGGAGGCGGACTGTCTGGCAGTCGCCCGCAGCTATGGGATGCGCCTCATCGGGCCCAACTGCATTGGCCTGCTCGACACCCACCTGCCCCTGGACACGACCTTTCTACCCCCGCCGGGGCCAAGCGCGGGCGATATCGCCTTTATCAGCCACTCCGGCGCTATCTGCGCCGCCGTCATCGACTGGGCGCGGGGGCAGGGCTTTGGCCTCAGCCGGCTGGTCAGCCTCGGCAACCAACTCGACCTCACAGAAACCGATCTGCTGGCGCCGGTCGCCGACGATCCATACACGCGGGTAATCACGCTGTACCTGGAAGGTATCGACGACGGGCGGCGCTTTGTGGACATCGCGTCGGAAATCTGCCGCCGGAAGCCACTGCTCGCCCTCAAGGTCGGGCGCTACCGCAGCGGGCAGCGCGCCGTCGCCAGCCACACCGGCGCCCTCGCCGGCAGCGAAAGCGCCTTCAACGCCGCCTTCCGGCGCGCCGGCGTCATCCGCGCCGATACGAGCGAGGAGCTCTTCGACTGGGCGCGGGCGCTGGCGTGGTGCCCGCCCCCGCGCGGGCGGCGGGTGGCGGTGCTGACCAACGCCGGCGGGCCCGGCGTCACCGCCGCCGACGCGCTGGAGGCAGCGGGCATGGCCATCGCCGCTCTCCGCCCGGCGACGGTCGCCGCCCTCGCCGACGCACTCCCGCCGGCGGCCAGCCTGCACAACCCGGTCGACATGCTCGCGTCGGCGACGCCCCAGCAGTACGCGGCCAGCCTGCGCTACCTGCTGGACGATCCCGGCGTGGATAGCGTGATGGTCATCGTGCCGCCGCCGCCGATGCACACCACGGGCGGTGTGGCCCGCGCCATCATCCCCATCATTTACACGGCCGAAAAGCCGGTCGTCGTGGCGGTGATGGGGGAGCGGCTGATCCAGGAAGCGGTCGAACATTTTCGCGCCGCCCACGTGCCCGAGTACCGCTTTCCCGAGCGGGCAGCGGCGGCGCTGGCTGTGCTCGCCGAGCGGGCCGACTTCCTGCACCGGGAGCCCGCGGCGCCCGTGCAGGTGAAAGACGTCGACCGCGCGGCGGCGGCGAGGCTCCTGCAGGAGATGGGGGAGCAGCCGAACAGTGAAGCGGTGGAGCGGCTGCTGGCGGCCTACGGCATCCCGCTGCCGCGGAGTCAGCTCGCGGCGACCGCCGAGGAAGCGGCCCGCGTGGCAGCGCGGATGGGATGCGCCGTCGCCCTGAAGATTGCCAGCCCCGACATCACCCACAAAAGCGACGTCGGCGGTGTGGCGCTCGGCCTCGACAGCCCACAGGCGGTGCGCGACGCCTTTCACACGCTGACAGAGCGGGCGCGTGAGCTCCAGCCAGAGGCGCAGCTGGATGGCGTCGTCGTACAGCAGATGGTCGGCGGTGGGCAGGAGGTCATCGTCGGCGCAGTGCAGGATCCGCAGTTCGGGCCGATCGTCATGTTTGGCAGCGGAGGAACGGAGGTCGAGGGGCTGCGTGACGTTGCCTTTGCCCTGGCGCCGCCTACACGCCAGGAAGCGGAGGGGCTGCTGGCGCGTACCTGGGCCGGGCGCAAATTGGCCGGCTACCGTCACATGCCGCCGGCGGACCGCGAGGCGGTGCTCGACGTCATCTATCGCCTGGGGCAGCTCGCCGCCGACTTCCCCCGTCTGGCAGAAATTGAGATTAACCCGCTGCGCGTCATGCCGGCGGGCGAGGGCGCGGTCGCTGTGGACGTGCGCGTCAGCCTGGTCGCCGCAGCGACGAGAGGAAGCGATGCCTGATCAGGAGAGCCTTATGCGAGAGCTGCACCGGCTCCACGGCCGCGGCTACAAGGCGTACAAGGGAGTCGCCGGGCGGTACGCTTTTTCCGGCTTCACCCTGTTTATCGATCACGTGCAGGGGGATCCTTTTGCCAGCCCCAG
>JAWVYW010000115.1:0-12134 GCA_033722535.1 Promineifilaceae bacterium (SeqCode)
GTCGTGCAGATTCCCCAGTGAATGTCTTCGCCCGGGTTGATGTAGATCTGGCCAATGGCTCCTTGCTGTTCGTAATGGCGGACGGCGCCAGGGAAGCCGAAGCCGTGCGTGAGAACGATCTTGCCGCGTACGTCAATTTCTCCACCGTCGGCAAAGTGGAAAAGGCGGCTGACCTCTTCTGGACCACCGGAGGGCAGATAGACAACTTCGGCGGTGACACCATCCTCGCCGGTGGAGGTCGAAAACGCCGGCGGCTTGGCGCGCAGCCTGCGCCCTGCTGCTTCCACAGAAGCGGAGACGGGCACGCTGAGGAAGAGCTCCGGCTCGTAGACGTGGTGGGGCACGCCGAACGCCTCCAATTGCTCAGAAATGTAGCGCGCTGCCTCCCGTTCATCCTCGCTTCCCGATTCACGTACGAGCGTGGCAAAGCGCTCGACAAGGGCCCAGGGAGCGTCGGGAGAAAGCTCGTCGAGTAGGGCTTCCTCGAGGGTAAGGTTGTCGGGTCGATACAATGTCTGCATCTTATCCTCCTTCGATCGGATAGACGGGTTTGATGATCTGTTTCGACGGTGGCTCTGGTTACAGGACCAGTGCAGATTTGCGGCGCCGGTCGCCATCGCTGGCAAGCCCCTGCACCTCTTCGTAGCCTAAAGCCGAAGAAATGTCGGCCGCTGCCTCGCGGACGAGCTTGACGTAGCGACGGAGCGCCGCTTCGGTGAAACGCACCGACGGCCCGGCAATAGAGATGGCGGCTACGATGCGTCCCGTGTAATCGAAAATGGGTGCGGCGACGGAATGAGCCCCGAGGTCGAGGTCGTCGGCGGAGATGATGTAGCCCTGGGCGCGTACGTTCGCCAGCAGCTCTTCGAGCGCGGCCCGCTCTATAACGGTATCTGCAGTGAACGGTTTGAGCTCTATCTGGTCCAGGAGCTCCGCGCGATCCTCTTCTGGTTGGAAGGCGAGCAGGACTTTAGGAACACCGCCGACGTAAAGCGGTGCGCGCCGGCCAATATGGGCAAAGAGGCGGACGGAGCGGTGCGATTCGCGGGCGGCGACGCACAGCGCCTCCTGCCCGTCGACCACACCGAGGAAGATGCTTTCCCCTGTTTCCTCCGCCAGCCAGTCTATGGCCCCCTGTGCGGCGCGAAGCAGGTCAGTCTGGCGGCGCACACGTTCACCAAAGGCCAGGAAGCGAATGCCGAGGCGGTAGATCCCCTCTTCATCGCGCTGCACGAGGCGCTGCTTTTCTAGAGTTGCCAGGATGCGGAATGTTTTGTTCTTGCTGATGCCTGTCTCGCGCGCGCATTCGCTGAGCGCGCGGCCGTCGGCGGCTGCCAGCAAAGCGGTCAGAATGTCGAATGCATCTTCAAGAACGGCGATGGTGTAATCTGGCACGTAGTCCCTTCCCTTCCACGCTTGCTGTTATATTGACTATAACAGCGTTTGATTACTTCTCGAAAGTTTAAAGAAGTTGAACAAAAATGTCAATAGTCACTCTGATTGATATAAGGCGGAGAGCTCTGCGACCGGTACTTCTGTCTGCTTCCCTTGCCATTGCTTTGACCGTTCGAACAGTGGCGATGGGAGGCTCTCCGTTCCGGGAGTGCGAGGGGAAAAAAAAAGAGCCTCTGCTTCTAGAGGCTCTTCCGAAGGTGGGCCATGAGGGACTCGAACCCCCGACCAAGTGATTAAAAGTCACCTGCTCTTCCAACTGAGCTAATGGCCCGTGAACCAAAATTATACGATAGAGGGGGGTGAGGGTCAAAAAGGCTAATAGAAATACAACGCAAGAGCGGAACGCCGCCGCCCGCTCTCATCTGAAAGGCACCCCAGGAGGGAATCGAACCCCCAACCTACGGTTTAGAAGACCGTTGCTCTATCCGTTGAGCTACTGGGGCACAGTTAACTCCCCCCAATTTTAAATCGTCGGGGGCCGTGGGTCAACTCTTCTGATGGGACTCCAATAGGGGGAAGCGGGCGCTCAGACGTCGCTCGTCTGCCGCGCGTCCAGCTGGCGGCGTAGAGCGCCGCTCTCGATGTAGTCGAGCAGGCTCTCCAGATCGGGTAGCACTTCGTCGGCGGTGATGCGCACCACCCAGTTGTGTGTCATTGGCGTGACGGCAATGATGTGCGCCTTGCTGTGGTAGGCGGCCCAGAGCTCGATGGCGGTGCCCATACTGGCGTGGGGCAGGTAGGCGATGAGGATGTCTGACTTCCCGGCGAGCGCCGTGTTACGCAGAAAGACTTCGCGACACCGTTCGTCGTCATAGGTCGGGCTGTCGGGGTAGAGGGTCCAGGGATCGGTTACGCGGGCCTGCGGCAGGTGGGCGCGCAGCGCTTCTGCAATCCGCACGCGGTAATTCTGATCGTCGATCTGGTCGTCTAGGCGCGAGCCCTGCATCACGCCGGCTACGAAAACGTGCACGGTGGTTCCCCGGCTTTCCGCCGCTACTCTTCTTCTTCGAGAATGGGTCGAATACCCTGGTAGACCCGGGGGCCGCCGAGGGTTTTAAGGATCACGTCCGGCTGGCGCTGGAGCCGCTCGGCGATGTCGGCCGCTGCCATCGGCTCGTTAGCGTTGGCCAACAGCACGCAAAAGACCGCGTCGACGAGCGATGTACGCGCCGCAAAGTCGTCGGGCATGCGGCGGAAGTAGGCCTGAAGGACGTACTGGAATCCGTCGACGCGGCGCACTTCGGCCGTCTGGGGATCGACCAGATCGACCTTGTCGAGATCGGTATCCAGTTGCACATCTTCGCCGATGTCGAGACGGCTGTAGAGGTAGGTTCTAAGGTCGAGGTTCTGGTGCTCCCACCAATCGTAGTCGATGTAAAAGCGCGTGTCCTCGGTGGGACGCTTCAGAATCGGGGTCTTTAGTTTGGGTCGGGGACGTGCTGTCAAAATGACTCCTTTTAACCTCGGGTTAACCTTTGGCGGGATCGTACTGCCAGTAGTAGTCGCCGACCGGAACGAAGACGGGATTCTCTACCAGCTCGGCGAACACCACCTCGGGCGGCATCCGGCGTAGCATGTTAATCGCGCTGTATAGCGTCTTGGCGTGTACCGTGTGCTGCGGATTGAGATCGGCCAGTTCCGGGAAAATCTCGCGCAGCAGTGATGCCGGCGAGCGGTCCCGCGCTTCCGCCTGGCGCCAGAGCGCATCCACGGCAGCCACGTAGTCAGTCCCGACGATCAGCAGGTCATCGTAGCCGCAGGCGATGGTACGACGGTCGAGCTCGAAGCGCAGGTTCCCCTCGTCTACATGAGCTAGCCGGACCCACTCCCGTTGTCCGCGGCGGCGGTCGTAGTCCAGCAGCAATACACCCTGTTCCGGCCCGGGGCGCAGGCTGATGAAACCGCCGATGGGAATCTCGTTCTCCTCGTACCAGTCGCCGAGGCCGTAGACGTAGCGTCCTTCTTCAACGACCCAGCCCTCAATCTCTTCCTGAGACTGTTCGTCGACGAAGATAACGCGGTGGCGCGGGCTGCGGCCGGTGGGGAAGATGGGGCGCGTGCGCGCGCTGAGGGGCAGGGTACCTGCCCAACGATGGGGATAGGTCAGGGCCAGCACGACTGGCTGCGGCCGCGTCGCCGGCTCCAGGTCGGACCATTCGTCGTCCAGCTCCCGGACCAGCAGCTTTAACTCCTTCGTCAGGGCACGCTCGTTGTACGGGATGGCATCGTACTCCAGCCGCCCGGGCGTCTCCTGCACCGCCGATGGCTCCATACGGCGCAGATACCAGCCGATCTCGCCGCGTGGGGCCACTTCGTCGAAGCGCCGGTCCTGGAGGAGGGCGTAGTTGAGCGAGAATACTTGCGTCTCCTGCGGCGCGTCGGTCTCCAGCTCCAGGAAGGGCAGGATCTCCTCTGGGGGCATCGTGCCGCCGCCGCTGACCTCCAGCACCGCCTCCGCCAGGTTCAGGTGCCCGACGTTTACCTCGATGAGTAACCCCTTCAGGAACCACTTGTCGATGAGATGGATGAACGCTTCTCGCTCCTCCAGCTCTACGGCGATCTGCTCCGCGACACTGTCGCCGTAGAGCACGTGCAGGTCCTCGGCGGAGATCATCTCCATCGCTTCGAAGATGGAGCCGTCGCTCTGATTGAGAACATGATCACTCGTGAGGTCCGAAGCGAACTCGCGCTCTTTACCCCCGACAACCACCTGGATGACGCGGAAATCGCCGGCCTCCGGGTTATGGCCGCGGCGGGAGCCGACTACCTCGCCGTAGGTAAAGTTTAGCGCCGGAAAGACCAGTTCGTCGCCCTCCTCGTAATGACCCTTTGGCTGGTACACCTCCCGTCCGGCCAGGCGCTTCTTGATCTCGTTCTTTTCCTGCGCCACGCGATGCTCCATCACGACCAGCGCCAGCTCACGCGCCGTCTGTGGCCGCTCGACTTCCAGCAGGTGGTTATAAATTTGTTCGATATCGCTTTCGGTGAGGGAAAAATCGCTTACCCAGTAGGCTTTCGTCTGTGTCTTAGTCTGGGTTTGGATCACAACATGCTCCTATCTACGGGGAAAAGTTCTTCGCCAACAACATATTCGTACAGCATAACGCAAACAGAAATTATACCGATGTTCACGGCGCGGTGCCACTTTCGATTGTTAAGCATTGGCGTGATAGACGCGGTGTGCGCCGGCGCCCCCCGACGTTACGGTTGCGGTTCCGGCGCGGGAGGAAAGCGTGTTTGCGTCCACTGCCGCCCGTCGACCGGCACGTCCATGATGCGCAGCTCCCAGTGGAGGTGCGGCCCCGTCGAGAGGCCGGTGTTGCCGCCGCGGGCGATGATCTGCCCTGCCTCCACCTGCTCCCCCACCTTCACCAAGATCTCGCTCAGGTGGTAGTAGCCGGACATGACGCCGAGGCCGTGGTCGACGATCACCGTCCCGCCCCGCAGCTCCAGCGTGTCGCTGAAGACGATAGTTCCCGCCGCCGGGGCCACAATCGGCGTGCCGACGGTGCCGGCATAGTCGACGCCGGTGTGGAAGATCTCGAACGGGCCGCCGTTATAGGAACGGGCGCCCCCATAGCCGGCGGTGACGATGGTGTTGGTCACTGGCGCCTGAAAGAGGCCCTCCCAGTAGGGCTCAGGAGTAAATTGTCCATAGATGGTGCTCAAAAAGGCATCTTCCTCGGCACGCACCTCGGGCGCCAGCAGGGGCGCCAGTTCGGCGGAAACGTTGATCGTCTGCGTAGGGTAGCCGGCGGCAAGCACCTCGACCTCCTGCTCAAAGGGCCACCACGCCTCTTCACCTGCGCCCCGGAGCACGAGCGGATAGCGGCCCGGCTCGCTAAAGGCGTCCAGTCCGACCAGCGCGACGAAGCCACCTTCATGCGGGGCAAAGTGCAGGGGCTGCCCGGCAAAGAGGCCTTCAGGTGTGCCGGGCCGGTCATTTTCAACGTAGATACCGACCGTGCGCCCCTGGAGCAGGGGCAAGGGCCCACCCAGGATCGTGCGCCACGCGCCGGGCAGGAACGCAAAGTTCGCGGTCTCCGTGAGTGGGATCCGCAGCCGCATGCCCGTGTAAAGGTGGACCGGCGGGAGGAGCTCGTTTTCGGCTGCGATCTCTGCCGGGGAGAGGCCGTAGCGGGCAGCCACCGTCAACAGCGTATCGCCGGGGCGAACGACGTGCAGCGTCCCCGTGATCATCCGCGGCTCCGGCGTGCCGGTATTGCTAATAACCGCCAGCGTCTGCCCGGCGTAGAGGGAGTCGGCGGAGACGAGGCGATTGGCGCCCGCCACCGCCGCCGGCGTGGTTGCGAAGCGGGCGGCAATGGTCGGCAGCGTATCGCCCACTTCGACCTGATAGGTGGTGGGGACGGCAACGCCTTCGGCGCCTGGGATCAGCAGCTCCTGCCCCGGCTGAATCACGTCGTCCTCGTCCAGACCATTGACGAGCATCAGGTCGAAGACCGAAACGCCGTACCGGTCGGCGATGATCGTCAGATTCTCTCCTTCCTGCACCACGTGCGTCTGCGGGCCGCCCGGTTCGGCCTCCGCTTCGGGCATGGGCGTGCCTTCCTGGGCGTGCACGGTTAGTGCCGGCCCGATAGCCGCAAAGAGAAGGGCAAAGATTAACAAAAGGGACGGGAGCGATCTAGTTCTCATGAGGCGCTGTTTTAAGGCGAATCTGTTGGCGGGGCAATGGGCGGCGACAGGCGCTAAGAGAACAGTTAGCTCGGGCCCGTTCCGAGCACGGCGGCGATGGAGAGATCGCGCCCCTCGAAGTTGGCGAAGGTCAGGTCGGCGAACGGCAGGCCATAAAGCGCCTGAAGGCGCGCCATCAGCGTCAGATAGTTCTCCACGATTCGTTCCTCCCAGTCAAGCTCCAGCTGCGCGGCGAGGGCGCGAATGGCCTCCTCTTCTCCCTCCAGCTCAGTAAAGTTGCCAAAAGGCAGTTCGTCGAGAACGACTTCCACGTTGTCGACAGTGAAGGTCTCGCGGTACTTCTCGTATGTCTGCTGCCCTTCCAGCCCCAGCCGCTCTAGAAGCAGATGCGCGACCTCAAAGTCGCCGACTTCGATCTCCAGCTCTTCCCGCACCTTCGCCTCAGAGCGCCGGTCGCCACTGGCGGGACCCTTAAAGGTCAGCCGCGCCCGGTCGTCCTGGCGCAGTCGCAGAAGCTGCTGCTGTGAGCGCAGCCGCTCGTCGGGCCAGTCGTAACGGACGTTGTGTTCGAAGAGGCGTGCTTTTTTGAGGCGAGCCCCAGCGGCAAGGAGACGCTCGCGGAAGTCGTCCAGATCGGCGAGATAGAATTTGACTTCGACTTCCAGCCGGCGCCGATCGCTCACGCCGCCACCTCGTACGCCTCCTCTTCCTCCTCCGCTGCGCTCGCGTCGCCGAGGACGACCAGCTCCTGGTCCTTTTCTACGCTGGCCCCTTTCTCGACCAGCACGCGGAGCACCACGCCGTCGCGCGAGGCGCGCAGCTCGTTCTCCATCTTCATCGACTCCAGGATGACGACCTTCTCGCCGCTCTCGACCTCCTCTCCCTCCTCAACCAGTACGTCCAGCACCAAGCCGGGCATCGGGGAGCGGATGGCGGTATCACCGCCAGCGCCCAGCGACACCCCCCGCGCCTGCGCCAGCCGGTAGGCGCGTTCGTCCTGGACCTGTACTGTGTAAAGCTCGCCGTGGATAAGCACATCATAAGCCTCGCGGCGCTCGTCGACCGTTGCCTCCAGCGAGCGGTTGTTGATCAGCAGCGAGAGGGTACCGCCCCCCGGAAGCGGTTGGAAGTTGACAGCATAAGGCTCGCCGTTGACCAGGATCTGCTCTTCCTGGTCGATCTCTATTTCATACTCTTTGCCGTTAACACGCGTGATATATTTCATGGTCTCTACCTCATGCGGCGCCAGCGCCCGTACCATTTCCAGTTGGTCGTGTCGCGGCTGCCGGGGGCCACGATCTGGCTTGCCTGCTGGCCCTGGCGATGGGCGACCAGTGTGGCGCAGATCGCCGCTTCCAGATCGTTCTCAGCTTCACGGTCGGTCATGCTGAAGCGCTCTTCGACGAATCTCGTGTCGAACTGCCCCGACAGGAAGCGATGGCTCTCCAGCATGTGCTGGTGGAAGGGAATGTTCGTCTTGACCCCCATGATGCTGTACTCCTCCAGCGCGCGCCGCATGCGGAGTACCGCTTCGCCTCGTGTTTCGCCGTAGGCGATCAGTTTGCTGATCATCGAATCGTAGTAAGGCGTCACTTCATAACCTTCGTAGACGCCAGTGTCCAGGCGGATGCCCGGGCCGGTGGGCAGCGAGATATCGCTGATCACGCCAGTCGAGGGCAGAAAGTTGCTGTACGGATCCTCTGCATTGACGCGACACTCGATCGCCCAGCCCTTCATCTGGATGTCGTCCTGGGTGAAGGGCAGGCGGCGCCCGCGCGCCACACGGAGCTGTTCCTGCACGATGTCCACCCCGGTCACGAGCTCCGTCACCGGATGCTCGACCTGAATGCGGGTGTTCATCTCCAGAAAGTAGAACTTTTTGTCCCGGTCCACCAGGAACTCGATAGTGCCGGCGCTGACATAGTCGACGGCGCGCGCCGCGGCGACTGCCACAGCGCCCATCTCCTGGCGCATCGCTTCGTCGACGACGAAGGAGGGCGCCTCTTCAATCAGCTTCTGGTGACGGCGCTGCAAGGAGCACTCGCGCTCGCCCAGATGGACGATGTTGCCGTGGGCGTCCGCCAGCAACTGGATCTCGATGTGGCGCGCGTCCCGGATCATCTTCTCCAGGTAGACCTCGCCGTCGCCAAAGGAAGCGAGCGCCTCGCGGCGGGCGCCCGCAATCGCATCCGCTAGCTCCGCGGGACGATGGACCGGTCGCATCCCTTTGCCGCCGCCGCCGGCGACTGCCTTGACGAGAATGGGGAAGCCCATCTCTTCGGCGGCCGCGATCATCTCGTCATCCTCAAGACCCGGTTCGGTCCCCGGAACGACGGGCACGCCAGCCGCTTTCACCGTCGCCCGCGCCACCTGTTTATCGCCCATCGCCTCGATGGCATGGGGCGGCGGGCCGATAAAGACGAGGTCGGCATCGTAACAAGCCTGGGCGAAGTGAGCGCGCTCGGCGAGAAAGCCGTAGCCGGGGTGGATGGCGTCGGCGCCCGACTGGCGCGCGACCTCTATCAGCCGGTCGACGCGCAGGTAACTTTCAGAGGCCGGGGGCGGACCAATATGGTACGCCTCGTCGGCGTAGCGGACGTGGGGCGCGGTGCGATCGGCGTCCGAGAAGACGGCCACCGTCTTCAACCCGAGTTTATGGCAAGCGCGCTGTATACGCACCGCAATCTCGCCCCGGTTGGCGATCAGAACCTTATCAAATTTCCGCACCAACAGATTTTCAGGTGTCATTGTGTTTCTCTCTGCAGCCGTGCGCCACAGCACCGCTGCGGCGGGGCCCAGGCAACTTGGCAATCATAGCCACTCTTAGGCGGTCTTAGAAGATTATGGACAGTCATAGGGGAATGTTTCCATGCTTTTTCGGTGGATTTTCGTCGCGCTTATTCTGCAGCATGTTGAGGGCGTTGATCAGCCGAGGACGAGTTTCCCGCGGCTCGATCACGTCGTCGATGTAGCCGCGTGCCGCCGCCGCGTACGGATTAGCGAAGCGCTCCCGGTATTCGGCGACCAGCTCTTCCTTGCGTGCCTCCGGATCGTCGGCCTCGGCCAACTCGCGGCGGAAAATGATACTCACCGCCCCTTCCGGCCCCATGACCGCGATTTCGGCTGAGGGCCAGGCGAAGTTGACGTCGGCGCGAATGTGCTTGCTGTTCATAACGCAGTAGGCGCCGCCATAGGCTTTGCGCGTGACGACGGTGATTTTAGGCACCGTCGCTTCGCAGAAGGCGTAGAGCAGCTTGGCGCCGTGACGAATGATCCCCCCATACTCCTGGTCCAGCCCCGGTAAGAAGCCGGGGACATCTTCAAAGACGATCAGAGGAATGTTGAAGCAGTCGCAGAAGCGGACGAAGCGCCCCGCCTTCTCGCTGGCTTGAATGTCGAGAACGCCGGCGAGTACCATCGGCTGGTTGGCGACGATGCCCACGCTGTGCCCGCCCAGGCGGGCGAAGCCGACGACGATGTTCTGGGCGTAGTGCTCCTGGATTTCGAAGAACTCGCCGTTGTCGACGATCAGCTCAATCACGTCTTTGATGTCATAGGGTTTATTTGGACTATCCGGGACGAGTGTGTCGAGCGCCGCTTCCGTCCGCAGGGCGTCGTCGCCGGTCGGGCGGAACGGCGGATCCTCCATATTATTGGAGGGCAGGTAGCCGAACATTTCGCGGATCAGGTAGAGGCAGTCTGCCTCAGAGTTGGCGGCAATATGGGCTACACCGCTCTTGCTGGCGTGCGTCATTGCGCCGCCCAGCTCCTCGAAGCTTACGTCTTCTCCGGTCACAGTCTTCACCACGTCGGGGCCGGTGATAAACATGTGACTGGTATCTTTGACCATAAAGATGAAGTCGGTCAGCGCGGGGGAATAAACGGCGCCGCCCGCGCACGGCCCCATGATGGCGCTGATCTGGGGTACAACGCCGGAGGCGAGCGTGTTGCGGAGGAAGATATCGGCATATCCTCCGAGGCTGTCAACCCCCTCCTGAATGCGCGCACCGCCGGAGTCGTTGAGTCCGATGACGGGAGCGCCGTTTTTGATCGCCATGTCCATGATCTTGACAATTTTGGCTGCGTGGGCCAGCCCCAGACTGCCGCCAAAGACGGTAAAATCCTGGCTAAAGACGTAAACCAGCCGCCCGTCAATGGTGCCCCAGCCGGTGACGACGCTGTCGCCCAGATAGCGCCGCTTGTCCATACCGAAATTCGTCTCTTGATGAAGCACGAAGGCGTCGGTTTCGCGGAACGAGCCTTTGTCGAGAAGAAGTTCGATCCGTTCGTGCGCCGTCAGCTTGCCCTTTTCACGCTGCCGCTTTCTGCGCGCGGCGCCGCCGCCCTCGTGCGACTCTTGTCGCATCTCGCGTAGTTCTTCAATTTCTCGTTTAACCATGAGTGTCCTCTTCTTGAAGGATGGTGGAATGTTGTTTTAAGTCGGCGTCCGCCAGTAGTCGGTTACTGCCGGCCGGTGGAGCGCCCAGCCCGTCCAGGCTAGAGCCAGCCCGTAGAGTAGCAGATCGAACGGCCACCCGGCGCGGGCGCCCGGCGAGCGGGCGAAGAGGGCCAGCACCGCCATGTTGTACAGAGCGTAAAGCAGTAACGAGAGCGGTAGCAGCCAGCGCGCCAGCGCTCGCCGCCACAGCAGCCCCAGCGCTACGGCGATAAAGACCAGCGCCCACACGAGCGCCATCATAAGGCGCGCCCGTGGGTCCAGGCTCACCCCCAGCGCCAGTAGCAGGTCACCAGAGCGGAACAGTACAAGCGCACGCCAGACGTTCCATACCCCTAGCAGAAACACCGCTACCAGGGTGATCGTTACGCTGCGCGGGCGATCCGAACGAGCCATTACTCGTGAATTATATAAGGTGGCCCCGGGGGGGCAAGGAAGGGAGATGATGCGCTCGGCGGACCTTTGCCGCTATCTGAACCCGGTGGTGTATAATTCAGAGGCCGGCCTGGCACGTCAGGCTGGCGCGCTGATTCAGTGTGGAGAATCATACGAGGTGCCGATGAGAAGCCGCAATCAATATGACGATCAGGGGCAGTGGGAGGAGTGGGACGATTGGGAGCAACCGGCGGAAACGGGGCGTAGCTACCAGGGCCTATTTGGTGTGGTCGTCGGGCTGCTAATAGCCTGTATACTCGCCGCCTGTGCTGCCGGGACATATCTTTTCCTACTGCCGACGTTGGAGCCGGAGGAGCAGGCAGCGCCCCCGCTCATCCCGACGCTGCCGGGAAGCGAGGAAGAAGAGGCAACGACGCCGGCCACTGTGCCGGTAGAGCAAGAGACGCCGCCGGACGCGGATGAGCCAGCGCCGCCGGCGCCCACCGCCGACGCGACCGATCCGACAACCGTAGTCGCCGCCCCCGTTACGACACCGCCCACAATCGACGGTCGGCTGAGCGAGTGGAGTGATGTGTCGGCAACCACCTCTCATTTCCTGGTGCACCAGGCGGAAAGCTGGGACGGCAGCCGCGACCTCGAGGCGACCTGGCGCCTGGCCTGGGACGCGGACAATCTCTACGTCGCGGTCAATGTTGTCGACGACGTACATGTCCAGACGCAGAGCGGCAATCTCATCTTCCGCGGCGACAGCGTCGAGATGCAGATCGATACCGCGCCCCAGGCGGAGGCCACCCGGGTCAATCCCAGTACCTACCAGATCCTCCTCTCTCCCGGCAGCTTCGGCGCCCGCGAGCCCAGCGCGTGGCGCTTTCGGGGGACAGAGGCGGGGCAGATTAGGGATGCCATCGGCCACAACATCGTGGTCGAGGCGGCGCCGACCGACGCCGGCTACACTCTGGAGGCGGCCATTCCCTGGCGCGATCTCAATGTCACCCCGACCGAAGGAATGGTGCTGGGGCTGGCACTTAACGCCAACGACAACGACAGCCCCGGCGAGGCGGTGCAGGAGGTGATGCTGTCAAATAGTGTCAGACGAACGCTGACGAATCCGCAGACGTGGGGGCAACTGGTGCTGGAGTAGGCGCTCAGTCGGGAGCGAGCATAAAGA
>JAWVYW010000116.1:0-11987 GCA_033722535.1 Promineifilaceae bacterium (SeqCode)
ACACGGCTCGCGGGCTCCAGCCGAATCAGGTCGACCAGACGGTCGAGCTTCTCCTCGTTCAGGGGATTGCAGAGCAGATGCCCGGAGTGGGTGATGTCGAAGTATTTCCAGCTGTCCATTCTTTGAACTCCCGTCGCAGAACGTTATGGTAATGACTTTAGCGAGCCGTGGGGTCGGTGGCAAGACCAACGCTTGGGCTCCTCTGGCGCGGCGGGCGCTTCGGAGGCTCAGGCCGCTTCCGTTTCCTTCTGAAGGTACGCCTCCACTTGCTGCAGAAGCGTCACAAGAAACTCGGCGGGGTGAGCAATTTCAACGCGGGCGGCGGGTTCGATGCCGGCGTGGATATGCTGGTAGGAGACGGCGTGATAGAGGGGCAGGAGGACGTCGGCAACAGCACCAGCTTCGTGTAGTAACGAGGAGGAGATACTTTCTTCCCACACCGCCATGTAAGCCGCACGCAGGTCGCGCCGCTCCGCTGCGTTCGCCTCCCACTGGAGGGAGTGGAGATCGAAGAAGGGGTGGCTGACGGCGGCGTCTGTCCAGTCGAAGAAGACGATGTTGCCGCCCATGCGCGCCGCGTTGCCCACGTGCAGGTCGCCATGGACCAGCGTGTAGGGAATAGGGTAGCTTTCCAGCCGGCGGCACAGGGTCTACAGCAGAGGGATATGGGCGCGCAGTTTGTCCAGCTGCTCCGCGCTCAGCTCGGCAGTGGCGTGCGGATCGGCGAGCAGCGGGTCGACTTGCGCCGCCAGCAGCGATAGCCGCCGGTCGAGGGCGCCGTCGGCCAGCAGCGCCGCCACATGGTCCGCGCTCTCCCGCTGCAGCCGGGCCATGCGCGCCAGGACCGCCTGCCGCTCGGCGAGGAAGGTCTGCCAGGAGAAGATCGTCTCAAAATCACGGAAGAGCATCCAGCCGCGCTCCGGCGCGACGGCGACGGGGGCCGGCACGTATTCCGGAAAACGCGCGGCTAGCCTGCGGGTGAAAGTCCCCTCGGCCACAAACAGTGGCAGACGAACCGGGGTCTTGAAGTAGAACGTTGGGCCGTCGGTGCGCACGCGCAGCACGGAGGAGAGCACCCACTGCTTCACCTGCTCGACGGCGACCACAGTATGTCCCAGCGCAGCCAGCTCGCGCTCCACCCAGCGCGCGGCAGTCTCGCGCCAGCCCCGGGCGGCCCACGGCGCGCGCTCCGACGGAATGGCTTCGCCGGACGCGGCGCCAGCCAGCGCCTGCAGATAGTGCTCCAGGATCGCGCGCTGCTTCTCTTCGCGTAGTGAAAGAGATGCAAGTTCGCCAAGCCCGATCCAGGCGCCCGCGCCGGAGGACGCTGCCACAAGTGAGGTGGCCTCCTCGGGTGAGGCAGCGCCCTCCCAGGAGGCGGCGTCCTCCGACGAGGACGTGCCGTAAACATCCACTTCATAAATCGAGCGGCTGCGCTTCGCCGCTTCATCCTCTTCGTGGTGGAGGAGGCGGCGCACCCAGAGCTGGAGGCCTACCTGCGCGTGCAGGTGCCGCACCACACGTTGCGTATCCGCGTGCCAGATGCGGCGGGGGACGCGCGCCCGGGGCAGCCCCCAGCCGGACGGCCACCGTCGCAACCAGATGCGCGGCGCGGTGGGGTGGGGAATAACGGCGAAGAGGTGGGAGCGCCACCGCGAGCGATTTTCGCGCACCCCGACGACGCGGGGGTGGGGCACGCCGCTGTGGTGAATCGTCATTCCGATTTTGCGCATCACCGCCTGCGAGGCGGCGTTTTCAGGCGCAGTGGTGGCGACGATTCGCCCCAGCCGCAGGTAGCGCTCCAGATAGTAGACGACAACCTCCGCTGCCTCGGTGGCATAGCCGTTGCCCTGGTGCGCCGGGTCGATCGCCCAGAACAGGCCAACCTCGGCAGTGGCTGGGCCGTCCGGGTCCGGCGTGAGGGCGGGGACGCCGGGGAAGCGGTCTACGTAGGGGACGATGCCCACAGCGCCGATCAACTCGCCCGTCTCTTTGAGAACGACGCCCCGCTCGCCATAGTGGGGCTGCTCCAGCGCCGCGAACATCTCGTAGCCGCGTACGGTCCACTGCAGCCAGCTTTCGCGCGCTTCGAGTGAAGCGTCGCCATCGAAGGCGGCGTTCAGGATGGCATGGAGCACCGGCAGATCGTCCATCGTCAGTTCACGGATGAGCAACCGTTCGGTTTCGAGTGGGGGAATGCGCTCGGGCACGTTTTTCTTGCTTTTGGAAAAGAAAAAGTATACCATCCCCCGATCAGGCGGTCAATCTGTGGCCAAGGAGCCGCACCCATTTACGGAGAAAGCATGGAAGAGACGAACTACCGGCAAGCCTTCTCGCTCTTGCGACGGTACATCGGCGGTGAGTGGCAGCGGGCGCTCCTGCTGCTCTTTTTGCTGTTGAGCGGGATCGCGCTGCAGCTGTTACAACCTCAGATTTTGCGCGACTTCCTCGATCTGGCGACAGGCGAGATCGCACGCGCGCGCGTGGGCGGGCTGACAGCGCTGCCGGCCGTGGCGGCGCTTTTTATCGGCGTGGCGCTGGTGAACCAGCTGCTGGTCGGTGGCGCGGCCTACGTAACGCAGGACCTTCGCTGGCGCACGACAAATGCGCTGCGCGCCGACCTGGCGCGCCACGCGCTGCGGCTGGAGATGGGCTTACACAACGATCACACCGCCGGCGAGCTCGTCTCGCGAATCGACGGCGACGTCGACGCCCTCTCCAACTTCTTTTCCCAGTTCACCCTCCAGGTGCTGGGCAACGGGTTGCTCATTGTCGGCGTCATCGCCGTCCTCATGGCCGAAGATTGGCGCATCGGCGTCGGCTTCCTCGGCTTTGTCGTCGTCGCCGCCGCAGTGCTGAGGGTTGTCGTGCGGCTGGCGGTGCCCTGGTTCCGCCGCTTCTGGGAGCTGTTCGGCGTTTACTTTGGCTTTTTCGAAGAGCGGCTGGCGAGCATCGAGGATATCCGCGCTAACGGCGCGGTCGCCTATACTATGCGCCGGTACCACGAGCTGATGCGCGATGTCTTCATCGTCGACCGCAACGCGTTTGTGCTCTCCCTGCTGCCGGCGGCGACGACGCTGGCCTTTTTCAACGTCGGCTCGGCACTGGGCCTCGGCCTCGGCGGGGTGCTGTACTGGAACGGGGTGATCACCATCGGGACGGTGTACGTGATCCTCAACTACGCTCAGCTGTTGCAGGAGCCGCTGGCGCGCGTGACGCAGCAGATGGAGGATTTCCAACGCGCCGTCGCCGCCGCCGGCCGGATCCAATGGTTGTACGCCGTGCAGCCGGCGCTGGCGACGAACGCCGGCGCGCCGTTCCCGTTGGAGCCCGGGCCGCCGCGCATCACCTTCGCCGGCGTCGACTTCCACTATTCCGAGGAGGCGCCGGTATTGCGGAACGTCTCTTTCGAGATCGCACCGGGAGAGACGCTGGGCCTCCTGGGCCGCACCGGCAGCGGCAAAACCACGATCACACGCCTGCTCTTCCGGCTATATGACGTCGCCGGCGGCTGCGTCGAGCTCGATGGCGTGGACGTCCGCACGCTACCGCTGAAGGAGCTGCGCCGCCAGATCGGGCTCGTTACCCAGGACGTGCAACTCTTCAATGCGAGTGTCCGCGATAATCTGACCTTCTTCGACGAGACGCTTCCGGACGAGGCGATCGTAGCGGCCTTTGCCGAACTGGAGCTGATGGATTGGTTCGAGGGTCTGCCGGAGGGGCTGGACACCCAGCTCGAATCGGGCGGGCGCGGGCTTTCCGCGGGCGAGGCGCAACTGGTGGCCTTCACGCGGGTCTTCCTGCAGGACCCGCGGATCGTGATCCTCGACGAGGCCTCCTCACGCCTGGACCCGACGACGGAGCGGCTCATCGACAAGGCAGTCCACCGCCTGCTGCATAACCGCACGGCCATCATCGTCGCCCACCGGCTGGCGACGGTACAGCGGGTGGACGAAATTCTGATCCTGGAAAATGGACGGGTAAAGGAATATGGGCGGCGCGAGGCGCTGGCAGCCGATCCGGCGTCCCAGTTTTCCCATCTGCTGCGCACGGCGCAGGAGGAGCTGCTGGCATGACAACGTGGCGCGCGACCTGGCTGCAGATTCGCAGCACCCCACTGGCCTTTCTGGGAACGACACTCACCTCGGTCATCGCCGGCTTGTTGCCGTTCCTACTGGCGGCGCTGATCCGCGAGGTCTTTAATGTTCTGGCGGCGGGCCGAGACGGGAGGGCGACGGCGCTGGAATTCGACTTCCCTACGCTGATCGCCATTCTGGCGACTGCGGGTGTGGTCGCCGCGATCGTGCACTACGTCTACCGCGTCATCGGCTTTTACTACGGCTATTTCCTCTCCTTCCACGCGCGGCGCAATATGTTCGAGCGCGTCTTCGATCTGCCGGCGGGGCGGGCGCTGATCAGCTCGCCCGGGGAGATGATCAGTCGCTTTTCCGGCGACACGCGCCAGGTGCGCGAGCTGGGGATCTGGGCACAGCAGGTGATGATGCACCTCAGCGTCGTCGTGGTGGGCACGGCGATCATGCTCCGCCTGGAGCCGCTGGCAACGCTGCTCGTCTACGTGCCGCTGGTGCTGTCGGTGCTGCTGGTGAACGGGGCGCGGCGGCAGATAGAGCGCTATCGTTCGGCGGCGCGGGAGGCCGAGGGCTCCGTTACTGGCTTCGTGGGCGAGATCTTCAGCGCCGTCCAGGCGGTAAAGGTGGCGGGCGCCGAGGACAACGTCGAACGGCGCTTCCGGCAGATCAATGAAGCGCGGCGCGCGGTGGCCCTGCGCGATAGCCTCTTTACCCAGGGGCTGCAGCTGGTGATGGCCAACATGAACAGCATCAGCATCGGCGTCATCCTCTTCGTCGTCGGCTCCTCGATGCGCAGCGGCGCCTTTTCCGTCGGCGACTTTGCCCTCTTCGTCGGCGCGCTCATCCCCACCGGGCAGGCGCTCACCTGGTTCGGCAACTGGCTCGCCGTCCATCGCCAGGCGGCGGTGTCGCTGGAGCGTATGCTGGCGGTGATGCAGGGGGCGCCGCCGGAGGAGCTATTCAAGAGCGGCCCTTACTATCTGAGCGAGCGCGCCGCACTCCCCGACGTCCCCTACACACCCAAAACGGAGGCCCACCGGCTGGACGCCGTACGCCTGGAGGATCTGAGCTACCGGCACCCGTCGACGGGCCGCGGCGTCGAGAACATCTCGCTCGAACTGCCGCGTGGCAGCTTTACCGTCGTCACCGGTCGCATTGGGTCGGGGAAGACGACGCTCCTGCGGGCGCTTCTGGGACTGCTGCCTGCCGAAGGGCGCATCTATTGGAACGGCGCGCCAGTGGCGCGCCCGGACCACTTCTTCACGCCTCCGCGCGTCGCCTACACGCCCCAGACGCCGCGCCTTGTCAGCGAGACGCTTGCCGATAACATCCTGATGGGCCTGCCGGAAGAGAGGGTCGACCTGCACGGCGCGGTTGAGGCTGCCGTGCTCGAAAAGGATGTGACGACGCTGGAGGATGGGATGGAGACGGTGGTTGGCTCGCGGGGGGTGAAACTCTCCGGCGGGCAGATGCAGCGGGCGGCGGCGGCGCGCATGTTCGTGCGCCGCCCGGAGCTTTACGTCTTCGACGACCTTTCCAGCGCGCTCGACGTGAACACGGAGCGGCTGCTGTGGCGGCGGCTCTTTGCACGAGAGGACGAGCCGACCTGCCTCGTCGTCTCCCATCGCCGTGCGGCCCTGGAGCGGGCCGACCACATCGTCCTGCTCAAGGATGGGCTCATTGCCGACCAGGGGACGCTGGACGAGCTGCTGGCGCGGAGCGAGGAGATGCAGCTGTTGTGGGCGGAGGTGGTCGAGGAAGGGGAGCGCTAAGCGGCGCTAGCCCTCGCCGCCATCCTCCGCCTCCTCCTGGCGCAGGGAGGGCCGGCGGCGGACCAGATGGGCGTGCTTGTCGATCAACTTGTTGAGACGGGCGATCGCGTCGTCCGTCGCCTGATCGACAACGTCCTGCGCGTCCACTTCCTCAAAGGCCGTCCACGCCAGCTTCGTCCAGTAGCTGTTGTAGATGATGCCCAGCCAGGCGATGAACTGCAGGTTCTCCTCCACCGACTGGGTCGAGCGAGCGATGAAGAAGGAGAGGAAGGCGACGACGCCCAGGCCGCCAAAGATGGCGCCGGCGATCGCCTGTCCCTCGAGCAGCGCCAGATAGACGGCGATGGCGAAGAAGCCAATACCCACCACAAAGAGAATCCAGTACATGATCAGCGTCGAATAGTGCGAGCGCATGAAGGCATTCAGCACGCGCTGGAAGATCTCGTGGTTGTTGCGATAGTCGGCGGCGACGTTCTCAACCCACGCCTTCATCAGCGCCGCCGTCATTTCCTGGTACGCTTCGTCAGACATGCCGTCCGGTTTCGGCCCCGGGACTGGGCGCGGGCTGAAGGGCAGCGGCTCGTCTAGCATGTGGCCTCTGCGCACACTGCTTTGCCCTTCGCGAGCCGTGTCTTCCCTCGGCGGCGCCGGCACCTCTACCACGTCACCCGGCTCCGTTTCCTGCGCCTCACCGCAATCGACCTCCTGAACGTCATTCGTCGGCACACCCTTCACCTCAGATACAGTAACCACCGGTCGTTCCTCCTCTTGATCCGCGCCGTCGCGGGCGATAGGCAGGCGCACAGCGGGATCGCCAATGATCGCATACCCCCGCGCGTCGTTATGGGCCGTCCACAATCTCACCAACTCTCCCGCCAGACGCGCATCGCCGGTCTCGACTGCGTCGGCAACCATCGTCGCCAGCTCCGCGTAGCGGTCGTTAAAGAATTCGAAAGCGTGGCCGACGGGAACCCCGCGCACGAGACGCTTGAAGGCATCTTCGAAGTGGGAGATCTGGGACGTGCCGCCCCAGCGATAGCCGTAGTTAAAGGCGCGGTCGACGTGGGCCACGACGGCGAGGGCGCCGCCCCGCGGGTGCCCGAGCATGCGCGTCGGCAGGTGGGCGAGAAAGGGGTGCGGGGCAATCTGCAGCGGCGCGTCGCGCATCTCCAGTTTTGAGTATTGCTCGAATTGCGGCGTGCCGCCGCCGAAGCAGGCGAAGAAGAAGGCGATGGTGCCCAGTAGCGACGCGTCGGCGGCGATGTGGTTGCCGGCAAAGATATAGCGCTCCGGAATCTGCCCGTGCTTCCATTTCTTTGGGCCGGGCCAATCGCTACAAATGAAGGCGCCCTGGTGGCAAAGCTGACGGCTGTCTCCCGACTGGCGCAGCGCGCCATGGCCGGCTGCGAAAAGAAGGGCCGGCGTCTCCGCACCGCCCAGTAGCTCCTCCAGGCGGTCACGGCTCGCCGCCTCTGCAATGTCGACGCTGCCCGACCACCCGCTATGACTTTCGTGAAAGCTCTTCGCAAGAGGCTGCGCCAGGTCGGCCGTCGACTGCAGCGTGGCGCGATCCTCGGGATGGGAAGCGCTGAAAAAGGCGGCGCTGCGCGGTAAGCGCACCCGTCCTTCTTCCGCATCGACCACGCTCTGGGCATAGCTCGCGTACTCCTGCAGCGTGTTGAAGTGGATGCGGCCGACGGCATAGACGACGTCGAGCTGCGACTGGAAGCTAAAGGGGATCTTCGCCGGGCTGCCCACGATCAGCAGGTAGTAGGGTACCTTTTCTGGATCGGCAGCGCCGACGCCGCCGCCGTTGCGTACGAGAAAGGAGTTCTTGGTATCGTCCGGCTGGAATCCGTGCTCCCCGTCAAAGCAGTGATAGAACTTCCCGGCCTGCTCCGCTCGAAGGTTGAGGAGCGGGGTGAGCGCCTCCCTGACCGCCGGATCCGCATCGTGGGCAAAGATGACGCCCCAGCCCGCTTCTTGCACCTGTTCGGCGTCGACGCCTTCGCGGACGCCCAGAGGGTGAATGGTTGCCCGCCGGTGACGGAAACGAAGCTCGGCGATGTTTTCCGGCTCCTCGTGCTTCTGGAAAATTTCCGCTTCGAGCTGGCTCCGAGCCACGGGAGGCGTGGCATAGCTGCCGGAGGTGAGATCGATTCCGTTGAAGTAAACTGCTTCATCTACTTCTGGCATGGCACTCTCCCTGTCCTGGACCTCTGGCACGGTCCCAGGCAACATCGTCGGAAGTGGCTACAATCTGGTATTATTAGACACCGGCGGCGGGAAGTCAAGGAAGGGCGGCGATAGCTACACGCCGACACAGGCTCGTAAGCGCGCCGGAGGTCACGATCAGACAAGGAGGGTTCAATGGCCGACGTTGCAGGTGGATCCAGACGAAGCTGGCACTATACATTACTCTGGTTGCTGATGATCGCCTCCCTGGGCATAAACGCCGTGCTGGTCGCGGGGCTACTGCGCTTTCGCGCGCAGGCGCGGCAGGAGGTTGCGGCGGCGGCGGTGCTGGTGGAGAGCGTAGAGCTGGAGGACGTGATCCTGCCGGTCCACGTGGACGAGACCCTCGTCTTTTCGACGACGATCCCGTTTGAAGATACGTTTCGGGTCCCGATCAATGCGTCGATTCCAGTCAACACCGAGATCCTCTTCGACGAGACGATCACCGTGCCCATCGAGACGACGATCCCCGTCGACACGCGGGTGCAGGTGCGGGTGCCGGTACTTGGTAATGTCACCATTCCCATTGTAGCCGATATTCCGGTGGACCTCGACGTCGACGTCCCGATCGAGCGTGACATTCCGGTGCAGCTCGACATTCCGGTTGACCTGGTTGTCGAGGTGCCGGTAGAGAGCAACGTGCCGGTGCGGGCAGCTGTGCCGGTCGAGATCGAGGTGCCGGTAGCCGTGCCGCTGGACGAGATGGGCCTTAACCTCGTCTTTGATCAGCTGGCAGAAGCGCTGGATGGGTTGGGGCGGCTCTTTGGGCCGGTGGAGGAGTAGGCGCTGTAGGCAGCGCCGCTGAGGCGAGACGATTGACTTTCCCATTTGTCGTCATTCCCGGCCGCCACTGTGTGAATCTGGCGGCCGCCGTCTACATCGTCCTCTACGATCGAGCGGTGAAGATGTGGCAGATGTGTCAGGCGCCGCTGCCGCAACTGGAGGAGCGCGCCTTTCTCGAAGGGCTCGAGGAGGGGATGTAGAAGCCTTAGCGGGCGCTTCAGCCTCGGCAAAAGCGCCGAAGCGGGGACGACGGAGGGCTCACGAGCTCGGCGTCAGGCCGCCTTCGGTGGCGTGGACCCACACCCAGAGCGGGCCGGGCGCGTTTTCCGACCAGTTGTAGACCCACTCGGCGTCGTAGGGCGTCATGTTGACGCAACCGTGGCTCCGCTTGTAGCCGAAGTTGTCGTGCCAGTAAGCGCCGTGGAGGGCGATATCGCCGTCGAAGAACATCGTGTACGGGACGTCCTGCAGGAGGTAGTAGTCGTCCCCGACGTCGCCGCCGGCCATCGGCCATTCAAGATGGCGGGCGTAGACGGTGAAGAGGCCGCGGTTTGTGGGCCAGCGGTCGAGGCCGCTGGAGACGAGGCCGGCGTAGACCATGTTGTCTCCTTCATAGGCGGCGAACGTCTGCTCGAAGAGGTCAACCTCGACCCAGTACTCGTCCTCGCCAATCTCCGGCGGACGTTGGCTGTAGTCGGCGAGGGCGACGTAGATTTGCTTGATCCACATGCCGCCGCCAATGTCGTACCAGATCCAGCCCTCGGCGTCGGTGGCGTAGTCGTAAATCTGGATGAAAGTGTAGCGGGTGAGGTAGGGCGCGTCGTCAGTCGCCTCGGCGGCGGGGGCAGCGGAGGGGCGCACGCCGTTCACGATCCAGCCGAAGGGTCGTTCGGGCAGGCTGTGTACGGTGATGCCGGTGGCGACGCTGTGACCCCAGCGATGCATGTTCTCTGCCCGCGCGTAGAGCGGCTTGCCGTCGTACCAGTCGTCCACACGGTACCAGGTACCGCCGTCGGGGCCGGTCGTCGACTCTTCCAGCGTGTAGTAGAGGAAGCCCTCCGTGGCCTCACGCGCTACTTCGCCACCCGGCTTGTCATAGAGTGGCGCGCCGTCATCGAGCCAGGCGTATGTCGTCTGCCGGTAGAGGCTGTATCCAGGGCGGTCCGGCTGGCCGAAAAGCTGCGGCTGCGGGCGCGCGTCGCACACGTACTGTCCCGTCCGCGGATCCGGCTCGCAGACGGCGGTGCCGGTAGCGCCCGTCGCCGCGTGCGCCGGAGACGGCAGCACATAGAAGAGAAAGAACAAAGCGACGGCCAGGGCGACGGCTGCCACAGGCGTCGCGCGGCGAATGCGTGCAGTGTAGTATAACGTATCCATCACGTAACAATTATGGCATCGAGAAGCCGAAAGTGCAAAGTGGATGACGGGCGGCGCTTGCGCTGACGCGTGTGGTTGAGCGACAAATTATTCTGAAGTAGAATCCCGCCAAAAGAGGAAGGGAACATGGCGCGTACGCTGATTCTTTTACCGGACCGCGATTTTGACCCCACGGAGACGGCAGTGCCGTGGTCGTACTTGAAGGCTGCCGGGCACGAAGTGCAGTTCGCGACTCCTTCGGGCAACCCGGGCGAGGCCGATCCGCGCCTCGTCGAGAAGGGCTTCGGCCCTCTCTCTGCTTTCTTCATGTCCCGCGATGACCCGCTGGCGCGCTACCGGCAGATGACCGCCGATCCGGCGTACCGGCAGCCACTGACGTACGAAGAGATTGATTTCGATGCCTTCGACGCCATCATCATTCCGGGCGGCCACGCGCCGGGGATGAAGGTGATGCTCGAATCGCCGCTTTTACAGCGGCTGGTCGTCCACTTCTTTCGTAAGAATTGGCCCGTCGGCGCGATCTGCCACGGCGTGTTGCTGCTGGCGCGGAGCATCGACCACGAGACGGGTCGCTCTGTGCTCTACGGGCGGCGCACGACGGCGCTGCCCCGCCGCTTCGAGCTGCCGGCGTGGGGCGTGACCTACCCTTTCCTCGGCGACTACTACCGCACCTACGGCACGACCGTCGAGGAGGAAGTAACGGCGGCGCTGGAGGATGAAGGGCATTTTCTGGCGGGCCCCCTTCTGCCGCGGCGCGATGGACCGGATAATCTGGAGCGGGGCTTCACCGTGCGCGACGAAAACTATCTTTCCTGCCGCTGGCCCGGCGACGCCTACCGCTTCGCGGCGGAGTTCGTCGAGCTGGTCGAGGCGCATGAGGCGCGGCAGGCAGCGGCGCAGCAAGCAGCGGAGGAGCGGATGGAGCCATGAGTGCATTCAGCGGAGCTAAGGAGGAGGCGACAGTGGAAGCGGATCCCATTTTTCAGCCGATCGAATTCCCCTATCTGACCGTGAAGAACCGCGTCTGGCGCTCGAGCATGTCGGGCCGCTTCGACAATTACGACGGCAGCGGGACGCCGGTGCGCGTCAACTGGGAGGAGCGTTTTGCCCGCGCCGGCGTCGGCGCCATTATCTCTTCTTTTGTCCCCGTCTCCCTGCGCGGCAGCCACGTGCCCAACTTCGCCGTCATCGACGACGACGATAAGATCCCCTTCTGGCGCACGGTGGGCGAGCGGGTACATGCCCACGACTGCCGCTTCATCATGCAGCTCAATCACTGCGGGCGCCAGCAGGATATCCGCGGCGTCATCAACTATAACCGTCCGGCGCTGAGCAGCACCGACCGTCCCGACCCGCTAAACGGCTTTCCCACGCGCGCCATGACCACCGCCGAGGTCCAGGAGACGGTGCAGGAGTTTGTGAACGCCGCCCGCCGCGCCTACGAGGCCGGGCTGGATGGCATCGAACTGCACGGCGCGAACGGTTACCTCATCACTCAGTTTCTCAGCTCGGCGATCAACGACCGCAGCGACCGGTACGGCGGGCCGCTGGAGAACCGCGCCCGCTTCCTGCTGGAGATCATCGGCGGCATCCGCGAGCAGGTGAGCGAGGAGTGGCACCTGCAGGTGAAGATAAACGCCGAAGACCGCGCCGACGCCCTCTTCTTCTGGCACCCGCCGGGCAACACGCTGGCGGACGCCGTCCGGCTGGCGCAGATGCTCGAGGAGGC
>JAWVYW010000117.1:0-11862 GCA_033722535.1 Promineifilaceae bacterium (SeqCode)
GTAAACCATCACGAAGCCGCTGATCACCATCAGGGCGATGACGAGCACGCGGAAGGTTTTGCTGCTGATCTGGCCCAGGAGCTGTTTCCCGACGTAACTGGCCAGCCCGGCGGCCACGCCGATCACAATGCCGTACAACCATAATCGCCCGGTGAGCGCTCCGAAGAAGGTGTAAGAGCCGATCTTGGTCAACCCGACGAGGAAGGAGTTAACGGTCTTGGTAGCGATCATCCGCTCTTTCTCCAGGCCATAGTTGAGATAGAACGGATTCAGCACCGGTCCCGTCGCCCCGACGATGGCCGAGAAGATTGAAACCGCAAAGCCGAGCGGCAGAAAGTAGACGCGCCGGACGGCGAAGGAGCGCTCGCTCCGGCCAAAGTCATATTGAAAGACGGTGGAAATCAGGAAGAGGCCGATCACTATCTGCAGCGCCTCGACACTGATCGTCGCGAAGAGGTAGGCGCCGAGGAGCGCGCCTGCAATGCCCCCCGGGATGTAATATTTGGCCACCGACCAATCGATATACTCCCAGAAGAGGAGGAGCCGCACCGGGCGGTTGATGGTGTTGCCCAGCGAGAGCACGGGCGCGGCCGCTTGCGCCCCAAGGTAAAAGGTGAGGACTGGCACCAGAATCAGCGCTCCGCCGCCACCCCCCACCGTGCTGATGATGTAGGCGACAAAGCCCGCGATCGCAATAATGAGCCAGGTCAACATTCCTCGAAACGCTGTTTACAGTCGCTGTTTGATCGCCGCTCATTATACAGAGCGTCCACGATCCTGTCTTAATCAGCTGCAGCGCCGCGACCGCCTGCGTCCTTTTCGGAAGGCAAGCGGTGGGGCCGAAAAGGAGCCTTACGCGCGGCGGTCGGCGATAGGCATCTCCGCGACCGCTTCCTCCGCCTCCAACGCCGCCGCAATCTCGTGGGCCCAGGAACGGATCCCCTCCCAGTTGCGAAAGTCCCCGTAGGGTGCCTTCACCGCGCGCACGACCAGCCGCTCCGCGAGCCCGAGTTCGTCCTTGTCGAGCTTGCCGACGAAGTTGCGGTGACCGCGGGCGCCGCTGGCGGCGACCAGCTCCGGGATCTCCTCCGGCTCGCCCACCGGCTGCGGCTCCTTTCCCAGCGGGCCGCTGCTGAAGAGCCACACCGGGCGCTCGCGCAGCGCGTCGGCGTGCTGGTGGACGTAGGTCCGCGCCTCGCCCATCCAGCGCCCCACGTAGATGGCGCTGCCTGCGACGACGGCATCGTATCCGGCGGGGGGCGGCGCTTCCTGAGCATCGTACAGCTCCACCTGATGCCCCGCCTGGGATAGCTCGTGGGTGATCGCCTGGGCGATTTCGTCGGTACTGCCATGTTTGCTTTCTACCAGCACAAGTATCTTCATAAGTTCCTCCTCAAGACTGTTCGGGTGTGGTAGAGCGGCTCAGACGCTTGCCACGCGCTCCGCTCGCTCCTCCAGCCCCAACAGCATCTTCCGCTCCATGATATACGCGCCCGGCTCTAGAAAAAGGCCATAGCAGAGAGCGTTAACCGGCGTCGGCGACCAGTCAGCCTTCCAGCGCTCGAACAGCCGCGATCTCCCTCCGTCCGCTTCCTCAAGATAGAAGCCCCAGCTAACGGCGAAAAAAGTCACCGGCTTCACCGGTGGGCCGCTCCCACCGCCGGGCGCTGTCCGCGTGTCGCCATGCAGCACCAGCAGTCGCTCTGGCTCCAGCAGGGCAACGGACACCCCAAAGCCGGTGGCGTCGAAGGGGATCAGATCCCCGACCTGTAACTTCTGGTGCTCGGGCAGGATGCGGTCGGCATTCTCGATGTCGAGCCCCATCAGGTTCTCGATGCCAGAGGGCAACCGCCTGTCGGTAGGCCACGGTGGCGGACAGCCCCAGCGCGCCCAGGCCGGCAAGCGCGGATCAGGTGCGTTTTTCCTTTGTCGTCATCGCCTGCTCATCCTGCCGGTACCGGCTCCGGCACCGCCTCTTCCTGCCAGGTACGTACGACCAGGCGAAAGATGTCGGACTCGGTGATAATCCCCACCAGGGTGTCCCCGGCGTCGACCACCGGCAGCCCGCTGACCTTGTGGCGCAGCATCAGTCGCGCCGCCTCGGCAATCGTGGCGTCTTCGTGCACTGTAATCGGCCGCGGCGTCATCAGTGACTTGAGCTTTAGCTGGCTCAGCAGGTAGTTCATCTCCCAGATGGTGAGGGAAGTGGCGTCGGACGGTTGTGCACCGCGTATATCACCGCGGGTGATGATGCCCACCAACCTCCCCTTCTCCACGACTGGCAGCCGGCGGATGCGATTTTCCATCAGCAGACGATGTGCATGGGGTAATGTCGTATCCGGTGTCGCCGTAATCGGCTCCGGTGTCATCCACTCTCGGACCAGTTCCTGTTTCATTGTGTCCTTCCTTGTTAAATGTATCCCAGTTGTCGCGCCTCACACTCCAGCTCTTCACGGAACTGGGGATGGGCGACGCGGATCAGCTCCCGCGCCCGTTCGCGGACGCAGCGCCCGTGAAGCGAGGCGACGCCGTACTCGGTGACCACGTAGTGCACGTCGTAGCGCGTGGTCACGACGCCGGCCCCCTGGTTGAGCATCGGTACAATGCGGCTGATCGAGCCCCGGCGCGCGGTGGATTGCAGGGCGATGATCGGCAGCCCCCCCTCTGCCCGTGCGGCGCCGCGAACGAAGTCCACCTGGCCCCCGGCGCCGCTGTAAAGGCGCGGCCCGATCGAGTCGGCGCTCACCTGCCCCGTCAGGTCGACCTGCACGGCGGAGTTGATGGCCACCATCTGGTTGTTGCGGGCGATATTGAAGGGGTCGTTGACGTAGCCGGTGGGGTGCATCTCGATCAACGGATTCTGGTGCACAAAGTCGTACAGCCGCTGCGTACCAAAGAGGAAGCCGGCGACGATCTTGCCCGGGTGAAAGCTCTTGCGGGCGCAGGTGATGACGCCGCTCTCGACGAGGTCGATGACGCCGTCGGAAAAGAGCTCGGTGTGGACGCCGAGGTCGCGGTGGCTGCCCAGATTTTGCAGCACCGCGTCGGGAATACTTCCGATGCCCGTCTGCAGCGTGGCGCCGTCGGGAATCATCTCGGCGACGATTTCGCCGATGCGCTTGTGCTCCGGCGTCGTACCCCCCTGCGGCGCCTCCGGCAGCGGCCGGTCCACTTCCACGATGTGGTTGAGGCGACTGACGTGAATAAAGCTGTTGCCCATCGTGCGCGGCATCTGCCGGTTGACCTCGGCGATAATCAGGCGTGCGCTTTCCGCTGCTGGTTTCGTCGTCCCCACCTCCACGCCAAAGCAGCAGAAGCCGTGCTCGTCCGGGGGGGAGACGGAGATGAGCGCGACGTCGAGCGGCAGCGTCTTGTGAAACAGGGACGGGATCTGCGACAGGTGCACGGGGGTGAAGTCGGCGTAGCCCTTCTGCACCGCTCCGCGCACGTTGGCGCCGATAAAGAGCGCATTGACGCGGAATGCGTCGGCATACTCTGGCGCCACGTACGGGGCGTCGGCAAAGGTGAGAATGTGCGTGATCTCCACATCGCGCAGGCGGTCGCTCTGCCCGGGGAGCGTGCTCGTCAGCGACTCGGGCACGCCCGCGCCGCCGCCAATGTAAATGCGGTCCCCGCTCTTGATGTGCGCCAGCGCGCCCTCGACAGTGGTCATCTTGCTACTGTAAAGGCTCTCCCAGTTCATCGCTTACCTCCCGTCGGGGTGGCAACGATGCGCTGGGGGCGCAGACCGTTGAGCTCTGGGTGGACGATCTCGCCCCGGTACAGGTTAACCCCGCGCGCCAGCGCGGAGCGACCGGAAAGCAGGCTCTCGGTCCCCTCAGCCCCCAGCTCCAGCAGGTAGGGGAGCGCACTGTTGGTGAGCGCGTAGCTCGCCGTGCGCGCGACGCCGGACGTCATGTTGGGCACGCAGTAGTGGATCACGCCGGCTTCAATATAGGTCGGGTTGAAGAGCGTGGTGGGGCGGCTCGTCGCCACGCAGCCTCCCTGGTCGATAGAGAAGTCGACGATCACGCTGCCCATACGCATCGCCTGCACATCCTCGCGCGAGAGGAGGATCGGCGCGCGATGCCCCGGTACCTGAACACAGCCCACGACAACGTCGGCAAAGGCAGCCACGCGCCGCACGTTATAATCGGTCGCCAGCAGCGTCGCCACCCGACCGCCAAACTGCTCCTCTAGCTTCCGCAGGCGTGCCAGCTTTTTGTCGAGGACGGTTACCTGGGCGCCGAGGCTGATGAAGGCGCGCGCCGCGTTGCTCCCGAGCACGCCGCCGCCGAGGATGACGACGGCTGCCGGTGGGGCGCCGGGGATCCCGCTCAGCAGCGTTCCGCGCCCGCCGTTGATCGTCATCAGATGGCGCCCGGCGATGATCGGCGCCAGACGGCCCGCAATCTCGCTCATCGGCACCAGCAGCGGATAGTGGCCGTCCTCCTCTTCAATCATTTCATAGGCGATAGCCGTAATCTGGTGCGCGGTCAGCGCCTCCAGTAGATCGGGCGAGGAGACGGGCAGGTGCAGATAGGACAGGATCGTCTGCCCCGGGCGGAAGAGGCTGTGCTCGCCCGCCGTCGGCCGCGCCACCTTGACCACAACATCGCCGCGTTGGTACGCTTCGGCGGGGCTGTAGACGATCTCGGCACCGGCGTGCCGGTACTGCACGTCCTGGAAGCCGGCGCTGAGGCCGGCCTCCTTTTCGACGTACATAGTATGTCCGGCGTTGACCAACGCCTGAACACCGGCCGGCGTGAGCCCGACCCGCATTTCACTTTCGCGAATTTCGCGTGGAACGGTGAATATCATGTATTTCTCCAGCTCTGTGAGTGCCCCCGGGTGGCGCTGCGAACTCCCGCGCTGCTTGCGCCGGCGAACCTACCGGCTCAGAACGCAGCGGCTGTCTCAGCCGCAGGCTCCGCAGTCGGCTCCAGCGTGAAGAGCGATCGTTTTTGCTCGGAAACGAATTGGTCCAGCACATCGCTGATCGTCAGAATGCCGACCAGGCGCTCGCCTTCGACGACCGGCAGTGCGCCGACTTTAAAGACGATCAGCATCTCTGCCGCGCGGTAGGCGGGGGTGTCCGGCGTCACAGTCAGGGGGGAGGGCGTCATGCACTCTGCGACGGTGAGCGTGGTGAGAAGCACCCTGTTTTGATCCGCCGCGCCATTGAAGAGCGGCGAGTTTACGGCCAGGCGTACGTCGCGATCAGTAATGATTCCGACCAGCCGCCCTTCTTCGTTCACGACCGGCAGCTGGCGGCAGCCTTCTACCCGCATCATTTGCACGACATCTTCCAATTTTGTGGGGGGCGTGACAGTCAGCGGCGCGACTGTCATCAGATCATTAACCGTGTGCATATTCTTCCTCCATAGAAGAATCTTTGGAAAGTAGTGTACATCCGGCGGGGTGTAGGTGTACGTGGCGAATGTCATCGGGATGGCGTGACGTTCCTCCCCTTTGTTGCGCAGGGAAAGATCGCTTTCATCTTCGTCAATTTGGCGCCGGTCGTCCTGGCTTTGTGACATTTGTCACGGACGCACGGTGCCATTCTTCAGTTCACGAGTGGCGAGGCCAATCTTACACTATTCTTATGTTTGTCGTGATGACAAAGGGTGCAATTTCAACTAACAGGAGGCGTAGAAATGTCCGCTCAAACTGAAACTTATAAACCGCTCGTAGATCAAGCGCCGGAGACGAATGTATTTCGGGGTCGTTTGTTCGGCCAGGCGGTTTCCTTCGAGTATTCTGAGACCTGGGTCGCCACGGCGCTGGTTGCCATGCGGGTTGTAATGGGCTGGATCCTCTTCCAGGGCGGCATCACCAAGGTGCTGAACCCCGGCTGGACCGCTGCCGGCTATTTGCAGAACGCCATTCCGGAAGGCAACCCGTTTGGCGCGATGTTCGCAAATATGGCCGGGAGTCCCATGATCGACTTTCTGGTAATGTGGGGGCTGACGCTGACGGGCCTCGGGCTGATCATCGGCGCGCTGGTGCGCTGGAACGCCTTCTGGGGCGCGTTCATGATGTTCATGTTCTATCTGGCGGCTCTGCAGGGGGGCGTTGCCGAAGGGCTGCCCCTGGAGCATGGCTGGGTCTTCGACGACCACCTGGTCTACGTGGCTCTCCTCTTTGGCCTGGGCGCCTTCGGAGCCGGGCGTATCCTGGGGGTTGACGCCGTGCTGGAAAAGACCGAGGTGGTGCGCAACAATCCGTGGTTGAAGCTCTTCCTCGGCTAGGCGCCGGCACACAAATTCAATAGAATGGAGGCCACGCCATTCGCGTGGCCTCTTTTGCTTTGGGAGTGTCGGGCGCGCAGTGGCTGACCTGTAGCGGCGCGGGGTGACGGGTTCGCCCGAGAGGGATTTTGTGGCAGGATGCCATGACACATAAAACCAGGTTACTTATCGTCGACGACGAAGCCGCTCTCCTCGCGGAGCTGAAACCGCTCCTGGAGCGGAGCGGGTATGAAGTCTTTACCGCCGCCAACGGCGAACAAGCGCTACGCCAGGTGCAGGAGACCCACCCCGACCTGATTATTCTGGACGTGCTCATGCCGCAGCTCAATGGGCGCGAGGTGCTGCGCCGGCTGCGCCGGCGAGACGATTGGACCCCGGTCATCCTCCTCACCCAGGTGGGCTCGTCGGTGGAGCGCGCACTCAGCCTGCAGGAGGGCGCGGACGACTACCTGAACAAACCGTACGATCCCATGGAGCTGATTGCGCGTGTGGAGGCCGTGCTGCGGCGTACGCGCCGCGGCGATGCTCCCCTCTCCAGCCATCGTCACCTCCGCAGTGGTACGCTGGAGCTTGACCGCCAGGCACGGCAGGTCATGCTCGAGGAGCGCACCCTGCCCCTGACTGCGCGTGCCGTCGGCGTGCTCGAGTACCTGATGCTCAATGCCGGCGAGCCAGTGGGGCGCGAGCGGCTGTTGGACGAGGTGTGGGGCTGGGCTCAGGCCGTCGATACCCGCGCCGTCGACATTCGCATCGCCGAGATTCGCAAACATCTGGGCGATGCCGCCGCCGATCCACGTTACATCGAGACGGTAATCGGCCACGGTTACCGTTTTCTGGGCCAGGTAGAGGGACGCAGGTGAGGCGGCGCCTGCTGGTCGTCGCCGCCATCATCTCACCGCTCCTCCTAGGCGCGTTGCTCAGCGCGCTCCTGGAACTGGACATCCTCCCCAATCTGCTCCTCGTCGGCGAGTACGCGGTTAGCTTTTCCGGCATCGCCTCTCGCGCCGGGCTCCTGCTCTCCCTGGTTGTCGCTGGCGGCGCGGGCCTATGGTGGTGGCTGGGGCACCGTGTGGAGAGCGCGCGGGAAGCGCTACGAGAGGAGCAGGTGAGCGCCCGTCGCCGCTTCCTGCAGCGGCTCGATCACGAGCTCAAGAACCCGCTGACCATCATCCGCCTGGGCATCACCAACCTGCAGCACGGGGCAGCGCCGCCAGAGGAGCAACGGGCCTCGCTGGAGCGTATCGCCCAACAGGTACAACGCCTGGGCCGCCTGATCGTGGACCTGCGCTGGCTGGGGGAGCTCGACGAACGTGACGTGGAGCACCGTCCGGTCGACCTGCAGCAGCTCCTAGCCGAAGCGGTCAGCATGGTGGAGGAGATGCCGGAATACAAGAGGCGCCCGGTCGACGTCACGGTACAGCAGGTGCCGTGGCCTGTCGCCGCCGTCCGCGGTGACCGCGACCTGCTGCTCGTCGTCTTCCGCAATCTCGTAGACAACGCGCTCAAACACACACAGGCCGCGGACAGGGTGGAGGTGCGCGTTTCAGACGATGGGCAGGCAGCAATCGTGGAAATTGCCGACACCGGACCCGGCATTCCCGAGGAAGAGATTCCCCACATCTTTGAGGAGCTCTTCCGCGGAGAAAGTGCGCGTGCTGTCCCCGGCAGCGGGCTGGGGCTGGCCCTCGTGCAGCGCATCATTCTCCTCCACGGCGGGGCGATCAGCGTGCGCAGCCGCGTCGGGCGCGGCACCATGATCGTCGTGCGGCTGCCGCTCGCGCCGCAGACATCTCCGCAGCCGGCGGCGTAGGCCGCCGCTACGGTGGCGCTCGCCATGTAACAGGGCTGTTACACGATATGTCACAACTGTTATTCTTTCTCCCGACGGTGAAACACGTGCCCTGGTATGCTCCAGGCACTGTTCAATCCAAGTAAGGAGATGTCGTGATGAAAAAAATAGTAGTTGTCCTTCTTGTTCTTGCCGCGCTGGCGCTAGCCGGTTGTGGCACCTTCGCCATCAGTGGTGATGCAATCAGCGCCCTCGATGCCACGGCGACTGCCGCTGCACTCGAGCCGGCGCCGCCTCAGCCGACGCCACTCGTCGAAGCGAACGATGACTCGGCACAAGCGATCGACTTCCCCGCGCCCGCCGCCTCCCATGAGCCTGCGGACTTCACAGAGTCGCCAGGGACGGTCGCGCAGCCCGAGGATAGCGAGGCGGTTGCCACCGCTGTGCCGCAAGAGGCGAAGCACATGCTGCCCGCGCCCCTCTACTACCTCAATCCCGAAGATAACCAGGTGTGGCGCGTGGAGCAGGATGGGCGGACCCTGACGCCGGTCTCCGCTGAAGGCTCTGCCGTGGAGCAGTACGCAGTGAACCCCGTCGACGGTTCCGTAGCGCTGCTGACGGACAACGACCTTATCCTGATCGGCGCCACCGGCCAGGAGCGGCGGGTCATCGTCGACGCCGCCCCCCAGAGTGAAGGTGGCGTTCACTGGTATCTCACCGACCGGATCTCAAACCCGGTCTGGTCGCCGGACGGGCAGACGCTGGCCTATGGCCAGAACGGTATTCGCTTCTATCACCCAACAACGGGCGACACCAGCCTTGTGCTGCCCAACGGAGACCTCGGATCGGACGAGCCGGTCCACGTGTACACACCCAACAGCTTTGCCCCCGACGGCGGCAAGCTGTTGTTGCTGGTCGGCTGGTACCAGTCCGGGGGCGCGGCGCCGGCTGTGCTGCACCTGAACGGCGACGCGCCGCTGGTTGAACTGCAGGGCGCGGGGTTCCCCTGCTGCACCTTTAGCTGGAGTCAGGATAGCAGCGCCATCTTCGCCGCCAACGACAGCTTTGGTATGCTTCTGCCGGGCCTCTGGCGTTCCGACGCCGCCACCGGGGAGACGACGACAGTCGTCGAGAGCGAGCTGGCCGATGGAGATGTGCGCGTCTTCGACTGGCCGGTGCACCTAGAAGACGACCAGATCGCCGTCTTTACCGACCAGGGCGCGCGGATGGAGTTCGAAAGCGGACAGCCGCATCCGATGACCCTCGCCACCGTCGACGTGCCGAGCGGGGCACTGGACCCCGTCGGCGAGCGGGAGTGGCTACCCGGAGAAGTGGTCTGGTTTACCGACGGCAACGGCCTCGCCCTGACCGAACTGCTGAGCGGCGCCATCACCGGCCAGTGGCCGCCGGTGGGCAGCGTCTACTATCTTTCCGCACCGGGTGCGGAGGCTACCGAGCTCCCGGTCGCCGGACGCCTGCTCGCCTGGGGTGCAGCCGGTTCGTAAGCAGGTCGTTCCGATCCCACCAGGGGAGCTGAAGAGCGGTTGCCAATGGGCAGCCGCTCTTCCTATTACTGCCGGTGAGCTTTATCCCTGGCGGCGGTGACAAAGGTCACTTTTGTCCGCGGCGCCCGCCCCCTACGCTATAGATAGAAGACCCAGAGCGGAAAGCCGGAGCTGACGAGATGATGATCCCCCCCCTCGACGCCGGACGAGCCGATGTGGAACAGCTCGAACACGCGCAAGTCGAAGCCTATCTTGCCCGCTTCCTTGGCTGCGAGCTGACGGTGGAGTCGATCGCGGAGCTCGGCGGTGAGAGCAGCGGGGCGGTCGCGCTGAAGGCGCTGGGCTATGGCCGGCCCCTGATGGTGACCTACCGTTGCAACGGCGAAGAAGGGCGCCTCGTCCTCCGCGCGGTGCGGCGCAACGGCTGTGGGCGTGAACGCACCTCCGACCGCGTGGCGGAGATGTGGCGCGATTTCCACACCTTCAATCGCCTGCCGCGCCACGTCGAGGCGCGAGACCTGATCGGCGTGCGTGACGACGGCGAACTGGAGTCGTTGGCTCACCTCCGTGAACTGCTCCTCCTGACCGATTACGCGCCGGGTACGCCCTACGCGGGCGATCTACTGCGCCTCCGCGACGAGGGGACGGTGGCGCCGGGCGACGTCGTCCGCACCCGCACCCTCGCCCGCTATCTCGCCAAGATTCACAGCCTGAAGCATAGCGATCCGCTCCTCTGGCGGCGGCGCCTGCGCGACCTGATCGGCCACGGCGAGGGCATTATGGGGCTCGCCGACAGCTATCCACAGCCCCACCCACCCAACAACCGCCCTGCCATCCCGATGGCGACGGTCGAGTCGCTCCAGGCCGTCGAAGTCGCCGCCAACCGCTGGCGCTGGTGGCTCAAGCCCTACGTGCACCGCCTCAGCCAGGTTCACGGCGACTTCCACCCCTTCAACATTCTCTTTACGGAGGAGGCGGACAGCGACTTCCATCTCCTCGACCGCAGCCGCGGGGAGTGGGGCGAGCCGGCAGACGACGTTAGCTGCCTCACCATCAACTACCTCTTCTTCTCCATGCAGCGCCACGGCCGGCTGGCGCCCCCGTTCGCCGAGCTATACGCGACCTTCTGGGAGACCTACCTCGCCGAGAGCGGCGATGAAGAGCTGGTGCACGTCATCGCCCCCTGGTATGCCTGGCGCGCCCTCGTCCTCGCCAGCCCGCAGTGGTACCCGACTTTAGACGACGGCGTCCGCCGCGGCCTGCTCTCCTTTGCCCGTACCGTGCTCGAGGATTCGCACTTCGACTGGCAGAACGTCAACGACTACCTGCGCGTGGGGCTGTGATGGACGCGGCGCAGGGCGGCTTCGTCATCTGGCTCACCGGCCTGCCGGCGTCGGGCAAGACGACGGTGGCGCGCGCCCTGCAGGCCGAGCTGGCGCGCCGCGGAGAAGAGGCGCTGCTCGTCGACTCCGACGTCCTCCGCGGCGCCCTCACTCCCGAGCCAGTGTATACAGAGGCAGAGCGCGAGCGCTTTTATCGCGTGCTCGTCTACGTGGCGCGCTGGCTGGCGGCGCGCGGCATCAGTACGCTGATCGCCGCCACCGCCCACCGGCGCAGTTACCGCGACCTGGCGCGCGCCGCCGTTCCTCGCTTTGCAGAGGTCTTCGTCGCCACCCGGCTCGCCGTTTGCCAGCAGCGTGACCCGAAGGGCATTTATCGCCTCGCCGCCCGCGGCGAGGCCCACAGCGTTCCCGGCGTCGGCGTCCCCTTCGAAGCACCCGCGGCCCCTGAAGCGACGATCACCACCGAGGGTGTGACGCCGCAAGCGGCTGCCGAGGACGCGCTCCGGCAGCTAGTCTCTGCGGGCATCCTCCCAGCTGACCTGCTTGCCGCCCCGGAGGAGAGGCAACTGCCGCGACCGCCAGGGCTCCGCCCTCCTTACGTATCCCCCTCTACCACACTACAGCGCGCGCTGCGCGTGCTCGAAGCCGAGGAGACGGCGCTGCTCCCGATTGTCCACGAGCGCACGGTGGTCGGCCTGCTGACGCGCAGCGGGCTCGAAGAGAGCGCCTACGACGTCGCACTGCTCTACCGCGCCTCGCCGCTCCGGCCGATTGTGCTGCAGACGGCGACGATCGGAGAGAGTGCCTCTCTGGAAGATCTCGTGCACGACGCGCGCAGCGCAATTGACGCGGGCGCTGCGGTGATGAACGAAGGGAAGCCCCCGCGCCCCGACGTTGGCGCTCTGCTCGGCGCACTGGCGGCACTGCCGCTTAAATCTGCGGGAGGCGCGACCGGTAGCCGGGGAAGGAAAGAA
>JAWVYW010000118.1:0-11792 GCA_033722535.1 Promineifilaceae bacterium (SeqCode)
CAGATGCGGCGCGGACAGCGCTGGAAGAAGAGCCCGACTAGATGAGCGAGGAAACGAGCGCCGCCGTTTCGCCGGTCGTCGCCGAGGCGGTGCGTGACGAAGTTGAGGGGTTTTTCCAGCTTGACGATATCACACTTGACTGGCCCCGGCCGGGGTATATCCGCTTCCGCGGCGTTTTCCTCCGTGATCTAGAGAGCTGCTACGATGCGTTAAGCGAGCGGCTGCGGCGCTATGGCTTCACGCCGATGGTGCGGCGCGAAGGGGACGCTATCGCCCTCATCGCCGCGCCCATGCTTTACGAACACAGCCCCTCCGACTGGCGGATCAACCTCGTGCTCTTTCTGGCGACCATCCTCACCACGCTGTGGGTGGGCGCGGCCAACGAGCCCGGCTTTACCGGCTACGAAATCTGGATGGGCTGGCCCTTCAGCCTGAGCATGCTTCTGATCCTCGGCGCACACGAACTCGGCCACTACTTCGCCGCCCGCCATCATAAGGCGCCGGTCACTCTGCCCTATTTCATTCCCTTTCCGACGTTGTTAGGAACGTTGGGAGCGGTCATCAGGCTCAAGGGGCCGCTCAAGAACCGGCGTGCGCTGCTCGACATGGGCGCCGCCGGTCCCCTCGCCGGCCTCGTCTTTGCCGTGCCCATCCTCTTCATTGGCCTCGCGACATCGCCGCTCGTGCCGATTGCTGGCCCCGGCCTCCAGGAAGGGAACTCCATCCTCTACGCCGTGGCTAAATACATCGTCTTCGGCCGCTGGCTGCCGGGCGGCGGCGTCGACGTGCTGGTCAACCAGGTAGCGTGGGCCGGGTGGGCCGGCCTGCTCGTCACCGGCCTCAACCTGATCCCGGTTGGCCAGCTCGACGGCGGCCATGTCGCCTACGTCCTCTTTGGCCGGCGCGCCGGGCGCCTCTTCTGGCCGGTGATCATCGGCCTCGCCGCGCTGGCCCTCCTTTCGCAGACGCTCACCTGGGTGCTGTGGATCGGCCTGCTGTTCCTCTTTGGCCGGGTCTACGCCGAGCCGCTGGACGATGTCACGCCGCTCGACCCCCGGCGCCGCATAGTGGCCATCTTCACCCTCCTCCTTTTCTTCCTCGTCTTCGTACCTGTTCCGATCACCGTGCGCATGCCCTGAGCGTGTCGGTGTCATTCTTGGCCGCCGGACAGCGAAGATCCTGTCGTTACATCGCCGTCCTTCATGTATAATCACGCCCTAACCCGAAAGCGAGAGCAGGTGCGGCGGCCCTATGACTGTTACAGAGGAAATTAAAAACCGGCTGGATATCGTCGACGTAATTTCCGACACGGTTAAGCTGCGCCGGTCTGGCAAAAATTACACCGGTTTCTGCCCCTTTCACCAGAACACACGCACGCCCGCCTTCGTCGTCTTTCCCGATAGCCAGACGTGGCGTTGCTTTGGCGCCTGCGCCGACGGGGGCGATATCTTTTCCTATGTGATCAAGAAGGAGGCGTGGGACTTTAAGGAGGCGCTACGCCACCTGGCGCAGCGGGCGGGTGTGCAGCTTGAGGAACTCTCGCCGGCGGCGCGTGAACAGCGCGCCGAGGAGGAGCGGCTGACCGACCTGCTGGGCGCCGCCGCCGACTACTTCCACCAGCTCCTGCGCTACGCTCCCCAGGCGGAGTACGCACGACGCTATCTGGGCAACCGGGCACTGACGGAGGAGACGCAGGAGACTTTCAACCTCGGCTTCGCCCTCGACTCCTGGGATGCCTGCCGCACTCATTTCAACGCCCAGGGCTACGACGACGACGATCTCCTTGCCGCCGGCTTGCTTTCAGAACATCACGAACGGGGCACACGCTACGATCGCTTTCGCAACCGGCTGATGATTCCCATTCGCGATGTCCGGGGCAACGTTGTCGGCTTTGGCGCCCGCACTCTTGAGAAGGATGGCATTCCTAAATACCTCAATTCGCCGCAGACCGATCTCTTCGATAAGAGCAGTCTCCTCTATGGGCTCGATATGGCGCGCCGCCACATCCGCGAGGCGCGGCAGGCGGTGATCGTCGAGGGCTACATGGACGTCATGCAGGGATGGCAGGCCGGCTTCCGTAACATCGTGGCCCAGATGGGCACGGCACTGACCGATACCCAACTCCGGCTGCTCAAGCGCTACACAAAGCGCTTTGTGATCGCCCTCGACGCCGATGCCGCCGGCATGAAGGCGACGATGCGCAGCCTGGAAGTGGCCCGTGACGCCCTTGATCGTGACGTCGAGGTGCGCTTCGACGCCCGTGGGCTCGTACGTCACGAGGGGCGCCTGAAGGCCGATATCCGGGTGATTACGCTGCCTCAGGGAAGCGACCCCGATATGATCATCCGCCGCGATCCAACAGAGTGGCCCCGGTTGCTGAGCCAGGCGCAGCCGATCGTCGCCTATGTCATCGACATGCTGATTCAGGAGCTGGGTCGGGACGATCCCAAGGCGAAGGCGGACATTGTGCGCCAGGTCATGCCCCTCATCGAGGATGTCGCCGATCCGGTGGAGCGCGACCACTACCAGCAATTGCTGGCGCGTAGGCTGCGCGTAGACGAGCGCGCACTACAACAGGTGGCGCTGGCCAATGCGCTGGCATCTTCCTCCGGCTCCGCCCGTCGACGCGGCAAGCGCGACCCCGAGCCGCAGCGCTCCTCCCCACCCGCGCCCAACGGACGCAGCAACCAGCCCCACACACAGCCATTGACAGGGGGTAAGCTGGTGACGTCGATGCGCGAAGCGGACTTTCTGCGCCAGTGCCTCCGGCACCCGCACCTGATCCGGCAGGTGGACCAGCGCCTGCGCGCGCAGGGGCAGCCGATCGTGGGCGAAGAAGATTTCACTGCGCCGGAGGATAAGGCGCTCCTGGGCCATCTGCGGCGACGGCTATACACGGTTGCCAGCCTTGACGAATTGTGCGATAGTCTGGACGCCGTCTTGTTGGAACGTGTACAGTCACTGCTTGAAGCGTCGTCTGAGACAAAAACGACGGAGATGGAGCGCCTGTCGGACTCGCTGACACAGCTCATCCTGGACCTCCGCCTGGAGCGCATCCGACGCTTGCTGAATGAGGTCCAGCAACTGTTTCGAGAAGCAGGCGCTGATAGTCTGGACATTTACAAAGAGCAGTTGCAGACGTTGCCCCTGACAGTACAGAGCATCAACAAAGCCCGCTGGGCAATGTCGGCCACCAGCCGTAGGCAGGTGGAAGAGTCAGAGAACGGTCCGTCAGATCGATAGACCGCTCCGAGAAGTATGACTGAAGTCAGGGTAAGTGAAGCTCATATGGATTTCGAAGAAGAAGTGGGCACTGGGGAAGACGAGAGCATCGACGCTGTCGACGTCGAAACGCTTTTCCGCAAGGCAAGGCAGCAGCGGATTATCAGTCTCGAGGATGTGGAGGCGCTACTCGCCTCTGCCGACGAAGAGCAGGCGGAACAACTTTATGAGCGGCTGCGCAAGCTGGGAATTCGCGTTGTCGACGAAGACGGAGAGCCGGTTGACGAGAGTTCCGAAGGCGGCGGTGTGCTCGGCCTGGGCGAGGAGGATGAAGACGACGTTGAATCGTACTACGGCGCCGCTCTTCAGGACGATCCCGTTCATACCTATCTGAAGGAGATCGGGCAGGTACCCCTGCTGACCGCCGAACACGAGATCTGGCTTTCCATTCAGCTGGCAGCGGCGAACGAGTTGGAACGCTTTACCCGCACGGAAGTGTCACCCCATGTAGAGGATGACAACGTCCATGTGCGTACGCTTCTGGCGAATTATCGCGAACTGCTCGCAAATTGGGAGCGCGTCTGCAGCGCCTCCGAAACGCTGGAGCTCTCTCCCCCGGAGTTGAGCCTCCTGGTGGTCGAAGCGCACAATCTCCGCGCCGACTGGCGGAGCGACCAGCCTTCCTACCTGCGCAGCTACCTCAACGAAGGGAACTGGAGCGGCGCCGACGAGTGGACAGAGATCGCCGAGAGCATTTTTGCCCTCTTTACCAATATCTACCTGCTGCCGCTCGCGCTGTCGTCCCAGCTCTCTACCCACTACCAGGAGGAGGGCGAGCTTCCCGCGGCGGATCTTTTCCAGGAGTGGGTTACGAAAGATGACCTCGCCACACGCTACAACGCCTTCATGATCTACCATCTTTCCGAAGAGGCCAAGGTTAATCTCACCCGCGCCAACCTCCGCCTGGTGGTCAGCATTGCCAAGAAGTACATGGGGCGCGGCATCACCTTTCTGGATCTCGTCCAGGAAGGGAACGTCGGCCTGCTGCGCGCCGTCGAAAAGTTCGATCACACCAAAGGGTACAAGTTCAGCACCTACGCCACGTGGTGGATCCGGCAGGCAGTGAGCCGGGCGATTGCCGATCAGGCGCGTACGATTCGTATTCCCGTTCACATGTACGAAACGCTGAACAAGATCATGCGCCGCCAACGCTCGTTGGTACAGATCCTGGGGCACGAGCCGACCGTCGAAGAGCTGGTGCTGGAACTGGACGACTTCCTCGCGCCGGAGGATGCGATGGCGATCAAGCAGGCGCGCGACGAGGATCGCGCCATCGATCCCGGCCTGACCCGCAAGTGGAAGCAGGCTTCCAGCAAGGTGCGCAACATCCTGCGGATGTCCAAAGAGCCGATGTCGCTAGAGACGCCGGTGGGCCACGAGGACTCCACCGAGCTGGGCGACTTCATCGAGGACGAAACGGCCGACGCGCCGGAAGGTGCCGCCTCGAAAGAGCTGCTGCGCGAGCAGATCGGGCAGGTCCTGGGCTTCCTCACCGACCGCGAGCGCGAGGTGTTGGAGATGCGCTTCGGCCTCAGCGACGGCAAAGACCATACTCTAGAGGAAGTGGGTAAAAAGTTCGGCGTTACCCGCGAGCGCATCCGTCAGATCGAAGCCAAGGCGCTGCGCAAATTGCGCCATCCCAGCCGCAGCAAGTCGCTGCGGGACTATCTCGGCTAACGATCAACCACTATTTCCACCACAAATGTATAAGCTGTATAAGAGACACGTCTGTTGTCACTGCCTGCGCTTGTGATAAAATGTACATTCAGTAGGTAGTGCGTGGCTGGGCTGATCTGGATATGTTCCCTGTGTCTGTAAAAGCGCCGCCTGTAGAGTGATCGTTCAGGGAACGCGAAAAGAGATGCTATGAATGAATACTACGTCCCTTACATTTCAATCGCCGTCCTGACGGGCATCGCCCTCTTCTTTGCGATTCTCCTTCCGGTCCTCTCGCTCAGCCTGGGGCCGAAGCGCCCGACGGCGCGTAAGGCGTCGCCTTACGAATCGGGGATGACCCCCATCGGCGCCGCTCAGCGGCGCCTGCCGGTGAAGTTCTACCTGGTCGCCGTCTTGTTCATTCTGTTCGACATTGAGATTATCTTCTTACTGCCCTGGGCGGTCTCGTTCCGCCACTTAGGTATTTTTGGGCTGATTGAAATTTTAGTCTTTGTCACGATCCTGACGCTTGGTCTCGTCTGGGTCTGGAAGAAAGGTGCACTCGAATGGGAGTAGAACAGAAACTCGGTGAGATGGGCATTGTCACTGCCCGTCTAGAAGATCTTGTTAACTGGGGGCGCACGAATGCTATGTGGCCGATGCTGTTCGGCCTCGCCTGCTGCGCCATCGAAATGATGTCCACGCAGGCCGCGCATTACGACGCCTCCCGCTTTGGAATGGAGCTGATGCGTCCCTCGCCGCGTCAGGCCGATCTGATGATCGTCGCCGGCCGGGTGTCGCGCAAGATGGCGCCGGTCCTGCGCCGGCTCTATGATCAGATGGCTGAGCCGAAGTGGGTCATCGCGATGGGCGACTGCGCCTCCTGCGGCGGTGTTTTCAATAACTACGCCATCGTGCAGGGCGTGGACGAGATCGTGCCGGTCGACGTCTATGTCGCCGGCTGCCCGCCGCGCCCGGAGGCGCTCATGGACGGTATCCTCACGCTGCACGAGAAGGTGCGCGGCGAGAAGATCAAGGATTACGCCTGATGACCTCTCCTCCCCACTGGGACGAATACAACGATCTGGTCCTGGAGCACGTCCAAGAGGCATTTCCCGATGCGATCGAGGAGGTCGTCGACTTTCGCGGCGAACGTACGCTGATCGTCGATCCTAAGAATGTGCTGCCGATCTGCCAGTTTCTCCGTAACGATGACGACCTGCAGTACAACCTGCTCGAAGATGTGGTCGGCGACGATATGCTCCCCGACTTTCCCCGCTTTGCCGTCAGCTACCATATCTACTCGCTGCCGAACAACCACCGCATCCGCCTGCGCGCGCTGATCGCCGATCCTGAAGCGGGCCCGGAGACGCTCGCCTCTGTCTGGCCGATAGCGACCTGGCTGGAGATGGAGGTGTGGGACCTGATGGGCATCCGTTTCCAGGGCAACAACCGCCTGCGCCGCCTCTTCCTGCCCGAGGATTGGCAGGGACATCCACTACGCAAGGATTATCCGCTCGGCTACGAAGAGCCCCAGTTTTCATTTAACTGGCAGGCGATCGACAAAAAGAAGCCGCGGCCGCAGGAGTAGGCGGCATATGTTTCGCATCTGTGCGCCTGGCGGATGTGCGTAGGATGAAAACACCCTCTCTTCAGGAGAAATAGTATGACGTTTGGTGTTGGTCACGACAGAAGCCACGCTGCCACTGGCGGCGCGGACACCATGCAGGAGCTTACCGTCGAGGAGCTGCGGGCCAAGTATGGCACCGGCATGGAGATCGAAGACGAAGATAACATGCTCCTCAGCATGGGGCCGCAGCATCCCAGCACGCATGGCGTGCTCCGGTTGCTGCTGGAGATGGACGGCGAAACTGTCGTCAACCTCGCCCCCGATATCGGCTTCCTCCATACGGGTATCGAGAAGAACATGGAGGCCAAGACCTACACCAAGGCGTTGGTGATGACCGACCGCACAGACTATCTGGCTCCGATGTCCAACAATTTGGGCTATCTGCTGGCGGTTGAGAAGCTGCTGGGGGTCGAGGTACCTCCGCGCGCGCAGGCGCTGCGGGTGGTGCTCACCGAGCTGACGCGCCTGAACAGCCACCTCGTCTGGCTGGCGACGCACGCCCTGGACCTGGCGGCAATGTCGGTCTTTCTCTACTGCTTCCGCGAGCGCGAGTATCTGCTCGACCTCTTCGAAATGGTCTCGGGCCAGCGGATGATGACCAGCTACTTCCGCCCCGGCGGCCTCTGGCGCGACGTACCGCCGGAGTTTGAGCCGGCTGTGCGCCAGTTTTTGGACTTTTTCCCGGCGCGCATCGCCGACTACGAGGCGCTGCTGAAGGAGAACCCCATCTGGCTTGAGCGCACAAAGGGTGTAGGCATCATTTCGGCTGAAGATGCCCTGGCCTGGGGCGTGACGGGCCCCAGCCTGCGCGGCTCCGGCGTCGAGTGGGATATTCGCAAGACGATGCCGTACTCCGGTTACGAGCAGTATGACTTCGACGTACCCGTTTACCACGACGGCGACGTCTACAGCCGCTATCGCTGCCGGATGGAGGAGATGACGCAGAGCCTCCGCATTATTGAGCAGGCGCTGGACAGGCTGCCGGATGGTCCAGTCCTTACAGAGGACCGTAAGATCGCCCCGCCGCCCCGCTCCGAACTGGGACGCAGCATGGAAGCGGTCATCCACCACTTTAAGCTGTGGACCGAAGGATTCAGCGCCCCCGAGGGCTACGTCTATCACTCCATCGAATCTCCGCGTGGCGAACTGGGCGTATACCTTCGGGGCGACGGCTCGCCGAAGCCGGCGCGCGTGCATTTCCGCACCCCCTCCTACGTCCATCTTGCCTCGCTGCCCCTGATGTCCGAAGGGTCGCTGCTTGCCGACCTGGTGGCCGTCATCGGCTCCATTGATATCGTTCTGGGGGAAATTGACCGCTAACCGATCGGCGACCAGCCGGCGAACGCCGGCGCCGCTATTGTGGATCAAGAAGAATGGGAAATCGACTCAGAGAAAACTATCCAGAGATGATTGAGGGTCTCCTGGCCCGCTATCCGATCAAGAAGTCGGCCATCCTGGCGGTCATGCACCTGGCCCAGGAAGAGTACGGCTACATGAGCACCCAGGCGATGCGGGAGGTGGCAGAGATTGTGGATGTTTCGCCCACACATGTTCTGTCACTTGCTGGCTTCTACAGCCTGTATTACGAAGAGCCAGTCGGGGAGTATGTCCTCGAGATCTGTACCGACCTCGCCTGCGCCCTGCGTGGCGCCGACGAATTTGTGGAAATGGCGAGCGAGCGGCTGGGCATCTCGGTCGAGGGGACGACAGAGGACGGCCTTTTCACTCTTAAAGCGGTGATGTGCCTTGCCGCCTGCGATAAGGCGCCGATGCTGCAGTGCAATCTGAAGTACGTGGAGGACTTGAACCCCGAAAAATTTGATGCCCTGATCGACGAGTTGCGCACCGAAGCAGCCACGCGAGCCGCCGAGGACGCCCCTGGGCGCGCGCCAGAAGAGGCGGAGTCCGTCGTCACCGAAGTCTTAAATTACGCCAAGTAGCGAGAGTTAGCTTATGGCTCACATCTTATTGCGCCATCGAGATATTGAAAATCTGCACCGGCTCGACGTCTACCGGGAGCACGGCGGCTACGAGGCGCTGCAACAGTGTCTCACCGAAATGACACCTGAAGAGGTTCTGGACGTCGTCAAAAAGGCCAATATTCGCGGCCGCGGCGGTGCCGGCTTCCCGGCAGGCATCAAGTGGGGCTTTATCCCCAAGGGTGGTGGTGAAAAGTATGTCGTGATCAACGCCGACGAGTCGGAAACCGGTACCTTTAAGGACCGGGAGCTGCTCGAAGGCAACCCGCACCAGGTGATCGAAGGCGCTCTGATCGCCGCTTACGCCGTCAACGCCAGAACGATCTACTGCTATTTCCGCGGCGAGTTTATGGACGCCGCCCTCCCCTTCGAGCAGGCGCTCAAGGATCTTCAGGCGGCGAATCTAATTGGCGACGATATTCTCGGCTCCGATTTCTCCTGCGACGTCTACAGCAGCTACGGCGCGGGGGCCTACATCTGCGGCGAAGAGACCGCACTGCTTGCTTCGCTCCAGGGGGACCTGGGGCAGCCATGGTCCAAGCCGCCCTTCCCCGCGCAGGAGGGGCTCTATCGGAAGCCGACGGTGGTGAATAATGTGGAGACGCTGGCCAACGTTCCCCCGGTGATCATCAACGGCGCCGAGTGGTATCTCGGGATCGGCACCGAGGACAGCCCGGGGCCGAAGATCGTCTGCATCAGCGGCCACGTTAACCGCCCGGGCAACTACGAAGTGCCGATGGGCATCACCTACCGCGAATTGATTTTTGGGGAGGAGTATGCGCAGGGTATCCCCAACGGCAAGGCCTTCAAGGCGCTCCTCCCCTCCGGCGGCTCCGGCCCTGTGGTGGTGGAAAACGCCCTCGACGCGCCCCTCTCCTTCGATGGCCTCAAGCCCTACGATTCGCTGATGGGCTCGGCGTCGATGATCGTCATGGACGAAGATACGGATATGGTCTGGGCGGCGCTCAAGATGATCCACTTCTTCCGCCATGAGTCGTGCGGCAAGTGTACGCCCTGTCGCGAGGGGACGTACTGGCTGGAACAGGTGCTACACGACGTCTACGAGGGGCACGGCAAAGCGTCGGACATCATGCTCCTGGAAAGCGTCGCCTCAAACATGCAGGGTAAGTGCCTCTGTGCCCTCGGCGAATTCGCCACCAGCCCTGTTCTTTCGACGATCAAGCATTTCCTGCCGGAGTACGAAGCCAAGGTGCGCGAGGCGATGGCCCGTCGGGCCGCCGACAAAGGCGAAGGCGTCGAGATAGAGGCAGTCCCGCAGGCGACGACAATCCCACTCACGCAAACAGCAGGCTCGCGCGAGCATTCGGCCTGAACGTAAGAGTGCAACGCCACCCGGCATCGCCGGTGGTGGCAGGCAAAAGAAGAGAGCAATGACCGATCTTGTGACCCTGACCGTAGACGGCAAAGAAGTCACCGTCGAAAAAGGAACGCTGGTAGTCGACGCGGCCAAAAAGGTCCACGTCGACATCCCCGTTTTCTGCTACCATCCCAAAATGGGCCCGGTCGGCATGTGCCGGGTCTGCCTCGTCGCCATCGGTACTCCGATGCGCGACCGCGAAACAGGCGAGATTTTGCTCGAGGAAGATGGCAGCACCAAGCTCAACTTTGGCCGCGGGCTGCAGACGGGCTGCACCGTCCCGGTCAGTGAGGGGATGGTCGTCCAGACGGCGACCGCGGAGGCCGAAGAGGCGCGCGAGCACATCCTGGAGTTCCTGCTGACCAGCCATCCGCTCGACTGCCCCATCTGCGATAAGGGGGGCGAGTGCCCGCTGCAAAACCTGACGATGCGTCACGGCCCCGGCGTGAGCCGCATGGACTACACCAACAAGCTCAAGCTGGACAAGCATGTGCCCCTGGGCGAGCTTATTTTCCTCGACCGCGAGCGCTGCATTCAGTGCGCGCGCTGCACTCGCTTTCAGGCCGAACTGGTGGACGACCCGGTGATCGGCTTCCATAATCGTGGGCGGCGGCTGGAGATCGTCACCAACTCCGAGCCCGGCTTCGACAGCATCTGGAGCGGCAACACGACCGACATTTGTCCGGTCGGGGCGCTGACCTCCGCCGATTTCCGCTTCGGTGCCCGCCCTTGGGAGATGACGCCGGTCGCCAGCGTCTGCCCTCACTGCCCCGTTGGCTGTAACACCACCCTCAGTACGCGCAACGAGGCGCGTACCGCCGGGCGCACCGTCATCAAGCGCATCATGCCCCGGCAGAACGAATGGGTGAACGAGATCTGGATCTGCGACAAGGGACGCTTTGTTCACCACTATGCCGATCATCCGGAGCGCCTGACGACACCGCTGGTACGCCGCGACGGCGAGTTGGTCGAAGCAGGCTGGGACGAAGCGCTGGACCTCGTCGCCCGCCGTCTGCAGGAGCACAAAGGCGCAGCTGCCGGCCTTGCCGGACACCGCCTGAGCAACGAGGACTATTTCTATTTCCAGAAGCTCTTCCGCGACGGGCTGGAGAGCAAGAATCTTGATCTGGTCGACGCCCGCCTCGGCGGTGGTGATGTCGTGGCCCGCGTGGGCATTGCCGGCGAGAGCAATCTGTCGGAGATGGGCGACGGCGACGCCATCCTCGTCGTCGCCAGCGACCTACACCAGGAAGCGCCGGTGTGGTGGCTGCGGGTCAAGCAGGCCGCCGACCGCGGCGCGACGGTTGTCGTACTCAACCTCCGGCCGACGCGCCTCGACAAACACGCCGCTCATATCATCCACTATGCGCCAGGCGCCGGCGTGAGCAGGGTCCGTGAACTGCTGACCGCCGCACGTGTGGACATCGACACGGGCCAGGACGACCCGCTGTATGCCGCAGCGCGCGCCCTAATCGGCGCGGAGAACCTCGTCGCCTTCTACGGGGCCGAGGGTCTCACCTATGAAGAGACAGAAACGGTCGCCCGGACACTGGCCAATCTGCTGTTACTGAAGAATGGCGACGGCGCAAACCACGCTGGGCGGGCCAACAACGGCCTGATCCCGGTCTGGTCGCACGCCAACACCCAGGGCGCCTGGGACATGGGGATCAACCCCCGTCTCGCTCCCGGCTACCAAGAGGTAGAGAGTCCGGGCCTCGGCGCGCGGGCACTTTATGGCAATGGCGGAGGCAGCATCCGCGCGCTGTATGTGATGGGTGCCGACCCGGTGAGCGACGGTCTGATGGATGGACGCGACGGACTCGATTTTCTGGTCGTCCAGGAGCTTTTCCTGACGCCGACTGCCGAA
>JAWVYW010000119.1:0-11752 GCA_033722535.1 Promineifilaceae bacterium (SeqCode)
ACTACGGCGCCATCTTTCATCCGCTCAAAGTGATGCCTGTCGATGACGTGAATGTCGCCGGTCGCGGTAACAAAGATATCGCCCAGCGCGGCCGCCTCTTCCATCGGCATCACGCGGAAGCCATCCATCACCGCCTCCAGTGCCTTCAGCGGATCGATCTCCGTGACGATGACGTTGCCCCCAAGCCCATCTGCGCGGCGGGCAATGCCCTTGCTGCACCAGCCGTAGCCGCCGACGACGATGGTCTTGCCGGCGATAAGGAGATTGGTGGCGCGGATGACGCCGTCGAGCGTCGACTGCCCGGTCCCGTAGCGGTTGTCAAAGAGGTGCTTGGTAAGCGCATCGTTGACGGCGATCACGGGGAACTCTAGCTTGCCATCTTTGGCCATCGCCCGCAGACGAATGACGCCGGTGGTTGTCTCCTCGGTTCCGCCAACGACCACGTCTAGCAGATCGCGCCGCTCTTTATGGAGGATGCTCACCAGGTCGGCACCGTCGTCCATCGTCATGTGCGGCTTGTGATCCAGAGCGGCGTGAATGTGCTGGTAGTAAGTCTCGTTGTCCTCCCCTTTGATGGCGTAGACAGGGATCTCAAAGTGTGAGACCAGGGCCGCCGCCACGTCGTCCTGTGTGCTGAGCGGGTTGCTTGCCGTCAGCACGACGTCGGCACCGCCGGCTTGCAGCGTGCGCATCAGGTTGGCTGTCTCCGTCGTTACGTGCAGGCAAGCGCTAAGCCGCACGCCCGCCAGCGGGCGCTCCTGCTCGAAACGCTCGCGGATGCCGCGTAGCACCGGCATCTCCTGCTCGGCCCATTCAATGCGCAGCCGGCCTCCCGGCGCGAGGTCAAGATCTTTAACATCATAATCCATTGATAGTTCCTCTCTTTGTTCTACAAGATCCAGCTGATAGTAACAGTGGGCTGCGCTTAGAAACGAGGCGCGCCGGCTACTCGTTCAGCAGCACGTCAAGCGCACCGCGATCGTCAAAGTGCTCGCGATAGCGGGCGACAAAAGCGGCCGGAGTATAGTGGTGGTTCTGCGTTCCCATTTTCTCCAAGACGTAGGTCGCCGCCAGCGCCCCCATTCGCCCGCACACATCCCACGGCAGCCCGAGTTGGATGCCGCGGATAAGTCCCGCGCGGAAGGCATCGCCTGCCCCCGTCGGTTCGACCACGGTCGCCGTGGGCACCACCGGAATGTGGTAGCTGGCGCCATCGATCGTGATCTCTGATCCCGCCTTGCCATAGGTTACGAGCAGGCCTCCAGCGATCTCGCGGATCTGCTCTTCTCGCAATCCAGTCTTGTCGACAATCATGCCCAGTTCATACTCATTCACCGTGAGCAGATGACACCCATCAATACCGGCCCGCAGATCGTCGCCCGAGAGGCGAATTGTCTGCTGGCTGGGATCGTAGATATACGGCAAGCCGAGCGCTTTACACTCTTCTACGTAGCTCCGCATAGCACCCGGCTCATTGGGAGAGATGATCGCCAGCTCGCCCTCCGGCGTGTGCTCGGCGAAGCGCAAACGTCCGGCGTGCGCCATGGCCCCGGCGTAGAAGTGGCCGATCTGGTTCTGCTTCTGATCGGTGTTGACGAAAAAGGAAGCGCAGTACTCATCTTCAATCACGGCGACCGCCGATGTGTCAGCACCATGCTTTTCCAGCCACGCCCGATATTCGTCGAAATCCTGTCCCGCAGTCGCCAGAATGCAAGGGCGCCCCCTCAGCAGGGCCAGGGTGTAGGCGATATTTGCCGCCGTCCCCCCGCGCTCCCGTCGCAGCGAGTCGACAAGAAAACTAACACTCAGAGACTCTAACTGATCCTCCAACAGATGGCTGGTGAACTCGCCTGGGAAGAACATCAGATAGTCGTAGGCAATAGAACCGGTAACAACAACATTCATAGCGATTTACGATCGAAAAATTGGCCCAAACGCCTCAATCATATTGTCGCGGCGCGGAATGTCCAACCGACCCGATCGGGTGCTCCACTCGCTCATGGCTATCACATCTTCGAAACAACGTTTTTTACAACAGCGTGCGATTATAACATAGGATGGATGAACTCCAAGGGCGAGCGTCGTCGACTGGCGGGCCGGCTAACGACTCGCAGTGGGTGTCGCCGTCGCGGTCGCCGTCGGAGGCGGTGTATTAGCTTTGGTCGGCGTCGGCGTGGATGAAGGGGAGAGCGTCGGCGAGCCAGCGACCGTCGGAGAGGCGGTAACTGTCGGAGAAATGGACGCCGTCGGAGACGGTGTGGCCGTTACCGTGGGCGTCCCCGTCCCCGTCGGTGGTGGTGAGGCGCTCGCCGTCGCGCTGGCCGAAGGAGTGGCGGTTGGCGTCGCGACCGGCGGCGCAGTCGCCGTCGGCGTCGTGGTGCTGGTCGGTGGTCTTGTGCCGGTTGGCGTCGCCGTGCCCGTCGGCACCGCGGTGGCGGTCGGCGGCATAGTGGCGGTCGCCGTCGGAGTACCGGTCGCCGTCGAAGTGCCGGTCGGAGTCGAAGTGCCGGTTGGCGTCGGCGTCGCCGTTACCGGCTCCGGAGGGAGGTAGAGCATTTGCCCGGCCTCAATCCTCGTTCCCACAAGGCAGTTGGCGGTCATTAGTGTATAAACGCTGCTGTCGCGACGCTGGGCCAGTGAGAAGAGGGTGTCGCCCCGGCGGACGAAGTACCGCTCCCACGAAGGAGGCGGACCGGTACAAATGGGTGGGGGCGGCGGCGGTACGGCAGGTAGGTAGATGGTCATGCCCGAGTAAAGGCGCGTCGAATCGAGGCAATTGGCAACGACAATGGCGCTGACACTGGTTCCCGATCCCAAGGCCAGACGAAACAGCGTATCGCCCCGCCTTACCCTGTAGGTAGTCCAGTCTTGCGGCAGCTGCCCGCAGGGATCGGCAACCACTGCGACCGGTGTTGCCGTGGACGTCAGCGCCGGCGTCGCCGACGCGGTGGGCGTTGGCGTCAGGGTCGGCAAGGCGAGCGTGGGCGGCACCGGCGTCGGCACAGCGGCGACCGGCTCCGGCGTCGGAGGTAGAGGAAGCCGCACCTGAAGCCGGTCGGAGAGGGCGAGCAAGAACGCCAAAAGGACGGTCGCCACCACCGCCAGCGACAGCAGTAGATTCTTAAAGAGCGCAGGAGAACTCACTGCGAAGCGTCCTGGTCTGCGCCCACCGCCGGCTCATCTGCGTGCGGCGCGGAGCCATTCTTCAGGGGCAACAGCACCGAGAACGTCATTCCGCCTCCACCCGCACCTTCCACCCAGAGACGCCCGCCCTGCGCTTTCACAAGCATCTGCGCCACCGCCAGCCCGGCGTCGCCGGCGTCGTCACTATCCTGAACCTCGACCGAGGGCTCCGCAGCATTGTCGTTTGGCGCGAGAAGATCGCGCTGGCTCCCCGCACGCCCCCCACCGCCACTGTCGGTTACGGCAAGATGCAGAAAGTAGTCACGCTTCTCTCCTTCGCTTTCAGCGGCCTCTCCGGTTGAGATCTCACCAGCGGCTGCCCCCTTTGTGCGGGCTATCGCATCTGTGTGGGCGCGGATCGTCACTTCTCCCTGCTCGGCTGAGGCGTGCGCAGCGTTGTCGAGCAAATGCACGAGCACGCGCATCAGCGTCTGGCGGTCCGTTGTCAGGGGCGGCATCTCGCCCGCGATATCGAGATTCAGGCGCAGATCCTTCATGCGCACCTGGCTGATTACCCGCTGGATCGCCTGGTCGATCACCTCGTGGACCTCAACAGGCACAGTTTCGTCACTACCGTCCACGTCGATGGGCGCCGTTGCCGCCTGAATCATCTGATCAAGTAGAATTGCGAGCCTGTCGACATTGGCCTCGATGCGGCTCAGGAAGTCAGTCTGCGACTGCAGATCGGCTGCGGCGGCTCGACCGTTCTTCGCGGCGTCTACTATCTCTGCCTGCAGGAGATCGGCATAGCTGCCGATGGAGGTTAGCGGCCCGCGCAGCTCCTGCGCGAGGGCAATGATCACTTCATTTCCGGCGCGCGGATCAAGCTGCTCGAGCCTCTCTTCCAGTTCGGCAACCCGTACCTGCGCCTCTTCAAGCTCGCTGGAGTAACGACTAATCGTCGTCGTTACCCATTCGGTGCTTATCTCCGCTTCGCTTGCCGCGGCCAAGGCCAGCGCCTCCTCCGCTTCGACCAGCGATTCACGCAGCGCCGCCACCTCCGCCTGCAGTGCGGTCTCACTCGGTGCCTGTCCCTGCTCCAGCGCCTCCACCGCCGCCGCCAGATCCCGCGCCTGCTGGCGCGCCGCCCGCAGCTGCGCATCGCTCTGCTGGAGCCGCTCGCCCAGTGTCTGCGCCTCCGCCAGCGCCCGGTCTCGTTCCTCCTCGAGCGCGATAATACGTCCCGTTGTCTGCGCCTCAGTCTCCGGCGTGCGCGGCGCCACCTCCGCCACCGCGCTCTCGTAGGCCTGCACGTTTGCAATGGTGCGCGCCACGTAAGCGGCGAGACGCTGTACCAGCAGCCGCGCCTCGCTGGGCCAACGCTCCCACTGCGGCTGCCCACCCAGCACCAATACGCCCGACGCACCGTCGCCAGCCATCAACGGCGCGACCAGCAGCGGCGCCAGCACCTGTACTCCCATTTCACGATAGAGGTCGTGCAACTGGCGCGCGCCCAGCCCCTCCGGCAGAAGCTCGACCGGCTGTCGCTGCTCCATCGCCAGCCGAAACGCCGGCCACTGGCTGAGGTTCAACGCCCAGCGCTCCACCTCCTGTCGTCCGGCGCGCCGACTCACGACGGACATACTTTCCCCCTGCTCCGGGTCGAGTACGGCGACGGCGACAAAATAGGCGTCGACTGCCTGCGCCAATAGACGGGTCGCCTCCACCTGCACCCGCTCCGCCGTGGGTGCCTCAATAACCCCGGTCAGCAGCCGGACCGTATCGGCAAGCCGCCGGCTGGCACCTGTTTCCTCCTGACCGGCGGCCAGTAGCTCGTTCAGTGAGTGGCGGTAGGCGAGTACGGCCAGCAATGGGAAGGCGCTTAACTGCCCCAGGCGGATCCAGAAGGGCACTTCTGTACCAGTCGGAAACATTTCCGGGTAGTCCCAGAACTGCACTGCGTGCGCCAGCAACAGGACGAAAAGAGGAAAGAAGCGCAAGCCGTTGCTCGGAAAGCGCCGCAGCGCCAGCGCGAGCGCGCCCAAGCCCAGCACCGAAAGCTGAAAGATACCCCAGACGGTCGACTGTTCCGAGCCATTGTACGTAACCCCCGGCTCAACCTGAGTCGCCCAATCTGGAGCGAAGAAGGCGTACATCACACCTAGGAGTAGCAACACCAACAGCGCCACCACGTCGTTCAGCCGCGGCAGACCGACGAAAGGGGGCAATAGCATCCACACGACGACCAAAGCGGTGACGCTGTTCAACGCCTGCTCAAGCGGCGGGAGCACGCGCAGGGCAATGAGGGGATCTGTATTGCCAGCCAGCACGAGCGAAACGAGCAGGAACAGCAGGCGCACGCCCAGAAGTATCAGGGCGCCCAGCGTGAGGCGGCGTGCAAGTGCATCGTCCTCATCCCGCCGCCAATGGGAGAGGGCTATCGCCAGCGTCGCCTGGATCGCAAACAGTGTCACCAGATGGTAGACAATGTTGCCCGGTGGCTCGCTGAGAAGCTGGTAGAGCTGCTGCCAGAGAGTCATTGTTTTGTGACGTTTGCCTGCTTTGGTTTCCTCAACTACTTAGGATTATACCACAAGCCTGCGATCATTCCGGCTTCCGTCCGTTTCTTCTTGATCGCCGTTCTGCAGCCCCCTCGGGAGCAGAGCTTCTCCCCTTACTCTTGCCCGCTTCGCGACAGCACCAGGCGGTTGAGCGCTTCGCGCGCGGCGGGTAGATGCTGCATCGCATTCCAGTCGCCCACATAGTCCGCCGCGGCGCGGGGTGTGGTCAGCCGGAGAAATGGATCGTGCTCGGCGGGCGCGCCCGCCACCTCCGTTTCCTGCCACAGAGGGCGGAGCTCGCCGGCCCAGGTCCCATAATTGGCCTGCATCCAGCGGCGCAACGCCTGATACTCCGCTTCGTCGGCGGGCGTTGCCTCCCCTTGCTTATAAACACGAATGATAAGCGCCTCGAGCGCGTCCCAATGCCCGACCAGCGCGTCCACGTCGTCGTCATCGCCCAGCCACTGTCGCAAAAAACGGGTAAACGGATTCATACCTTTGACGCTCTCGGATGCACGCTCTGCCAGTCGAGTTAGGAGCCACTTCCCAAGGCGTGGGCCTCTATGCAGGCTGGCGCTAGCGGCAGATAAGCACCGGTTTATGGGTAGTACTCAGCACGTCGTTCAGGGTGCTGCCCAGGACAATCTCGACCACCGGCCGCGCGCTGTAACCGCCCATGATCATGAAATCACAATTATACTGATCGGCCGTCGCCATGATCGCCGCCGCCGTCGGCGGGCGCTTGACCACGTACTCGGCTGTGACGTCATGCGCAACCAGATAGTCGCGGGCGCGGTCCATTACTGACGTCTTGGGCGTGCGCTCTTCGTCCACCGCTACCACGACCAGCGCTATCCCCCACTGCCCGGCCAGATATGTGGCCACAAAGAGCGCCTCCTCGGCCTTGGTGCTGCCGTCGTAGGCCAACAGGGCCCGGTCGAGCGGGCTGGCATGTTGGGAGACGGCCAGAATCGGTCGCGCGCAGCGTTGCACGACCTGGCGAAAGCCGGAGCTGAGCCGATCGAGCGGCCCCTTCCCGGGCGGGTGGTTGAGCGGCATGACGACGAGATCGTTCCAGCGCGCCCGATCGCAAATCGTGGCTACGACCGGCCCCGTCTCGACCACCAGTTCTCCTTCCAGACCCACCTCCCCCAATCGCCATTGGAAGCGGTCGCGCAAGGCGGCGATCGCCTCGCTTTCTCGTCCCCCCTCGTCGGCGGTTACGTGCAGGGCGCGCAGATTTCCATCCTCGCGCCGGCAGACCGTCAGCGCCTGCTCCAGCGCCAGCCATCCCGACTCTTCGCCGTTAAGTGTCACGACGATGTCGAGAAAGAGGCGCTCGTCACGGCGACCCGCCACCCGCTTCGTTCGCCACGCCCCCGTCGGTGGCCCCGGTTCAAGATCGCTCAGCGTTACCGCCTCCCACAGCTTTTCGCCCACCCGGCTCAGAATGCGCTCTCGACGCGAACTTTGCGTGTGCGCCAGATCCTCTGCCGCCGCACCGGGCTGGATCTGCCAGCCCAGGACCTCCTCCAGCTCTGCTCGGTGCTCAGCCAGCCAGAGATAAAGATCTGTTTCCGTGCGGTTCGGAAAGTCGTGCAGCAACCCTTTCTCGCGAATGATGGCCACAACCGGTACATAGACCTCGTCATACCAATGGACGACCGCCTCCTGATAGCCGATATCCCGCTGCTGTTCAAGTCCCATGTAGTAGCGGTGGACATCTATGTGCTCTTGTAGAAGGCGGTAGGCGCCCGGCTCCGTCGCCGTCAGATCGGCCTCCGGTCGCGCCAGATCGAGCCCGGTGGTTTTGAGGAAGTGGGCGTAGCGCTCCTTGATGATTAACTCTTCCGGGTCGGTATCTGGGTGCAGCGACACCGCCGTCTTCACTTCCGTGACATAGGCCGGAATTGTCTTCATCCCCATCTGGCGGGCAACTGAGACGCGGTGGTTGCCGTCGAGAACGAAATAGGTATCGCCAAGCTGATAGACCTCGATCGGCGGCCACCCGCCCATCTTCGTCGCCACCGTCTTTACCCGCGCCCAGCGCTCCTGCATGCTGTCGGAGCGGGGCAAAAAGGTGCGGGTAAAATCACCGTAACGGCCAACGCTGCCGATAATGGCCTCCAGTGGAATTTCCTGCAGGCCCCGGTCGACCGTCCCCCGCGCGCCCACGCGGCGGCGAACCTCCTCGTACGAAAGCAGCTGGTCCGTTCGACCCGTCAGCCGGGCGAGTACATGTTGCAGTGCAGCCTGGCGACGGACGCGCCGAAAATCCTCTAACGCTTCCAGATATCCTAACTCTGCCACTAACTGGACCTCCTCATGCTATTTAGCAAGAGCTATCCTTAGGTCACACAGGCGGCCCGGCGTGCACGGGCCAGCCAGAGATGCCTCTAATCCGATGCAGCGCTGACCAGACAGCCGGGAGGTTTGCCGTCCCCGGGTAGGCCAGGTAGCGTGGACACCAGTGCGGTTCAAATCGCATCCGCGTCTGCCCTGCGTCGTCAGCATCGGCGCCTGCATCAGGATTGCGGTAAATATAACTCAAGACCGTCGCCGTCGCCGAACGTGGCCTCTCTTCGAGCGCCGTAGCGCCGAGACTGACGCTGTCGGCGCCTTCCGCCGCCGACCACACAATCGCCCTGAAGAGCACAAGATCGAGGAGCGACGCATCCAGCCAGGGCCGCCGGCGCAGGAGGTCGACGAACGCCTGCTGGCCCTGCGCCTGCCCGCCACACGCCGCTCCATCTCCAATCGGCTGCCATCCCAGGACGACGGTCGCGAAGGCCCCGGGCGTTCCATCTGGTGTCTCCGCAAAGACGACGGGCGTGCGCGCTACAAAGTCGTGATCGAACCACTCGAGAGGAAAGTCGGGCTCCTGTGCATGCATCCCCGTGAGCCACTCGTCGCTGATCAACTCCAGCTGCTCGACAAAGAGTGGTGAATGAGGCGGCAGGATGCAGCGCGCTCGGTAACCCTTTTCGAGCAGGCGTTCTACCCGGGCGCGTACCCTCGCAGGAATGACCGCTTCTGCCGGCCCCTCCCCCAGCTCTACTACTCCCTCCCTCGCAACTGCCAGCAAATTGAAGCCCGCCTGCTCGTAGCACAGCTTGTGCCGGGCGCGGACATGATAAAAAGCGGGCAGCCAGTCGTTGGCCTTGCACTGCCTGGTAAACCGTTCGACCGTCCGCGCCATATCTTCCGGCGGCCCAATCGGATCGCCGAGCGCCACCGCCGTGCGCCCTGTCACCTGGAAGGCGACGAGAGAACCGCCGGGGCTGAAAAAGTAGGCACGCTCCGGCTGTAACGCCATGCGCCCGAGAGGGCCAGACCGATGACGGCGGACGATGGCCCGCGCCCGCGCCCGTTCAGCCGGGCTCGCACTTCGGCGCAGCAGCACCGGCCGCGCCAGAAGGAGCAGGGCGTAGAGCAGGGTGACGCCGCTGATCGTGTAGATCGACACCGTCAGGAAGGGGCCGCTCTCCGTTCTCAGCAACCACTCTGGCGGGCGCATCGCGAGTAGCATCACCACCGTCTGCCCAACCGCGGCCGGACCGGTCATGGGCCGGTCGGCGTCCAGCGCCAGCAGGTACATCCCCACTGCGCCAAAGATGAGAACGAAGGCCAGTGCCAGGGCCAGCACCTGCATCCCCTGACGCACCGACGGTGGATCGGAGCGCGCATGGAAGTGAGGACCGAGCGTAAGGAGCCAGAGCGCCAGAGCAAAGGCGATCAGGACGCGCAGATCCAGTAGGCGTCCCTCAAAAAGCGCGCTGCCCAGGAAGACAAAGAGCACCAGCAGGGTGAGCACCCAGGCCGTCCACTTGCGCCGCCACAGCGCGCGGGCCAGCAGGAGCAGGGCGAAGCCACTCAGCGTCGCCCCCATCACGCGGCCACGCCCCACCTGCAGCGGTGCGTACCGGGTGACCGGCTGCAGCTCCAACGCCAGCCCCGGCAGGAGAGCAGTGACGACGTTGATCAGCCCCAGGAGCGCGGCGAGCAGCGCCACAAAGCGGACGCTCCATACCTCCGTCAGTGCCCGCTCTCGCGCCCCCAGCGACTTTAGCCGCTGCACCATAAAGAAGCCCACCAGCAGCGGTAGCCAGAAGGAAAGGCCCCGGTAGGCCAACACGACGATTGTGGCCACCGCGCCGGCGACGCCAAAGCGGGCAAAGACAAAAGGGGTTAGGGTCTCGACGAAGCCAACGCCCTGGGGTGTGGGGGCGATAATGACGAACATCTGCCCAATAGCGTACCCGGCGAGGAGCGGACCGACCGCCACCGGCGTCCGAAAGGCGCGGAAGACGGCGTAGAGGCTGGCCGCGTTGATCAGGTGGGCGACAAGCGCCCACAGTAAAATTGGCCCCAAGCCCCGAGGGCGCCGGCGGATGGCGCGTGATGCTTCGGTGAACTCCGCCGCCGTCTGCTGGGACCACGCCGGCGGCAGGGGCGGCGGGCGTCTGATACGGCGCGCAAGGCCATTGACCATCCTCTGAATCAGATCGAGCAGACGCCGCAGCCAGAGGGGGCGCAGCCAGCCCAATAACACCCAGATCGTCAGGAGGAGGGTAAAGAGTAAGAGGACACCCGCCGTCGCCAGCTCGTAAAGGCGGAGCGCGCCCTCCATCTGTAAGTAAATCAGGGCACCGATCAGCACCAGACCAAAGCCGGCGTAGAGGCCGATCGTTGCCATCAGTGCACCGGTCGTCGTCCGCGGCCCCGATTCGCCACGCTGCACCGCATCATCCACAAAGAGCGCCATCCCCGCCGTGCCCACCGCCGGGGCGACGGCATTGACGAAGACGGAGCCCAAAAGGACCGGGACCAGCTGCCGGAGGCGGCTGCGCACCCCCACCAGGGCGAAGGCGATCTGGTAGACGCGCGCCTGCAGAACGTGATAGGCAATCTGTAGCAAGGCGGCGACGATCGCCCACCGCCATACCCCACGGTAAAGCGTCTCCGCCAGATCCTCCAACTCCTGAAGGCGGCTGATCACCAGCCACCCAAAGGCGGCGAGTAAGAGCCACAGAAGCACACGCCGGACACTCATGACCCGCGCATTGTAGCACCGGGCGCGAACGGCGGGCAAAAGTGAAGGGATCCCATAAAGTTGCACATGCTTCCTCCCCATGCTACACTACGCGCACCATGAAACAGACTGCCGCCGCCCGCCTGCACCATCATCCGCACCATCACCATATCGTATGGAGGAACTCCGTTCCCGGCTGAGGCGCCCTGGCAACCTGTTGCAATTGATTTGCAGACCATCAAGTCCCTCTCTGGCAACGGAGAGGGTTTTTTCGTTTTAGGAGGCTTTACCAACATGGAAAGAGATGATCTCCGGCTGGCGCTGCCCAGCAAAGGGCGGCTCGCCGACGACGCGCTCGACTTTCTCGACGCTTGCGGGCTCCGCGTCTACCGCCCCAACCCGCGCCAGTACGCGGCTGAGATTCCGGCGCTGCCGGGCCTGACCGTCATGTTTCAGCGCCCCGGCGATATCGCCGTCAGCGTGCGCCAGGGCAGCGTCGACTTCGGCATCACCGGCCTCGACGTCTTCTCCGAAAAGCAGGCGCGGGCCCTGGATGAGTCGCCGGGAGCGGACGGAGACGACGGCGTGCTGATTTTGCACGACGCCCTTGGCTTTTCCCGCTGCCGCCTGGCGCTGGCGGTGCCTGATGAATGGAAGGAGGTGCAGTCGGTCGCCGACCTGAGCCATATTGGAAACGGCGCGGGAGCAAGTTCCGTCCGCGTAGCAACCAAGTTCACCGCACTGACCCGGCGCTTTCTGGAGGCGCGCGGCGTCACTCCTCACGAACTGGTCGAAGTGGAAGGCACGCTGGAAATCGCGCCTGCCATCGGTTACGCCGACCTGATTTGCGACCTCGTCTCCACGGGCACGACCCTGCGCGATAACCACCTCCGCGAGCTGTCCGACGGTACCGTCATCGAGTCGCAGGCGATCCTCATCGCCAACCGGGAGGCGCTGCGTGAGCGGCCCGCGGCGCTGCAGATGGCGCGGGAGCTGATCGAGTACGTCGAGGCGCACCTCCGCGCGGAGGAGTGCC
>JAWVYW010000120.1:0-11573 GCA_033722535.1 Promineifilaceae bacterium (SeqCode)
CCCCGGTGGTAGTGGGAGAGCGGCGCGGGCGCTGTCGAGGAAGCGGTCGCCGGCGTACAGCTCGCCCGCCAGCGTATAGTCGCTGCCTTCTGTGACTGAAATGCCGACAGTCACACGGAGCCACTCAAAGCGCTCATCTCCATCCGCGTCTTCACCGCTGTCGGCGTAACCGCCGCTCAGCCGTGCGCGGTCGGAGCCAACGCTAAAGAAGCCGGCGCTGGTGCGGGTGAAAGGGCTGCTCTCGTACTCACCGCGGGCGGTGAAGCGGACGCCATACGTGCCCGACAGCGCCGTGTCGGCGTAACGAGCGCCGTACACTCCATCCTCCGCCTGTCCATCCCCGTGCGCGCCGTCATCATAGAGAGGGAGCGCAGAAAGCGCGCCGTCCGGGCGGCGAACGGTGGCCGTGACCGCCATACCAGGCAGCAACTGCGTCTCAGACACGGTAACGGTCGCCGTCAGCGGCACTGCCGCGCCAAAGGCGCTCCAGCCCGGCGCTGCGCCACTGACCGCTATCGGCTCCGCCGGCACCGCCAGCAGGCGATAGCCGCCCACCGCCTGCGGATCGGGGGCGCGCAGCGTGTAGCGCCACGTGCCGGGTGGCGTGCGGGCAAGCTGGTAGCCGGCCATGCGCCCGAAGCCTGTATCGATCTCCACATAGTCGACCTCGGGATCCGCCGCGGCGCGCACCGGATCTACGGTCTGTCCCTGCGGGTCCTCCAGCACCATCTCCAGAGCCCCGTCCATCCAGTAGCCGCCAACGAAGGTGGGGCCTCTGGAGTGGAGCTCGAACGTGCCGGATGCGCTGCCCGAGGCGGGCATTACGTCAGCGGCGATGTCGAGCGTTCTCGCCGCCTGCGCCGCCGCCTGCACGGGCTGCAACTGGTCAGGCCGGAACGGGAGCGGTGCAAACATACGCTCAACCGAATGCAGGGTGGGGTGGGTCGTGTCGACCGTCGCACATGTGTCGCTGCCCAGGTACGGGTAGATCTCCGCCTCAAAGGTGTCACCAGGGTTGACATAGGAACGCAGCAGGGTTAACGGGTCGAAGTGCGCCGGCACCTGTCCGTGCAGATCACCGGTCGTGATAAAGGTGCTGCGTGGGTAGCGGGGTCCGAAGCGGGAAAGGGCGAACGAGCTGGACTGGGTGACGGCGAGATCGTTCGGTACTGCCTGTGCTGGTAGCCACGCTGCATATATCGACGCCAGCGTAGGCGGGAACTGCCCTGCTTGCCGCCTCCCGTCGCCGACGATCGTGCGGTAACAGACGCCTTCCGGCTGCCGGGAGAGCAGGTTCTGCAGGGCGCGCACGGGCGGCAGCATCTCGTACAAGGCGGCTTGCTGCGTGCCCGTGCCGCCGACGGTGGGTGCGCAGAGAGAGCCGGCGTACGCGTTCACGAGCGCGCAGAAGCCGATGTAGGCGCCGAACGGCATTTCGCCCCAGGAGCCGCCGTGGGGCGTCCCCAGCGTGAAGAGGTTGCCGACCCGTACCCGCTGCCCATTCTCGCAGTCCCGCCAGCCGCGCCTATCGTAGAGCGCCTCTGCCTCCAGAAAGGCGCGCCCGCGCAACCCGCCGTAGCTATAGCCGATGATCTCCACACGCCCGTCCCACTGCGGATTAACCGCCGCCACTATCACCGCCATCTCACAAAGAGCGCGGGCGATATCCTGCGCGTTCTCCGCCTGCGTCTTGTAGGCGCTGGTATCGGGCGCGTAGAAGAGGTTGCAGCCAGGGAGGTAGTTCCGCCGGCGCAGCGGCTCCAGAAGGTGGCTCAGCTGGTCGTCATCTGCCACGCCGCCGGGGGCGCTGCCGCTCCAGCCGGTGACGAGCAGGAGGGGCGGCTTGTCCGTCTCAATCGTCCGGCAGTCGGTGGCTGTGAAGTCGCTCTCTCCCGCATCGGGCGGGCCAAAGACGGTGCGCGCAGTGGGGCTGAAGCTGTAGCCTTCCCTGCGCGCAGCCACCGTATAGACGCCGGCGGGAAGCGCCTCAAAGGCGTACCCGCCATCCGCGCCGCTTTCTGCAGCCGGCGCGCCGTCAAGCAGCACCGTCACGCCCGCGAGCGGCTCCCCGTCCGCCGTCTCGATGACGCCGGAGATGGTGAAGCTCTCTCCGGAGGGACGCTGGCGCCAGCTGCCGACGTTGTCATCGGCGCTGCCGGCGGCAGTGCCGGTGGAGAAAATCGCGGTCTTTGTGTCGACGTCATCCGGCACGCCATCTGCGGCGGGCGTAATCAGGATATCGTTGTCCCCGGCGAAGTTGCTGTTAAAGGCCAGCGCGCTGCCGTCGGGGGCAAAAACCGCGTTCCACTCGTGGCTACCGGACCAGTCGTGCCAGCGCGCGCTTTCGCCACCCGCTGCCGGCGTGCTGTAGAGGTCAAAGTCCGGCGAGAAGAGATCCCGGCAGCTGGCGTGGGTCACTGCCCTCCCATCTGGCGTCCAGTCGGGGTAGACGTCGGCGTACAGGTGACTGGTGAGCTGGCGCAGGTTGCCGCCGCCGGCGTCGACGAGCCAGATGTCCCAGTTCCACAGACAGCTGACGCTGAGCCGGCTGGCGCGCATGAACGCGATCTGGCTGCCATCGGGCGAGTAGCGGGGGTGGAGGGCGTGGTTGCCTTCGTCCACCGCCACCTGTTCGGCCGCGCCGGCCGGCGCGGCGCCAGAGAGCGGGAGGCGGTAGATCTGGAAGGTACCCCCGCCGCGGTCGGAGGCAAAGAGGATGGTATCTCCCGCTGGCGCCCACTCTGGGTGGATGTCCGCGCTGTTGTTGTCCGTGAGCTGGATCTCCTCGCCGCCCGCCTGCCGCAGGTAGATCTCGAAGTCCCCGTCGCGGTCGCTGGAAAATAGCAGCTGCGTCCCGTCCGGCGACCACATCGGCGTGACCTCGCTGTGCGCGCCGCCTGTCAGGATTTGCGGTTCCGCAGCCGCCACGTCCTGCGCGTAAATGTCGTGGTTTCCGGCGCGGTTGCTATGGAAGGTGATGGTGCCCGAGGTGGAGGGCAATGCTGCTGTTAGCGCCGGGTTGGAATGTAAAGGCGAGGCGGTGGCAGCGTGAGTCTGATCAGGCGCTAACAGCCGACCCTCCATCAGAGCCTGCATCTCTTGCAACGTTGGTTGGTAGTCGGCGGGCAGTGCGGAGGGTTCCCGCGTTTGGGCTCGGCTGGTAGTGGCGCTTATCATGCCTGCCAAGATGATGAACAATATCGTTAGCAGACCTGGTGCGACGCTCAACTTATAGCGGTTCAATTTATCGTTTTCTCCACGCGCAACCGACAAGAGAAGCGGTGCCCGTTCTGACGACAAGTTTTCGCGACTGTACTGTCAGCTCAGTTTATCAGGGCCCGCTCCTACCGCCCAAAGGAAGAACGGATACTGTCACTTTTGTCTGCCCCTCGCTCAACCATCTTCAGCACGTCCCTTGTTGACGATCCATCCCACGTGTAACTACTGCCAGAGCAAGCCTGGCGAGTCAGCTGCTTTCTTATTCGACACCCGCTATGGCTGGACCGCTGGCTGCTCGTGCAGGATCACCTGCACCTCTCCCTCACGCTCGACGGCGCCCAGGACAAGGCCGAAATGGAGACTTTCATCAGCCGCTTCAACAACGAGAACCGCTCCTTATTGAACGAGCAGATTCCATCTGACAGAGCTGTGCGAGTGGTATATCCTCTTGCTGGTTCCGCACATCAAGACAGTGATGAACACCGGCCAGGATGCGACAGTAACCGAGAAAGTGCAGGATGACTTACTTGCGCGTGGTCTTGAACCTGCTGACTTCGCCAGCGAAATCAAATACTGCTCATACCCAAATGACGAGACCGATAGCGCACGCCTGTACGTATACAGTTGGAACTACGGAGGATGACGATGAAATACCGTAAACTTGGACGAACCGGCATCAAGGTCAGTCCGCTGTGCCTGGGGTGCCTGATGTTCGGTGGACAAACCGACGTCGAAACCTCGATGGAGATGATCGACCACGCCATCGACGAAGGGATCAACTTTCTGGATACGGCCAACGTCTACAGCCGCGGCGAGAGCGAGCGGGTGGTGGGCAAAGCGCTGCAGCGCAACGGCAAGCGCGACGAGATCGTGCTGGCGACGAAGGTCTTCGGCCGCATGGCCGATGACGATCCCAATGCCCGCTGGGGCACGCGGCGGCACATCATCGCACAGTGTGAGGCGTCGCTAAGGCGGCTGCAAACCGACTACATCGATCTCTACCAGATCCATCGCCCCAGTTCGGAGTACCCGATCGACGAGACGCTGCGTGCGTTGGACGACCTGATCCGGGCGGGCAAGGTGCGCTACATTGGTACCAGCACCTTCGCCGCCTGGCAGCTGGTAGAGTCGCTTTGGGCCGCCAAAGATCTGGGCCTGAACCGCTTCGTCTGCGAACAACCGCCTTACCATATTCTCGACCGCCGCGTGGAACGAGAGCTGATTCCGGTGGCTCAGACCTATGACATCGGCATCATCCCGTGGTCGCCGCTGGCCGGTGGCTTCCTCACCGGGAAGTACGAGCGGGACGAGGCGCGGCCGGAGGAAAGCCGCTTCGCCCGCAACCGCGAGTGGGGTGAGCGTCACTTTACCGATGCCGCCTTTGACGTAGTCGACGTGGTGCAGGAGCTGGCAGACGAGAAAGAGGTGACACCGGCCCAGTTCTCGCTGGCGTGGGTTGCCGCGCAGCCGGGCGTCACCAGCCCCATCATCGGCCCGCGGACAATGGAGCAGCTGGAGGATAACCTAGGCGCGCTCTCGGTGTCGATCACCGATGAGGACGAAGAACGCATCGACGCGGTGGCGCCGCCCGGCCGGGCCGTGGTCAGCTACTACGGCCCCGAGCAGGGCATTGACTTCGGACCGCACACGTATCGCTGGTAGCCGGCGAGGGCAGCTACAACAACTGAACTCGACCTCAACGTTCGTCGCGTCCCGCTTCTGGGAGCCGATACCGTAGCCCTGATTGCCTAGCCTCTGGAACATCTGGGCAAAGCCCCAGCGCACATAGGGCGAAACTGTCGCTCAACGGAAAAACAGCGCGGGATTGGAAACCAGGGGCGGCAAACGCGAACACTATAGAAAGCGGCGCGCAGCACTAGGTCGTGGCGCTGGCGAGCAAGGGCAGCAAAAAGCAGTCCTTACGTCTCCGCTACAACTCGGTACCCGCCGGGAGCGGCCTCTTCACAGAGGTCGATCAGGCGGTGGATGCTCTCCTGAGCAGCCGGATCTTCGCGCATGGCGGCAATATCTTCTGTGCTCGCCCATGGCCCAAATGAATAGTAGACAGAAGGCTCTTCCAGACTCTGGAGTAGTACGCCGCCACCCAGGGGCGGGCTGGGTAGCTCGCTGAACGTCGTGTTTAAGTCTTTCCAGGCCTCAACAAACTCGCTGTCGCGCCCTGACTTTACCTTCCACATCGCCAGCGTGTACATTTTCTCGCTCATCCCACTGCCTCCTTGTGAAGTAACTATCGGACGTAGGCGCCATCAACGCTCTACGGGTCCTGAGGAAAAGCCTGCTTCCCCTCTCTTCCGGACCAGTTAACATTTTAGCATACGCTGCTCGTGCGGTTTCTCTCTGGTTGTCCTCTCCCCGGCCGAAGCGTGCTGAGTAGCTGCAAGGGGCACGCGGTGGGCAACTGGCGGGCGTTGTCCTGGCTCTGCTGGCGGCTTGCTGCAAACTCCTTCAAATTGCCCTGGGTTTTAAGTAGCGGCAGGCGCAATCGATGCTAGGCTTCCGGTTATCAGAATGATAATTGCGGAACCTCTACTGCTTGAGTTACACAGGTTGCCCCAGTCGTCGCGCTTGCAGTGGCGATTCGAAACTGGTGCTGCTATCCTTTCCAAATTGGCACAGCCTGCCGAGTCGGCGAGTGAGCGACCACATCTTTTACCAACGGAACAGCCCCTCGCGCGGGCTGAGCATGAGGCGGAGGTCCTCGGTGGGTAGATTCGGGTCGAGCTGCCCACCGGGGCCGGGGTCAATCTGATGGTACTCGGCAGAGAGCATAAGCAGGTCGAGCACGTTCAGCCGGCCGGAGAAGCTGAACAGGCGGGCGGACTCGGGGTCAAACGGATCTTCCGGTCGCCAGGTGGTGCCCAGCGATAGGCTGGACGTGAACGGCTCTTCTCCCCCCCGGTCGTGCTCGTACGAAAGTGAGGCGCTGGCGGCAGCGTCCCAGGTCGCGCCTGCCGCGCCAGGCGGCAACAGTACGCCGGCAGCAGCGCCCACGGTCAGCTTCCACTCGTCCAGATCGAGCAGCTCGACCTCGGTGGCGGCGTTAAGCCGCGTGCGCAGCTGCTCGCGGTCGCTGTACTCGTGCGAAAATTGGAACAGGTTGAGGGGGCCGATATTGCGCAGCATCAGCGCCTGGCGCATGTAGGTCTCGGCGACGCGCTCGTCGGGACGCGTATCATAACCTCCTTCGATCAGCGTGTAGAAGCCTTTATCGCCGATAAAGGTCCCCACGAGCCAGCGCCTGTCCAGCTCCTCCTCCGCCACGCTGCCGCCCCACTGATGATGCACGCTGAAGTAGGGGTAGAGTTCAAAGCCGGTGTACTTATCTTTCTCGCCTGCCTCTTTTGGGTAGAGGTCGGCGAGGCTGGCGATGTTTAGGCCCAGCTTGAGGTCGAGCGCGTATGGCTGCGACGGGTCCTGATAACCGCCCAGCTTGGCGCTAACGCCGGTGGGAGAGCTGGCGAAGTTATAACTGCTCCAGCGTGGATCGGGAACATTGCCGATCTGGAACGGGCGGCCGAATCCCTCCGGCGCCGCGGTCCATTTCTTGGTTGCCAGGCCAAGCACCGATGTAAAGTCCAACTCCTCCTCCAGCGCTGCGTTCAGGCCGGTGAGACCGCCCTGAACAAGGAGGCCGTAGATGATCAGCCAGCCCAGATTGCGCGTGATCTCGTCGCTCACGTCCTCGCTGATGTACTTTTCCAAGTCGCGCATGAGCACGAAGGAGGCTAGGTTAAGGTAGGTGTTGCCGACGCCGGAGAGGTTTTCGGCCATCTTCAGCGACTGCCCCCACTCAGGCTTATAGCTAGAGAGATCGGTCAGAATGGCGGCGTGGATGAGATTGAAGAGCGAGACCTGCATATTCGAGAGCAGCGCGCGGTCGTCTTTGGTCAGCTCCTTCTTGCCCTTCTTCGCCATGCTTTCCCAGCGATCGGGGAAGTCGAGAATCAACGGCCTGATCAGGTACCAGGGAACGGCAGCTGAGCCGAAGCCGATGTCTGCCGCCTCCTCTACCTTCTCGCCTTTGCTCTCCTCTCCGGTTGTGGCGGTCTCCTTCTCCTGGCGCATCAGCAGCGGCGGCGCGGCGAGAATGGGCGCCGGCGGCGCCCAGAGCGGTGTGGTGGTCACGTCGGCGGTGGGGGCGTGGGCGAGGGAAGCCGGAGGCGCTGGCTTTGCGCTGTCGACTGCTTCTGCTTTAGCGGTGGTTGTGAAGGTAGGCATCATTCTCTCTCAGTATCTCACTCACACGCCTTGGTCGTGCAGCTGAGAAGGGTGCGCCACTTGCTGGGGGCAAAGGTGCCGCCTGGGGGTGGGCTATCGCCGATACCCGGCGTCGCGCCGGCCGGGTCGGGATCGGCGACGCCGCAATTGCGGGCCACGTGGCCCACGAAGGTGTTGCTGTTGGGTCCCCACGTGCAGTAATGACCGACAGGGTAGGCGCGGAATTCGCGCTCCAGACATTCCTCGCTGATCGGCGTCGGCTCACAAGCTCCCTCTGCCTGATAGTCGGACGGATAATTGCGGTCGGGAACGCCCTGCCAGCAGTCGGAACCTGGACGGGCGTCGATCGGCTGCAGGCTGATCGTGGGATTGCCGGCGCTGCTGCCGCCGATGCGGAAAAAGGCATGGCTGCCGATAGGAGAGGTGTCGAGCTCCTTGGAGCAGATGTAGACGATCGAGCCGCTGCTATTCTCTTCCTCTTCGCGCTGCACCTGGCGCAGCAGCCCACTTTCCTGCTGGAGCGTGTGCACCAGCTCGTGCGCCAGCAGTCGCCGTCCGCTTGCCGTGCCAGGCGGGTATTGCCCGGCGCCAAAGACGATGTTCTGCCCTACGGTGTATGCTTTCGCCTGCACCGCTTCCGCCGAGGCGGCGGCCCTGCTGTCGGTGTGGACGCGCACGCTGCCGAAATCGTGACCGAGTCGACTCTCCATGAAGGCGCGCGTGGCGGGGTCCAGAGGGCGCCCCGGCCGGGCCAGCACCTGCTCGACTGCGGGGGGCGCGCTGCTCTGTGACTGCTCTCCCGCCGACTTGCGCTGCAACTGCTTCTGGCGCCTGCACGCGTCGCACATGCCCTCCGGCCCCACCGGCCTCCCGCAGGCGCATGTCTTGCGCTGCACCTGCGGCCCGGCGCTGTGCACCGCCTGTGCGGCGAGCCGCTCCGCTTCCTGCTCATACGGATCGCCGCGCCGGCTCACTTTGAGGCTGAACTGGATGGGGAGGGCACGCGCCCACGGTGCGACAGCGCGCGAGGCAGCGGAGCGCGGGCGGGGCGTCGGACGCGCTGGGGGAACGGATGCCCGCCTCCCATCCGCCGCGCCTTTCACTATCTGCTGTCGGAACATAAATATTTTCCTCTAGACAAGGAGAGCTAAGTGTAACCTCTCACTCCAAACCGGCCTACTGCCCTGCCAAGCCATTTTCTATCGCCTCTATCAGAGCGCGTTGCCGAGCCTTTCGTCGCCCGGATTGGTGCGAATTCGGGCCCGGGCTTCCTCCACTTCCGGAAGATAGACGGTAAGCTGCGGTTGGTCTTCTCGCCGTTGCTGGACATCCTCGAGCGCGCTAGGAGCGCGCAATGCTCGGCGAGCCTCTTTCGAGACTGCACCGCAGCGGTAGGCCCCATGCGCACAGGGGCATCTGGTCGAGGGCGAGAGTTGGCTCTGCGGCCTGCTTTTCGACCGCCGGCGCCTTCTCAGCTGCTTCACTGGTCGTGCTACTGCTCTTGCTGATAGCGGCGTGCATTACAAGTTCCTATTTCTCAACGGTCGCGGCGCAGCGGCGTCAGTGGATAGGGCAGGCTGGCCTTGCGGTACTCGCGTTGTAGGGCAGCGTCGAGGGAGGCGTCGTCGAGCGGGTGACCGTCGCGCAGGGAGAGGAGGCTGGCGTGGAGGGCGCAGTTGCGGATCTGCCCGCCGGTGAGTTTGCAGCGCGCGACTACCCTCTCAAAAAAGCGCTCGCTGGCGTCGTGCTCGGGCGGCAGGTGGATTTGCCACAGGAGCCGCCGCTCGGCGGCGTCGGGCAGGGTAAAGTTGACAACGACGTCGAGCCGGCGCACGAACGCATCGTCGATGCGCTGCGCGGCGTTGGTCGTAATCAGGATGATGCCCTCGTAGCTTTCCAGCCGCTGCAAGAGAAAGTTCGTCTCCAGATTCGCGTAGCGGTCGTTGGCGCCGCGGACGTCGGTGCGGCGGGCCATGAGCGAGTCTCCCTCGTCCAGCAGCAGGATAATGTCTAGCTCCTCGGCGCGGGAGAGAATCTTGTGCAGGTTCTTTTCCGTCTCGCCGATGTACTTGTTGACCACGCTGGCGAGGTCGACGCGATACAGGTCCATCTGCAGGGCCCCGGCGAGGGCGCGCGCCGCCAGCGTCTTGCCGGTACCGCTGGGCCCGCTGAAGAGGGCGCGGACGCCGCGGTTGAGGGTGTGGGCAAAGGCCGGGCCTACCCGTTCCAGGAGGCGCTCACGGGCACGGCAGCGGGCCTCCAGCACCCGCAGCTCGTCGCCCACGCGGGCGGGAACGACCAGGGCCGACCAGCCGGGCACCGGCTCCAGCGGCTGGGCCAGGGTTTCGAGCTGCTGGCGGTTGACAGCCCGCATCGCCTGGCGCACATCTCCGGCGCGCGCTTCCTCACGCCCCTCGAGGCGGATTGCGTTGTGGGCGGCGGCGGCGACCTGGTGGATGCGCCCGCCTGTCAGTAAAAAGCGCTCGGTGACCTGCTCCGCCTCGCCCGGTGCCAGGGGCAGCGCGGCGCGTTGCCAGAAGCGGGCGCGCTGACGCCGGTCGGGTGGGGGCAGGTAAAGGGTGAGGGCGTTGTCCATTGCCCCACCGTCGATGCCGCCGCTACGGCCCATCGTCACACCGACGACGCCTTGGTAGCCGGATAGGGGGTCGAGGCGCACGGTTTCCCCCGGCCCGGCGCTGAGGCGGATGGCGGGTAGGGCGCCGGTAGCCGTCGCCAGCGGCCCCAGCAGGCGCCGCGCCTCGTCGTCTTTGGCTTGCCCCTGGTAGAGCAGGAGGTCGCGCCCCAGAGTGCGCGCTACCGCACCCAGCACCGTGCGCCGCCCGGCGCCGGTCATGCCCCGCAGCACCAGCGTATTCAGCTGCCTGCTAGCGACCAGCCCCGGTAGGCGCGCTACCTGCTGCTGTAGCCCCTCCGGCACGATTACCTGGTCGAGCGGAGGGAAACTATCCGCGGGCTGAAACTGTATCTGCTGCCCCGCGCGTGGCGCCTGCTCCCCACGCACGGCGTCCCACAGCGGCAGTGGCACGCGCGCCGTCCACTCCAGGCGCGCCGCGCTGCCCTCGCGCTCCAGCAGCAACAGCCCCTGCGCCGCCAGCTGTTCCGCCGCGCCGACCACCGCCTGGCTCCCCGCCTCGGGCGCCAGCAGCAGACTGAGGATTCCCAGGCAGGGGTGACGCCGCTCCAGCGGCTGTTGCAGAGCGGCAAAGAGGCTGCCAAATTGGATATCCTCTTCGATCAGGCCGGCAGCCAGCAGCACCTGTAGGGCGAGGGGCGACAGCGCCAGCTCCTGTTGCAGCGCGCGCAGCGGCAGGTGAGCTTCATAACCCGCCTCAAAGGCATCGACAACGCCGTTGAGGCGCCGGTCGTGGAGCTGCTGGCGGTACTGGGCGATAAAGGGATATTCCCGAAGCAGCTGCTCCAGATTGTCGGGAGGCAGAGCAGCGTAGAGGTTGTCGACCAGGCGCCGGATCAGGTGAAGGAGATGGAGCCGGAAATGACCCGTTGCGTTCTGTTCGACCTCCAGTGAGGGAGGCTGCGCAGTGGTCATGTGAATTGTCCCTGAAAGGAGAAAGTAATGACGCGGGCCAACGCAGGTTGCCAGCCGGGCGAACGGTCGAGGCCGGCCCGGCGTACGCTGATGTCGATCGCCTCGAGCGGCATGAGCAGGTCGACGTGGGTGCGGGTGGCACTCACGCGGCCTCGCTGCGCCAGCAGCCGCTCCGGCGCCCACTGCTCCTCACCCAGCGCTTCCTGCAACAGAAAGTGGCAGAAGGGCAGGAGGCGGCGCAGCCACCAGGCGAGGGAGGCCGACAGCCGCCGCGCCAGTGCAGTATTGAGGGAGGGCAGGGGGAGCAGCTTGCCCTCCTGAAGATGCAGCGTCATGCCGGCAGCGGCGTATTTATCCAGCAGACGGCGTAGCGCCTCCTCACCCGGTAGCGCTTCCGCCAGGAGAAAGCGGTCGCCGACGTGCAACGCCAGCATCCCGTCCGCCGGCGAGACCAGCGTAGCCTCCAGGGTGGAGAGCCGCGCCCGGGTGAGCAGGGCAGGCGGCAGCAGGAAGTGGGGGGGCGGAGGCGGTAGCGTGGCGCCCCAGA
>JAWVYW010000121.1:0-11464 GCA_033722535.1 Promineifilaceae bacterium (SeqCode)
CCGTTCGACTTGCATGCATTAAGCACGCCGCTAGCGTTCATCCTGAGCCAGGATCAAACTCTCCGTTGAATTACTGCTCACTTACATAGTGAGTCGTATTTCTGGAATTGTTTGGGTTGCAACCCGCTCTCCCAACGTCGACCTCTCAGCCTCCGCCGGGCGCAACCGGGTCGCTTCCCGCTTCTTTTCCTATCACTCTTTAGTTGTTAAAGTCCGTGGGCGCGCCATGACGATACCCAGCGACGCAAAAATCGCAGCAGATAGCAATCTGCCACTCACGCCTTCCGGCGTCTCTGCGAAGCTATTTCGTTTTGAGGTAGTCGTTTGGCTTCTGGCCCCTGTTGCCACTTTCGCGAGCAACAAAAAAGAGTATACCAGCTTTCCGCGCGAATACCATAAGCGCTGCATTAATTCGCCCCTACGCTTCGCGTCTGATTCAGTTATGAGATCATCTGGCCGGTCTCTTCCCTGCCCACTCGCCTGAACTGCAGTTCTTGGCGACTGCATGGTCCATTGGAGCAACGAAAGGAATTATACACACCTGCCCGGCCGGCGCCATAAACACCGCATCAGAACCGATCCGCTGTTGTGAATTGATTTCTGGCAGAGAACGGCTGGATGTATAATGGCGGCATGTTTATCGTAATGGTTCGAATTGAGCCTGAAGAGGCAGTTGATCGCTGGTATCTGGTAGCCGTCCAGGCGACGCTTTTTGATCCTCAAGCCCTGGTTACCGCATGGGGTAGCCGCCAGAACGCATGGCAACAACTACGGGTCGCTCCTACATCTTCGCGCGAGCGGGCCTTGCAACTGGCTGACAAGATTGTGGCTCAGAAAGTCCGGCGAGGGTACCGGATTTTAGTCGAGAGATAGACTACGTAGGCTTGCGTCGTCATGTCCCTCCACACAAGGAGAGCCATCACTTGCCGTCAGTGGAGCGAAAGGAGCACTGTTTCACCCCTGTTGGTTTCCACAGGGTTCCTCACACAAGCGGATCGGGCGGTGCGCCGGCTCGGTAGAAGATCTGCCGCAAGGGGCGCTCAGGTTTCTGTTCCTGACGGAAGCGTGCTCCCACGCCGCCGTGAGCGGCGCGGTTGTGTCCCTTGCTAATCACCTTCGAATCAGGCGCGGAGAAGGCATGACACTTGGTGCAGGTGTAGAGGACGTTGTTCTGCGGGAAGCGGATGCGGCCGGCGACAGGATCAATTTCAGCCGGGGTGGCATCCTCCGACGGGCGGAGCGTCACATAAAGATAGCGAATCGGTCCCTTTGCGCTGCGCTCCAGCACCACGCCGTCGCGGCCGATTATACGCTCAATTCGGCCCCAGCCGGCGTCAGAATGAACCCACATACCGGGAGTGACCGTCTGCGGCTCCCGGTTTGTGATAGCTTCCTCCGCCCCTGAGCGGGCACCGGCATCACGTTCGGAAAGCTGCGTCAGGAGTGTCTCCAGGCGTGGAAAATCATCGACGTCTGGTTCTGTGGATAAGGCCAGCTCTTGCCAGATGTCGCGGTCCTGCGCGCGGAGGCCCAGCAGCTCCCAGACCGAGATGTCTCGCGAGCGGCTCTCTGCCGCTACGGCGCTAAAAAAGCGCTGCATTGTCTGCGCTACCGCCTGCTTATGTTCTGGGCTGGCATCCCACCAGCGCCCGAAGTAGCGCTCAAGATGCAAATCGGAGACGGCGCGCGCCACGGCCAGCGCGTCGTCCGCCTCCCAGGCAGCCGGATCCCGTGCCAGCGCCGCTGCCGCCGCCTCGACCACCGGCAGCGCCTGACGGACCTTAGCTTCCCGTAGAAACTGGGAAGGTGGCTCCGTTTTTACATAGTGTAGAGAAAGGTCGCGCTTCGTGCGGGTGAGCGCGACGTAGAAGAGCCGGCGCTCCTCCTCCATATTCTCCGCTGCGCTGCCCTGAAAGGGCATCATCTCCTGGTTGCAGCCGGCGATAAAGACGACGGACCACTCCAGCCCCTTAGCGCCGTGGATGGTCGATAGCGTGACGGCGTCTCCCTCTTCTTTGCGCCCGATCTTCTGCGCTGCCAGCTCACGAATGTGACCCATAAAGGCTAGTAGATTGCCGCGATCGCGGGCATAGTCGGTGAAGGCGGCGACGCTGGCGGCCCGTCCTTCGCCAGTCTGAGGAAAACCACTACTTTCACGCAAAAATTCGCGATACTCCAGGCGCAGATCGAGCCGCCAGAGGGCGTCGTATGCCGGACCACCAAGGCGGGCCGCCAGCCAGGCAATGTCGTCTGCCAGCTGCTCGATGCTCTCCATGATACCGTCGTGTGGCGCCCGCGGGGCCGCCATGAACTGCAGCGCCCGCGTTGGCGGTACTCCCTTGCGGATGACACCACTCAGGACGAGATCGCGCAGCTCTCGCGACAAATAACGCTTGGGCCGGTTATAGACGTTGTACCACGCATCGACGAACCACTGCTTCTGGTTTGTCGTTAGCTGCTTCCCCTCCTGCATTTCGCGCTCAACCCAGGCGAGACGCACGTAGTGGATTAGCGTTTGGATTTCAGAGCGGTTGTAGAAGGGTAGACTGACCCGGTAGGGAAGGCCGGCGGCGATCAGCGCCTGCTCGATGTATGGCGTCTGAGCGTTCAAACGAACAAGAACGGCGATGTCATTCAGCGTCCCGCCGCTGCTTTGCACGGAGCGGATGCGGCGCACGATGTGATCGGCCATCTGTGCCTGATCTTTATGGCGGAGGACAGTCGTCTCGCCCCGAAAGCCGCGGCTCAGTTGCAGCCGCTTTGGCGCCCGCTCCTGGTTGTGAGCGATGACGTTGTTTGCCAGCACCAATGGCCCAGCCGGGCAGCGAAAGTTGTCGGCAATGAGGTAGCGCCGCGCCTGGTAGCGTTCGGCAAAGTTGAGGATGAAGCGCGGGCTCGCCCCGCGCCACTCATAGATCGTCTGGTCGTCGTCTCCGATGGCCATGTAGTGGCGCTCCGGTTGCGTAATCAGGTCCAGCATCTCCGACTGCGCAAGGTTGATGTCCTGGTACTCATCGACGAGCACGCAGCGGAAGCGGCCCTGCACGGCCTCGAGCACCTCCGGATAGCGCGTCAATGCTTCCCAGCCGGTCAATAGCATATCGCTGAAGGTGATGGCCTGGCGCTGGTATCGTACCTCTTCAAAGAGCCGGTAGAGGTCGAGGTACCAGGTGAGTGCGCCACCCGGGGCAGGCGCCTGCCGGGCCACAGCAAGCGCCTGCGGCGGCAGATCGGCTGCGGCCAGGTTCGCATAGCGCAGGTTACCTTTACAGGCATCAACATAGGAGAGAAAATCGCGTCTGTCCAGACCATCCAGCTCCAGCCGGTAAGGGACGTTACGCCGCCACGCTTCGGCAATCGTGGCGTTGAGCAGAGAGTGGACGCCGTCGGCGTTGCCGTCCAGGCGCCAGCGACGCAGGTAAGCGTGACGGCGGGCGAGGACAATGATCTGCCGCCCCACTGCGTGCAATGTGTGCACGTTGACGAGCCGACAGTGGGGCCATCGACTGAGGCTGCGGCGAATGTCTTCTTCGTTCCCCTTCCCGAAGGAGGTAGCCAGCATCTGATCCGGGACAAAGATGCGTTCCCGCACCAGGCGCTCAATGCGGTGGACCATCGCTGTCGTCTTGCCGGCCCCGGCCACGGCAAAGACCAGCGCCGGACCGTGATCGTGAGCGACGACGGCGCGTTGGGCATCTGTTAGCTGCGGTGGCTGTTGCATTTTCGTTGACGGAGTTCGTCGAGGGCGATGATCACTCGGGCTGCCTGATGGAGGTCTTCGACAACTGCATGGGGTAGCCGCTCGGGTGTGAGCTCCCGCGGCATCTCATCCTCTGACGTGACGAGGACCGTCCGGCAACCCGCGCGTCGGCCCGCCTCGATATCGCTCAAAAAGTCGCCCACATACCACGCTTCGTGCGGATCGATACCATGCTCTTGCATCGCGCGGAGCAACATCCCGGGCTCTGGCTTGCGGCAGTCGCAGGCAAAGCTGTACCTTTCCACCATACCCTCCACATGGTGCGGGCAGTAGTAGAAGGCGCTGAGGCGGACGCCCAGCTGGGTCATCATCTCACGGAGCCGCGCTTCGACTGCCGCGAGTGCACCTTCATCAAAAAAGCCGCGGGCGACGCCCGACTGGTTGGTAATCACGATCAACCGGTATCCGGCCTTGTGTAGCTCTTGTAATGCTCGAGCCGCTCCCGGCGCCCAGGAGATCAGTTCCGGGTCCACGTTATACGGGATATTCGGGATAAGCGTTCCATCTTTGTCGAGGAAAACTGTCTTCATCTCACTTCCTTTCCGCACCTGCCTCTAACAAGACAACTTCTGAGGCGCCCGCCGCGGGAAGGCCGCTCCGGAGGACCTGCCAGTAGGCGACGACGCGCTGGCGGCGCAGCGCGCGCCGGTGGCCCAGCAGCCACTTCCCGCACTCGAGCAGGAGCTGCCACAGATAGTTCAGCAGTAAGAAGAGGCGCAGCGCCCCATAGGCGGTGTTGCCGTGGTGCTTGCGAAAGTAGCGTAGCTTGGCCCGTTGGAAATTGATGTGCCGGTCCGTTGCTGCCTGCTCGCTGCTCTTCCCAGCGTGGTGCACCACAACGGCAGCAGGCTGGTGTAAAATGCGCCAGCCTGCAGCCCGAATGCGCCGGCACCAGTCAAGCTCCTCAGAGTACATGAAATATTCTTCGTCCAGCAGACCCACTGTTTCGACCACCGCCCGCCGGACCATCATCGCGGCTCCCACAATCCAATCCACCTCTACTTCTCTATGAGGGGGTAGATCGGTGGCGTGATAGCGCTCTATCACGTGGCGCGGCGCCCACGGCTCCAACCAGGTGCTTTCAAAAAAGGCGCTCGTCAGCGTAGGGAAGCGCCGCCGCGAGGACTGAGGGCTGCCGTCTGGGAAGCGAAGCTGCGGGCCCACCACTCCCGCCTCCGGGTGGCGCTCCAGCGTGTCGAGGAGCGTCTGGAGGGCATTGCCGACGACGACGGTGTCGGGGTTTAGTAGAAATAGTGTTTCCCCCCGTGCCTCTTCAATGGCGATATTGTTACCGCGGGCAAAGCCGACGTTCTCCGGCTGGGGGAGAAGCTGAACCCAGGGATAGCTTGCGCGCACCATAGCCACCGTATCGTCGCTGCTCCCGCTGTCGACCACGATCACCTCCAGGGGTACCGTCTCGCGCACAGCTTCGATGGAATGCAGGCACTCCTTCAAAAGTTCGGAGACGTTCCAGCTGACGATCAGGATAGAGAGCCGGGGAGTAGACACCCTGGACGCTACTCCAGGATGCGCCGCCCAAAGAGGCAGGAGGCGTTCTCTGTCGTCATTGCGTCGACGATGTTCGGGCGTATCCCGCGGATGGCGGCGATTCTGTCCGCCACACGGCGCACGAACGCCGGCTCATTGCGGCCGCCCCGGCGGCCGTCTGATCCAGCTGGTGTGAGGTAGGGCGCGTCGGTTTCGACGAGCAGCCGATCACTGGGTACCCAGGCGGCAACTTCCCGCAGTTCGTCGGCGGTCTTATAGGTAAGGGGACCGGTAAAGCCCAGATAGTAGCCCATTTCCACGGCTCGTTCGGCGACCTCGCGCGACGCGGAGAAGCTGTGGAGTACGCCTGGTCGCTCTCGCCTCTGGGTCAGCGTCGCGTCGCCAAGCAGCTCAAGGACATCCTCACTCGCGTCGCGGTTGTGAATGATCACCGGCAGATCCAGCTCTGCGGCCAGTTCTAGCTGGGCTTTGAAAGCACGCTTTTGTACGACCGGAGGGGATTTGTCCCAGTAGTAATCGAGGCCGATTTCACCGATGGCCACGACCTTTTCATGCTGCGCCAGCTGCCGTAGTTGCGCGATCCACGTAGAGTCCCACTCAGCGGAGCTATTCGGGTGGACGCCGACGGCGGCAAAGACGCGAGGATGCTGTTCCGCAAGCGCCACCACCGCACGTGCATTCTCCAGATCGAGCGCGGGCACGATAATGGCGTGGACGCCGGCGGCCGCTGCGCGCGCGATGACCTCACGGCGATCCTGATCGAACTGCTGGAAGTCGAGGTGACAATGGGTATCAATCAGCATCAGCTTCTTTTACCCAACTGTCCGGCATCCGTACGAGGAGCGCTTCACCCTTTGCGGTTACCTCGCCTCCGGCATGGAGCGTGGACTCCACCACAACTTTGCGGCCCTTGATCTCTCGCACGGAGGCGCGTACCTCCAGCTCAGGGCCGAGCGGCGTTGGCTTCACGTAGTCTACGTGCAGACTGGCAGTCACGTAGCGGACATCAGACAGTGGCTCTCCACTTTCTTCGGCGGCGGCGGCGGCGGCCGTGCCGGTGCTGTGACAGTCGATCAGGCTGGCAATCAGGCCACCGTAGACGTAGCCGGGAATCGCATGGTGATAAGGGCGGGGGGTATAGCGGCAGACCGCCTCTGAGCCTTCCCAGTAGCTTTTGATCTGCAAGCCCTGTTCGTTCAGGCGCCCACAGCCATAGCAGTGGGCAACGGTATCATCGTAATGATCCTGAAACGCTTCCGCACTCATGATACCTTACCGCAGCCCTGCGATCTCCATACCCGCTTCGAGAATGTCGTCTAGTTTGTCTTCGTGTGTTGTCTCACCGTATACGCGGATGATGGGCTCCGTGCCGCTGAAGCGGATCAGCAGCCAGCCGCCGTCTTCCATCACAAACTGGTGACCGTCTACGGTAACGATGTCGACGACGTCTAGCCCGGCCAGTTGCTCCGGTTTGGCCTGCGCCACGTTCTGGCGGATTTCGTCCTTGCGCTCCTGGTCGAAGTAGGTGTCGACGCGCTTGTAGTAGTGCGGGCCGACCTTCTCGAAGAGCATGTCCAGGAGCTGGCTTGGCTTCTTGCCGGTCTGCACCATCATGTCCAGCAGGTAGAGACCGGCGAGAATTCCGTCCCGCTCCGGCACGTGGCCGCGGAAGGCATAGCCGCCACTCTCCTCGCCGCCAATCATGGCGTCTACTTCAAGCATCTTCGGGGCGATGTACTTGAAGCCTACGCCGGTTTCATAGAGCGGCACGTCATACATTTTCGCCAGCTTGTTGAGCATCTTCGTGGTTGAGATCGTCTTGACGATTGGCCCCCGCTCGCCGCGGACCTCCAGGAAGTAATACCCGAGCAGGCCGTAAACACGCAGCTGATCGATGAAGTCGCCGTTTTCATCGCCAAAGCCGACGCGATCGGCATCACCGTCGTTGATGATCGCGACGTCGGCGCCGACTTCTGGCACGAAGCTCAATCCATGATCGACGTTAGGCGGGATCGGCTCAGGACGGCTCATGTGCGGAAAAATGGGGTTCCGCTCGTCGTGCACTTCATAAATCTCAGTGGCTCCGCCACCCAGCAGGTGGGGGAACCAGCCGGCTCCGTTACCCCACATACAGTCCACCAGTACCTTAAAGCCAGCGTTCTTGATCGGCTCCAGATCGACCAGACGATGGAGTAAATCTGTATAGGCTGGAGCAGGACTGAAAAATTCTATTTGCCCGTCACTCCGTGCATCATCCAGCTTCGTCAGTTGCACATCGGCAATCGTGTCTGGGATCAGCCGTTCGATCTGCTTCAGGGCGTCGGGTGCAATCGCCGCACCGCGCCGATCTCGAACTTTAAAGCCAGAATCCTCCGGCGGGTTGTGGCTGGCGGTGATATTCACTCCGCCCCCGGCTTCCCAATGGGCGGTGGCAAACGAGATAGCCGGCGTAGGGGTGGCGTCCTCTGTGAGCCAGACTTTGATGCCGTTTCCGGCCAAAACCTCGGCAGTGGCAGCCGCAAAATGTTCTGCGGAGAAGCGTTTGTCATACCCGACGACAGCACCTTTTTCAGCGAGCCCCTGTTGTTTAAGATATGTTGCAAAGCCCTGGGCGCAGCGACGCACATTGTCGAAGGTATAGTCGGCGCCGATCTGCGCGCGCCAGCCATCGGTGCCAAACTGGATTTGATCTGCCATTCGAGCGATTCCCTCCGTATTTACAATTTACATTGCAACTTTTCCGTCTTTGAGAAGTTTCAGATCGGCATCGATCATTATCCGGACGAGCTCACGGAAGCTGACCGCAGGTTCCCACCCCAGCACCTTGCCGGCCTTGCTTGGATCGCCTACGAGCAGGTCAACTTCGGCCGGGCGCATGAAGCGCGGATCCTGTACGACATAATCGTGCCAGTCAAGATCCAGATAGGCAAAGGCTTCATCCAGAAACTGCTCGACCGAGTGGGTCTCTCCGGTGGCGACGACGTAATCGCCAGGCGAATCCTGCTGGAGCATCAACCACATCGCTCGCACGTAATCGCCGGCAAAGCCCCAGTCACGGCGAGCGTCCAGGTTTCCCAGGCGCAGCTCGTCGGTTAGGCCCAGTTTGATCATGGCGGCATGGTGCGTAATTTTGCGGGTTACAAACTCCAGACCCCGGCGGGGCGATTCATGGTTGAAGAGGATGCCGGAGTTACAGTGCATCTCATAGCTTTCACGGTAGTTCACGGTGATCCAGTGACCGTAGACCTTGGCAACGCCATAGGGGCTGCGCGGGTAGAAAGGCGTTGTCTCTTTCTGTGGGACTTCGCGTACCTTACCAAACATCTCGCTCGAGCTAGCCTGATAGAAGCGGATGGATGGATCGACATGGCGAACGGCGTCAAGAATACGGGTGACGCCGAGCGCCGTCGCTTCGCCGGTAAAAACAGGCTGGGCCCAAGACGTCTGCACAAAACTCTGGGCGGCTAGATTATAGACCTCGTCGGGTTGGTGCTCCTCGAGAATATGAAGCAGCGAGATTTCGTCGAGCATATCGCCCGAGACCAGCGTGAGCTGATCTTGAATGTGGTCGATGCGATGAAAGTTGAGGGTGCTGGTACGCCGCACCATGCCGACGACGTCGTAACCCTGACTTAGCAGAAACTCGGCAAGATACGAGCCATCCTGTCCGGTAATGCCGGTGATTAAAGCTGTAGGCATGAAGATCCTTTATCGTACTTCGTAACGTGACACAGGGGGAATTATAGCCGACGGGATCCATGGGGCAAACAGCGGCAGCGATGCCTGGGTGGCTTCTTCACCTCAGGACACCGTGTGGGGATTGTTTATTTGCCGACGGCAGGCCAGTCAGTGCGTGTGGTCGGCAGGAAAGAGTGGTGGATAGAGTCCCAGAGATAAACGTCAACAGTGACGCTCTGCGGTGCAGCTTGTGTGCCGTGTGATGCGTCGACAGTCAGCGTCCCCAAATAATGGCCGCTCGATAGACCATCTGCGATCAGGGTCAGAGGCAGAATCACCTCTTGCGCGGGTTGTAGCTCACCATGGGGGTCGCTGATAGTCAGAGTGAACGCAGGGGCTTTCACTGTCACCGTATAGTTGAGAGAGTCATTGCCGCTGTTCTTGATCAAAAGAGAGGGCGTGTAGGAGAGAGGCTGAGCCTCCACTTTTCTGATGATAGGTGGCGGCCCTTCTACCCCGAGGCGCGCGGCGGGTGCGCGCGGCCGTTTCTCCAGATCACGCAGCGCCTGCTCAGCTGGACGCCCCTCGATGCCAAAGTAGCGCATTTGCTCACAGGGGGGGTACGCGGCTGTGTTGAAGTTCAGGTTGAAGACAAACATAGGCCCCATCCAGGGCATGTTCTCGTCGGCATATCTGAAAGCCCCTACGAGATTGCGGGCTTGTTCTTCCTCGTTCACTATCTGCCAGGCCCGTCCTGACCAGGGTGCAGTAGCAAGACAAGATTCGTTCCCCTCTTCGGTCGGGTCGACAATCCAGCCAAACTCCGTGGCCCAGATCATTGTGTTCCCCAGCCCGCTGTTGACCAGAATTTCGTAGATCTTCTCGACACCCCGGAAACAGAATCCGTTCTCACAGTTTGCATCTGGATTTTCGGGGTCAACTTGGTCTGGTAGCGTATCGTAATCGGCGCTGAAACCATAAGGATGGTAGCCAAGCGCATCCAGACAGTCGCCTCCGCCCGCCTCCAGGAATTCGATTAACCATTCGCGCTCATCCTGGGCGAAGCCATTATGGCCCTTATGTCCATTCCAGTTGCCATCTATGCGACCCGCTGGTGCAAGCCCCGCCGATACGACAGTAGCATTATCGTCTTCCGCATGGATAGCCGGATAGACGGCGCAGAGAAGCCTCGCATAATCTGCTGCGACCGGCGGCGCGTTCCAGCCATAAAGAGCATTGAGGTTGGGCTCATTGCCAAGCTCGTATGCGTCAATGTAGGTACCGTAGTCTCGCGCTACGCGACGTACGCGAGTCCTCAGCCAACGCAGATCATTTAGATCGGCGGCACTCACGGTCAAGCGGAGGAGAACATTTTGTTCCAAACGTCGGGGCGGCGGGGAAAAGACCTTGATCCAGTCGAACCCAAGGCTATTGATCAGGTGTAGATCCAGCCCGGCTACGTTGAAGCCGTAACCGAGATGAGGAGGCGGCAGTGTTTGCTGCAGTGCTCTGCTCCTTGCGCTCGCAGTTTCGGCTGGCGCCGACCTGCCGCTCTCGACAAGTATGAAGGCCACGAGTGTAACGGCGACTACCACCGTACCGAGAACTATGAATATCCGCCGAGATTCGCGGGTCCAACTATGGTTTCTCATATCGACGCCGATTTAAGCAAGAAGTCTAGGATCGTGCCAGCCGCGAGACCCTTCTTAGTTGCATCGAAGCGGTCAAAGCTCTATGATGCGCTACATATCACCTGCTAGTCAGAATGTGGCATCGATCGGAACAGGCACGGTACGTGACGAAGGAGAGAAAGATGGGAGAACAACAGGATCGGCCGTTTGAAGGCTATGCCGTCGTCATTGCAACCTATCTGAGCCTGTTGGCCGCCCTTGCCAGCTTAATTCACCGCCGTAAGCTCCTCGATGAGACGCCGGAGGGGCGGGAGCTGGCACTACTGGGTGTCGCTACCTACCGCTTCAGCCGGCTGGTGACGTATGACAGAGTAACGCAGGTACTGCGGCTGCCCTTCATCGAACGTGGAGAAGGGTACCGGCAGATCGAGGGGACGCAGGAGCAGCCAGCCGGTCACGGGTTGCGCCGCTCTCTTGGCCAGCTCCTCAACTGTAGCTGGTGTACGAGCATTTGGGCAGGAACATTTAACGTCGCCATCTTTACCTTATTCCCGCGCATTGGCCGCTTCTGGAACATGGTTATGATGGCCAGTGGGATCTCTGAACTTCTCGATCCTCTTTTCCCGCTCTTCAACTATCTCGCAGGCACTGTTCAGAAGAAGGAACAGCTCATAAAGGCTGAGTTGGAAGTGGAGAAGGCGGCCGACAACTAGCCGTCCTACACTTTGCAGGGGGGGAGCGACTGAAAAAGTCAGAGGAGGGGGCAGAAAGCAGAAAAAGGCAACCTGGCGATGACCTACTCTCCCAGGGGCTCGCGCCCCAAGTACCATCGGCGCTGACGAGCTTAACTACCGGGTTCGAGATGGGACCGGGTGTAGCCTCGTCG
>JAWVYW010000122.1:0-11423 GCA_033722535.1 Promineifilaceae bacterium (SeqCode)
GCCGGCTTGGCCGCCCATTCAGGGGCTACTGGCAGCGGGGATGACGCTAACGATGCGCCAGGCGCTAGCCGACGCGCTCTGCCCTTCGGCGATGGTCGCCGTGATATTAATCTCCTCATCGGCAGCATTTACCGGAAGCATCACCGGAAGCTCCCAGTAGCCAAAGGAATCGGCCTCGGCGAAGGTGTCGGCGACGATGCGGCCCCCGCTCAGGGTGACGTTGACGCGCACGCGGTCGTCGGGCGCGTTGAAGGCGACGCCGCGTACGGTCATCTCTTCGCCGGCGCGGACCAACCAGCCCGGTCCGGGATGGGCAATCATCACGTCGGTCGCCGCCTCGTCGTCAACTGGAAGAATAGTGATCGCATGGTGCGCCTCCAGCCACCCTTCGTCGCCGGGGGTGCCGATCGTGGCGACGGCGCATGCGGGGCCAGAGACGTCGCTGGGTACATAGACGTAGCTGTACCAGTAGGTGCTGCTGCGGAGATTGAGATCGTAGCCGCCGACGACGTTCTGGCAATCTTCGGTGCGCACTGTGAGCTTCACGAGGCCGCCGCCGGGGCGCTGCAGGCGGCCGTCAAAGAAGAGCGCGTGGCCGGCGACGGCGACACCATTCATCGTGGGACGGTCGAGCGTCAGAAATTGCTCCGGCTCAGATGCTTCGTCAGGTAGCGCCAGCACTACGGGCACACTATCGCGCGAGCGAACAGCTCCCTCGTCGTCGACGACGAGCGCCTCCACCCGTGCGCTGCCAGAGATGTGCGTCGGCACCTGCAGCGTCCCGGCCCAGGTGCTCTCGGCGGCCGTCGCCTCTCCCTCGGCCAGCGTCTCGCCCATGGCGCTTACGAGAGCGAGCTGTACAGCGAGCCCCGCGCCGCTGTGCCCGAAACCGCTTACGTCGAGCTCCTGCCCAAGTGCCACCTGCTCCCCTACGCCGGGGGTCGTGATGTTGAGGATTGGTGCGACGACGGGGGTCGCCGTCGGCGTCGGCTGCCGCGTCGGCGTCGGCGTCATCGACATTGGCGTCGCCGTCTGCCACAGATCGCGCGTCGGCGGCAGCGACGGCGGCGTCTCGTCCGGCGCCGCCGCCGGAAGTTCGGCCAGCGGCACCGTCGTCGGTAGCACCGGCTCTGCCGCGCAGGCTGCCAGCAAGAGCGTCATTAACAGAAGCGGTCGAAGTAGTTGCAGTGGGGGCATCGGTTGGTCCTTGAAACTTTGAGCCGCATTATACCCTATCTGGTTACTCTATTGGAGCGTCATCTCGACACGCGCCCATAGTACGCTTGTCAGGCGGCGCTAAGTGTGGCGTGAGCTCAATTGCCATGCAAACAGCTGCGCGTTAGAATGTCGACCGTCAAATTAAACGCAGCCAGCATATCTGGCTCTTTTACCTATGCCTGACTTACTCTTCCTCCTGTCGGCCGCGCTCCTGATTATCGGGGCCGGCGTGGCAGGGGTGACTTACAGACAAAACCGCCGCGTGGGCTGGCTCACCGCCGCGTTCACAGGAGCCCTTGCCGCCGCTCTTGTAGGCGGCGCCCGCCTGGCGGGAACGGCTCCTGCACGTCTCTTCGCACGTGAAACGCCAACAGAGGCGATGCCGGCAGACGGTGCGCTGGCGCTTTCGGGCTACGTCGACGGCGCTGCCTGGCAGGTGAGCGTGGCGATACTCTTCCTGGTCGTGGCTGTGTCACTGTATCGAGCGGCGGGCGCGGAAGCGTCGGCAGACAGAGCGGGCCCCGGCCTCTACCTACTCCTGCTATTGTCCGCTCTAAGCGTGTTATGGGCCGCGACGTTGCAGACACTGATCATCGCCTGGACCCTCTTTATCCTCCTCTGGTCACTCTTTCTCTTTCGCCCCGCGCGTGCTGCCGGCCTCTACCGCCTGGGCGGAGGCTGGCTCAGCCTCTTTTTACTCTGGCTGGGAGCGGCCACGCTGGCGATCGTCTCTCCCGCCGTCGCCCATGCCGCCGGGTGGGGGACAGGCAGCTGGCCCCTGCTCACCCGCTCGTTGCTCCTTGCTGCTGCTCTGTTGCAGCTCGGCGTCTACCCACTGCACCTGTGGCGCCCGCTGAACCCGCGCCTGAACAGGGAATTTTCCCCGACGGCGGCGGCCCTGGTACATACGCTGCCGGCGGCGGGCGGTGCTCTGCTCCTGGCGCGACTCGTGGCCGATAGCGCCGTCGCCCGCGATTTTGCGCTTCCGCTGACGCTGATCGCCCTCCTGACGCTACTGGTTGCCGCCGCACAGATGTGGCGCCGAAGGAGCGCGCAAGCCATCATCGCCTTACTCGTCCTGGCGCAGAGCGGCATCATTCTCCTGTCAGCCGTCTGGGGGGACGCGGATGCCACGCTGGCGGAAGCGCGCGTGCTCTTGCTGGCCGGCGGGCTTCTCTTTCTGGTCTCCGGCTACAGCTCTGCGCGCGAGCCGGCGCCAGCGGGCTCATCCACAACGCAGCTGATCATGCAGAGCGCGCTATTGTTTGCCGTTGCAACGCTCGCCGGCTTTCCTCCTACAGCTGGCTTTAGCGGTCGTGCCGCCGTCTACAGCGCCTGGTTGGACGCCGGACACTGGCTACTGATCGTCGTGACCGCCGTCCTACATCTCGCGCTTGTCGCCGCCGCATTAACGACATTACATCCGTTGTGGTCGGCGCGAGCAACCCGCGAAGGCGAAGCCCCACCCTCTTCACCGCCTCCTTCTCTGCCGGCGACAACCGCAGCGGCTCTGTTACTACCGGTGCTGGGGCTCTTCTCGCTCGCCGGGCTGGAGGCACTTTCCCTGGCGACGGTGCTGGCGGTCGCTCTGCCCCTCGCCGGCGGCGCCATGCTGGCACGACTGATGGCGGACCGTCCAGAGGCGCTTTCTGACCTGACGCGCGTGGCCGGGGATGCGCTGCGGCTGCAGGTGCCGCGGCCCCCGGCCGCTGGCATACGACCCTGGCCGTCCATCGGCGACGCCGTGCGGCAGGCGGCGACCCTGCTGGAAGGGGAAAGCGGTCTATTGTGGCTTCTCCTTCTACTGATTCTTACCTGGCTTACCTTCTTCTCCGTATGAGCGACTTCCCAACGATTTTTGATTGGCTCCAACGTCTGGACCATCTGCGTGGGCTTCCGGCGGCTTACGCAGTCATCGTGGCCGCGGCCGTCATCGCCGTCATGTGGGACTGGCGCGTGACGTTACTTGCGCTGGCGATCCACTACCTAGCGGGAACGTTGCTTTTCGTGGAGGTGCTCGAACCGCGGCTGGCAATTGTGAAGCTATTAGTGGGCCTCTTTGTGTGCCTGATGCTCTATCTCACCGGGCGGCAGGTGGACGACTATCGCCGCTTCGTAGCGCGACGATATACGCAGGAACGAACGTCAGGGCTACACCGGCTGCGGGAAATGAGGCTGCGGGAGCCGGTCGCCGTTCTTGTCCGCATCGCCCTGGCTCTCGCTGTGATCCTGTTCCTGGCGACGCTGGCGCGCCACCCGGCTTATCGACTACCGGCCATTCCTGCGCCGGTTAACCTCGCCGTCTTTATACTGCTTGGGCTGGCCCTCCTCTCGCTAAGCCTGAAACCGTCCCCGCTACAGGCCGGCGTGGCGCTCCTGCTGTTAATGAGCGGCTTCGAGCTCTTTTATAGTGCTCTCGATCAGTCCGTACTCACCCTCCTTCTGTTGGCAGCCGCCAATCTACTCATCACCGTCGGGGTTGCCTTTCTCGCCCAGGCCCAGGCGCTGTCGGCGCGCCCGCCCACCCCGACGTTTGAAGAAGCAGAGCCTTCCCCGTTCACAATGCAGGAGAGTTCTTCCTGATGGTCCTCTCCTCGCTCCTTATTCTTGGCCCGCTCGTCGCCGCCGTCCTCCTGTGGCCAGTTGCCCATCGCTGGCCCCGTGTGGCCGACGCTGGGGGCAGTTTCATTGCGCTGAGTCTGGGGCTGATCCTTAGCGTGGGCGCTACGGGCGAGGAGAGCGTCGCCCTTTTTGGCTCTGCAATCCCCTGGGAAGAGGGGGCGGCAACGATCCTCGTCGCCCTTCTGGCAGCCACAGGCCTGCTCTTTCTGTTCTCCGCCATCTGGTCCCCCGGCGGCCTATTCGCCCCTACGGCAATGGCGGCACTCAGTCCGCTGGCGGTCGCGCTCCTCATGCCGCCTTTTCCCATTGGCGCGTTCGCGCTCCTTGCGGCAACGGTTCTGGCAGCGCTTACCCTTACCAGCGGGCAGCCAGAAGCGGCACTACCCGCTCTACGGTACCTGACGGCGGGCGTCTTTGCCTTTCCCCTGATCCTGCTTGCCGGCTGGATCGCCACGTCCGGGCAACCGCTGTTCACGGCTAGTATCTGGCGTCTGTTGCTGCCGGGAGCAGCGCTTTTACTCGGCGCCGTTCCGTTCCAGTTTTGGGTGCGCCCGGCTGTTGCCAGCGCATCGCTGCCGGCAATCGTCTTTATCTTTGTCCAGGTTCAACTGGTTGTCGCGCTCTCTCTCACGCGCCTCATCGAACTACCACTGGTCGAGCAAAACGAGCTCTTTATCACGGCGTTAAGCTGGCTCGGCGCTGCCACGGCGCTGGTGGGCGGTCTGCTGGCAGTGACGGAGAGAGACGGTCCGGCGCTGATTGGCTCTCTCCTGCTAGCTGACATTGGCGTGTCGATTGTCGGCCTCTCTCTTGTGGAGGCGGATCTTTCCCCCCTTCTGACCGTGCTGCTGGTCCGCTTCATCAGCCTGCTGCTGCTCGCGCCGGACCTCATGCAACGCCGCGCGCAGCCGAGCTCGGTCGCCGGCTGGCGCCAGTGGAGGGTAATGCTGCTCCTCTACGGCGCCTTTTCCCTGGCTGGTTTTCCCCTTACGCCCGGCTTTGCCGGGCGCTGGCTGGTCGTTCAGCTTGCCGCGGGCGCTTCATTCTGGCTTTCACTGGCCCTTTTGCTTGCCACTTTGGCCGGCATCGTGGCCCTTCTGCGGCTCCTCGCCAGCCACCCGAGGCTTGCGCACGAGCACCTCTCTGGCTAGACTCGCGTATTGTGCTTCTTGATTGTTGAGAAGGCACAGAGAGACAGGAGGTGGAGTTGTGGTTCCAGAATGGTACGTACTGAGAACAAAGCCACACAAGGAACGAAGTGTTTACCAGCTGCTAAAATCGCGAGATTTCGACGTCTACTTTCCTTCAATAGAAGTCGAGCCAGTTAATCCGCGCGCCGCCCGCGTGCGACCGTTTTTCCCCGGCTATATGTTCGTACGACTCGATCTGGACGAACAGGGAGAGAATGTCCTTCGCTGGATGCCGGGGACGAATGGGCTTGTACGGTTCGGGGGCGAACCGGCGACGGTACCGGAGAGCCTGATCGGAGAGCTGAAGAAGCGGCTGAAGCAACTGGCGGAGGCGCCCCCACCACGGGAAGATCTGCCCCAGAAAGGGGATCGCGTGCGCATCATCAGCGGCCCCTTTGCCGGCTACGAAGCGATCTTCGACACACGGTTATCGGGTAGAGATCGTGTGCAGGTGTTGATGACCTTTCTCAGCCACCGACCGCAACGGCTTAGACTAGACGAGAGCGATATCGAAAAGGTTGAATGAACCGCATAATGAACATGAAAGAGGGTCTCTTAGAAAAACTGGAAAGCCGGGAAGCCCGCGTGGGGATCATCGGCCTGGGGTACGTCGGTCTACCGCTTGCCGTTGCCTTTGCAGAGGAAGGCTTCGACGTGATTGGGGTGGACGTCGATGAGCATAAAGTAGAACAGCTGCAGCATGGCGAGAGTTACGTGGAGGATGTTCCGTCCGCTGTCGTGCAGCGGCTGATCGAGAACCGCCGGCTCCAGCCGACGACGCAGTATGCAGCGCTGGCAGACGCCGACGCAATCTCCATCTGTGTCCCGACGCCACTCCGCAAGTCAAAGGATCCCGATATCTCCTACATTGTGGACGCAACGGACCGCATTGCGGCGGTGGGCGCGGGAGGCAAGCTGATCGTCCTCGAAAGCACCACCTATCCGGGCACCACAGAGGAGATCATTTTGCCCCGCCTGAACTTCAATGGCCATGCGCCGGGAGAGGATTTTTTCCTCGCCTTCTCGCCGGAGCGCATCGACCCTGGGCGCACCGACTATACCGTGCGTACGACGCCCAAGGTCATCGGCGGCATGACTCCCGCCTGCCAGGAAGTGGCGGTTGCCCTCTACGGCACGATTGTCGACGAACCGGTCGTCGTTTCCAACCCCACGGCGGCGGAAATGGTCAAGCTGCTGGAAAACACGTTTCGCGCTGTTAACATCGGCCTGGTCAACGAGATCGCGCTGATCTGCGATCGGCTAGGCCTCGACGTTTGGGAAGTGATCGACGCCGCCGCTTCTAAACCCTACGGCTTCATGGCGTTCTACCCGGGCCCCGGCCTCGGGGGGCACTGCATCCCCGTCGATCCTCACTATCTGAGCTGGAAGTTGCGCACGCTCAACTACACCGCCCGCTTTATCGAGCTGGCAGACGACATCAACCGCCATATGCCCGATTACGTCGTCGGCAAAGTCGCCGATGCGCTCAACAGTCAGCGCAAGGCGCTGAATGGTAGTCGCGTTCTGGTCCTGGGCGTAGCCTACAAGCCCAACGTCAGCGATGTGCGCGAAAGCCCGGCCCTCGACGTCATTCACCTGCTCCGCGAAAAGGGCGCCGACGTGCTCTTCCACGATCCTTTTGTCGACGATCTGAGCCACGAAGGCATTGATCTTCAGTCGGCGACGCTCGACGATGCCACGCTGCAAGAGGCAGACTGCGTCGTCATCGTCACCCACCATAATTTCTACGACTGGAAGCAGATCGCCGAGCAGGCTCAGCTCATCGTCGACGCGCGCAATGCGCTGAAGGGAGTCGCCGGGGGAGCGGAGGTCGTCCGTCTATAACCCGCAACGGAGCCACAGATCAGTTTAGGGCGCCTAGCAGGGCGTACTTCGCCGCCAGCGCGGCGTGGTACAGGGGGTCGAGCGCCAGCGCGCGGTCATAATAATCCAGCGCGCGCCAGTGCTGGCCCAGATGCTCATAGACCCGCCCCAGGTTGTGCAGGGGAAACTGTGGCGCTTCATAACGGGTCGCCTGTGTCGCCTTCTCCAGCCAGGGAATTGCCTCTTCCCAGCGGTCCAGCTCGATCAGGTAGGCGCCGATATCATTGTAAGGGTTGCCGAAGGTCGGATCGACCGCAATCGCCTCTTTGCAGGCGGCTATCGCCTCTTCATAACGTTCCAGCATGCTGTACGTCCAGCCGAGAAAGGTATGCGCTTCGGCTGTCGGAAGCGTCTGTAGCGAGCGTTTGTAGAGGATAATGGCGTCGGCAAACTCACCCTGCATCTGATGCCGATAGGCACGCTCGAAGAGGATCATCGCCTGCTGCCGCTGAATCTCATCACTCATCGCTAAAGATCAAATTCGCGGTATTTCCCCAGAAGAATCCCATAGGTACCGAAAACAATAAGACCGGCGGCGACCACAGCGAGTAGCCACGGCCCAGAGTCTTGCTGGTAAAGCGTAGCGAGTGCCTTTCCTAGTCCGCCAACCTCCTGCGGGTTTGAAAAAGCTGCGGCCTGCAGGACAAAGATGCCGATCAGGATGTAGATGATGCCGCGAGCGACGTAGCCAATCCTACCTGCTACTGTGACCAGCTCTTTCTCTATCAGTTTCATCTGCGATCGATCGTAGACCTTGCGGAAGCGTGCGGTGTATGCCTTATAGAACTCGTAAATGGCGATGCCCAGGAGCACGACGCCGGCGATGACGATAACCCAGCGACCCAGGGGATAGGCCATGATGTCGGCGGTCAGATCTGTCGGCGCACCTCCCTCGCCTCGCTGGCGGTTCAGATATGAGCTGAAGACCAGTTGAAACGCCAGCCCTGCCAGAGTGAGATGGATCAGGCCACTGAAGGCGTGGGCGCCGCGGTTGACCCACTCTGTAACTCCCTCTCGCTCGGATTCCGCTTCGGAGCGCGTGGCCATCATGAGATGGCCCAGCGAATAGCCAACCAGACCAAGCCCGACCAGGATCAGCAGTATCTGCCCGAACGGCTCGGCCACCAGCGCCACGAGCGCATCGCGCCGGCTGATATTCGCCGCACGCGGACCGATCGCCGCTCGCAGCGCCAGAATTCCGATAAGAACATAGACGAAGCCATTGGCGACATATCCCCACCGAGCCAGAGGCCGTACCCAGGACCTCGCCTCATCGCGAGCATCCTCGGCTTCGTCGGCAACATCATCCACCATACTCATCGCAACCCCTTTTATGTCTCTTCATCGATAAAAAGGACACGGCGGACAAGCGGCTCAGCGTCGGCGCTACCGCCGAGGGAGCCGGCAAGGACGCCAATCCCCGCCAGAAACATCGAAAGTCGGATCTGTTCGGACAGCCGGATGGCAGGATCGACTGTCGGCCAGGTTTCCTTTAACTGTTCAGGAAACAGGGTGAGCGCGCTCACGAGGCTAACGGCAAAGGTCAACAGGTAAATGAGCAATATCGTGAGGAACAACGTCAGGAGCGTCGCCGTGGTGATGACGATCGTCGATGCCGTAACGGTATTGCTACGCCCCTGTTCAATAGAGAGATGGAAAGCGCGGTAGAGCGCGGCCGTCGAGCCGAAGATGCCGACCAGGGAGATCAGCAACATCTGCGCTCCTGTCAGGCTACTCCCAACATCCCAGATCTCCGCTGTAAAAAAAAGGACGATCAACACCGAGAGTACCGCCGTCAGCATCCGCGGGAGTTGGAGCATAAGACGAAAGGGGTTGGCGCGCAGCAGCGTGCGCCCGATGCTGCGCCAGTTTTCCGCGATCTGGCGCATAACAAAGCCCCATCCGCCACTCCGCGACACCGCTTCGTGCGCTTCTACCGGCAGATTACGCCGCATTTGCTCGACCTGCTCCGCTGTGACCCCATCCATCTCTTCCAGCCGATCGACGACGCCAAAATCATACATGACGTTGTGCGGATCATCACTGTGGCCAAGATTGAGAATGTGCCCGAGCGTGTGGAGCAAAAGATTACGAAGACGGCGAGTGGTTAGCTCGAGATCCTTTGGGCGGCCCCAGAACTCAGGGGAGAGCCGCTTTGTGCTGATGATGCCCACATTTGCCAGTCGGCTGGGCAGCGCCAGCACATAGGAACGGGTGGAGGCCGCAAGATCGACTTCGGTAATGACGAGCAGGAAGTTAATATTGCGCTCCAGCTTCTCCGCCAGTCCGAGCTGTAGAAAGTCCAGCGGCTCGTAGGCGCCCTCAGCCGGGGAGAGGTGAGGCCCGGGGAACTCAAACACCTCAACCCTTAGGTTCAGCGAATCGTCGAGCGCTGCCTGAAATTGATCGACGGCCACCTCGACCAGGCTGTCAAAGCTGTTGCTGTCAGCGTCCTCCACCGAGGTCTTCATGACGCCGATGATGAATTCCTGCTGCCTCTCTCCTGGTGTCAAAGGTCTCTTACTCCTCTGCAGAGAGCTTGACTACCGTGACGCCGGCGCCGCCTTCGCTCTCTTTCCCTTCTTCCCACGAACGAATCATTCGATTACTACTCAGCGCCTGGCGCACCGCCTCCCGCAGCCGCCCGGTCCCCTTGCCGTGAATAATGCGTACGTAGGGCAGCTCCGCCAGAAACGCCGAGTCGAGGTAGCTCTCCAATGAGGCAAGCCCCTCTTCCACCCGCTGCCCCCGCAGGTCGAGCTCCAGGCCGGGGCCTGTGGCGACTCGCCGCGAAAGGGACGGATGCTCCTCAACCAGCGCTTCTTCGGGCGCGTCGACTGGCTCCAGCTCGGCGAGGCTGACGCGTGTTTTGACGCGCCCGACGGCAATCTCCGCCTCCTTTTTGTCCATCGAGAGGATCTCGCCGCGCGCATTGAGCGATTTGACGAGCACCGTATCTCCAACCTCAAGCTGCTCGCGCATGCGGCGCACACGCTTCCGCGACGGCGCTCGCGCCTGCGCCGCTTCCTTCTCCAGCTGCGCTTCGGTGGTGTCCACCTGTTTGCCCAGCTGTTTCAACGCGTTAAAGGAAACGGCCTCCTGCTGCCCGTCGCGCAGCTCTTTGCGAATGCGGCGCAGCTCGGCACGCACCTCTTCCAGCTCCGCCTGGGCCGCGTCCCGCGCCTCGGCGAGCACCTCCTCCCGCTCAGATTCAATCTGCTCCAGCCGCTCCTGCAGCTCGTCGCGTTCCTCCTCCACCTGGCGCAGGGCCAGCCGCGTCGCCGCCTCCTGCGAGGAGATCTTTTCACGGATGTCGTAGATCGAATCGAGGAGATCGGCGGCACGCTCGCTGCCGCTGCCCAGCAGTTGCAGCGCGTCGTCGAGGATCGTTTCCTCCAGCCCCAACCGGCGCGCGATGGCCACGGCGTTAGAGCGGCCAGGCAGGCCGATGTGCATTTCATACGTAGGGGAAAGCGTGTCGACGTCGAAGAGAAGGGATGCATTGGTGGCACCCGGTGTCTGGCCGGCGTAGACCTTCAGCTCCGGGTAGTGCGTGGCGACAAAGGTCGTCACCCCCCTATCACGTAGATAGTTGACGATCGCCTGAGCCAGCGCCGCGCCCTCGGCGGGATCCGTGCCGGAGCCAAGCTCGTCCAGCAGAACGAGCGAGCGCTCGTTGACCTGCTCCAGAACGCGGATGATGTTGGTGATGTGGGCGGAGAAGGTCGAGAGGCTTTGCTCGATCGACTGTTCGTCGCCGATGTCGGCAAAGATGTTTTCAAAGACGGCAAGGCGTGCTTCCACCGCCGGTAGGTGGAGGCCGGACTGAGCCATGAGCGCCATCAGCCCCATCGTTTTGAGACTCACCGTCTTGCCGCCAGTGTTGGGGCCAGTGATCAGGACCAGAAAGATATCCTCGTCCACCAGAAGGTCGGTTGGCACCACGCCGTGGGGATCGAGCAGTGGGTGGCGCGCGCCACGAATCCAGATTGTGGAGCCGGGGTGCGCCGGCGGCAACCCCTCGCGCTCTTTGCGCGAGCGCCGCCAGTCGACAAAGGTAGGGGCGATAGCTTCGACGGCAAGCGCATAGCGGGCGCGGGCGAAGATAAGGTCCAGCTCCGCCATCCGCTCGACAATACGGGTGACTTCATCCCCCCGCATTGCTACCCGCGCCGTCAGCTCGGCCAGAATGCGCTGGATCTCCTCTTCTTCTTCTATCTGCAGGGTGCGATACTCGTTGTTCAGATCGACGGTATTCATCGGCTCCAGCCACAGCGTCGCGCCGCTGCCGCTCTGATCGTGGACAACGCCCTTAATGCGCCCCTTGTACTCCGCCCGCAGGGGGACGACGTAACGCCCACCGCGCATGCTGATCAACGGCTCCTGCAGGTAGCGATTGTTGCTGCTGTTGATCAGGCTCTGCAGCCGCTCGTGGATGCGGCCGTGAACGGTGCGCAGAGAGCGACGGATGCGGGCCAGCGCTTCGCTGGCGCTGTCGAGCACCTCGCC
>JAWVYW010000123.1:0-11352 GCA_033722535.1 Promineifilaceae bacterium (SeqCode)
TATTTCTACATGCTATCCTTCAGCGGCGAGGGATGTTATCATAGGTGATATGTCTGACACGCCGCCAACCGATCCCCTTGCTATTCTGGCGGAGGCCCCTCTCTTCAACGGCCTCGATGAGCAGGCCCGGCAGAGCGCCTTACAGGTGGCCTATCGCCGCTTTATCCGCAGCGGCGAGTACTTCTTCTTTCAGGACGATCCTGCCACGACCTTCTACGTGCTCCTTGAGGGGCGCGCGCGCCTGATCCAGCTCACGCCGGAGGGACAGCAGGTCGTCGTTCGCTACGTGGGCCCCGGAGACGGCATTGGTATCATCGTCGTCCTCAGCGAAATGGACTACCCGCTTTCCGCCGAAGCGCTCACCGACTGTGAAGCGCTCGCCTGGGATGCCGCCGGCGTAACCAACCTTATGCAAGGCTACCCCTCGCTTGCCCTCAACGGCATGCGACTGGTAGCTCGTCGCTTCCGCTCGCTGCAGCATCGTTACCGCGAGCTGGCGACAGAGAAGGTAGAGCGACGCGTGGCGCGTGCACTGCTGCGCCTGGCGCGCCAGGCGGGCCGGCGTACGGAGCGGGGCGTACTGATCGACCTCCCCCTCTCGCGCCAGGATCTGGGCGAGATGACCGGCACCACCCTCTACACCGTCAGCCGCTTGCTGAGCCGCTGGGAGCAGGCGGGGCTTGTCGAAACGGGGCGAGAGCAGGTTATCATTCGCAATCCCCACGGTCTGGTCGTCATTGCCGAAGATCTCCCCCTAGAAGATCACTCGTAAGCAGCCCCCTCTTTGCGCCACCGCAAAGACAACGCTTTCCCCTGCTTCATACTACCCTTGTACGCTGTAAGCGTGGAGGAAACTGTGCATCAGAAAGCGTTACATAAAAGCCTCACCGTCGACGTCGTCCTGGAGCAATGGCCGGAGACGGCGCCCGTCTTTCAGGAGTTCAAGACGGCTTGTGTCGGCTGTGCGATGGCCCGGTTCGACACCATCGACGATGTGGTGCGGATTTACAACCTCGATCCGCGCAGCTTTATGAAGGCGCTGCAGACGGCGATCGCCGGGGCTGCCGGGGAGGGAGAGCCGGCATGAGTTATGCTGTACGGCCCTTAACGACTCATGAGTCGCTTTCCGTTTCCGCCCATTCTTACCGCAGCGCTGCCGTTTTTTGCGATAGCGCAAAGATCTTCACGTTCCGTACGTTAAAGTAGACCGTAGATTAATGAGAGGTCTGCATGCGCCGGCGCCAGTCCTGTCTGCTACCGACCATATGCCTGCCCTCTCGCCTTAAGCCTCGAAGGAGGAGGATCCAGATGGAGCTACATAATCGAACACAAACCAAGACAGTCGTCACCGTGGTGGCGCTGCTGGCGTTGGCCCTGGTGCTGATCGCCGGCTGTCGCCGCGGCGAGGAAGGGAGCCAGGATGCGGCGCTGCAGGATGCAGGGCTGCCTGCCGATGTTTCGGCCATTGCCGAGGCGCGCGGCCTGACCCCCGATGACGTCGCCGCTGCCCTCAAGACCTATACACCCAGCGGGCAGCACGACGAGTACATCATGTTCGCCTCCGGTGGTCACGGAGGTCAGGTTTACGTTATCGGCATGCCGTCGATGCGTATCCTGAAACAGATCGCCGTCTTTACTCCAGAGCCGTGGCAGGGCTACGGCTATGGCGCTGAAGGCACAATGGAGCTCCTTGAGGAAGGGAGCCTGAATGGCGAGCGGCTCACCTGGGGCGATACGCACCATCCCGCCCTCAGTGAAACCGGCGGCGACTACGACGGCGAGTACCTGTTCATCAACGACAAAGCGAATGCGCGCCTGGCCGTTATCGACCTCCGCGACTTCGAGACCAAGCAGATGGTCAAGAATCCCATCGCCATCAATGACCACGGCGGTAGCATGGTTACCCCTGATACCGACTGGATTATCGAGGGCGGGCAGTACGCGGCGCCCCTGGGATGGGAGTACAGCGATCTAGAGAATTATGAAGAAGAGTACCGGGGCATGGTCACCATCTGGAAGTTTGACCGCGACACCGGCCGCATTGTCCCTGAAGAGTCCTTCGCCATGGAGCTGCCTCCCTACTGGCAGGACCTCTGTGACCCGGGCAAGCTGGTCAGCGACGGCTGGCTCTTCTGTAACTCCTTTAACACCGAGATGGCCACCGGCGGCGTCGAAGAGGGCAACGCCCCCTTCGAAACCGGCGCTTCGCAGCGCGATATGGACTACCTCCACGTCATCAATCTGGAGCGCGCAGCTGAAGTTGCTGCCGCGGGCAACACAGTCGACGTTCGCGACTTCCCGGTCATCCCGCTCGAGACCTCCATAGAAGAAGGCCTGCTCTACTTTGTGCCGGAGCCAAAGAGCCCGCACGGCGTCGACATCTCCCCCGGCGGCGAATACATCGTCATCTCCGGTAAGCTCGACCCCCATACGACCGTCTATAGCTTTGACAAGATCCAGGACGCCATCGCGGCGGAGAACTGGGTCCTCGACGACTATGGCGTGCCGGTGCTGGACTTTGACAGCGTCCTCGAAGCACAACTTGAGCTTGGCCTTGGCCCGCTACATACTCAGTTCGACGACAAGGGGTACGCCTACACCAGCCTCTTCCTTGAAAGCGCCGTCGCCCGCTGGACGCTCGGCGGCGACTATGAAGATCTGAACGACGACCCGCCGTGGTCGCTGGTCCACAAGACCAACGTCCACTACAATGTGGGCCATATCGCCGCTGCCGAGGGCGACACTGTTAGCCCCGACGGCCGCTACCTGGTCTCGCTGAACAAGTGGGCAGTGGACCGCTTCAACAATGTCGGACCGCTCCTACCGCAAAACTTCCAGCTCATCGACATCGCCAATCAGGGCGCCGACATGCCGCTTCTGTATGACATGCCGATCCCCGACGGCGAGCCGCACTATGCTCAGATCATCAAGGCCGACAAGCTGGACCCGTGGGAAGTCTACCCCGAAGTGGGCTGGAATCCGCACACGCAGTCGCCGGCTGAAAATGCAGTGGAGCAGGGCGAAGAGCGGATCGAGCGCAACGGCAATACTGTCGAAATCTGGATGACCGCGGTCCGCAGTCACTTCACACCTGAACACGTGGAGATCAAGCAGGGCGACCACGTCATCTGGCACATTACGAACGTTGAACGCGCCTACGACGCCACGCACGGCTTCGCCATCCCCGGCTACAACATCAACGTCAGCCTCGAACCGGGCGAAACGGCGACGGTGGAATTCGACGCCACCCAGGACGGCGTCTTCTCCTACTACTGTACCGAGTTCTGCTCGGCCCTCCACCTCGAGATGGTCGGTTATCTCCTGGTCGAGCCGACGGAACAGGCATCCTCAGAGTAAATCAGTAACTCAACACCCTCAGTCAGTATAGGATGAGGGGCGGAAAACTCCCGCCCCTCATCCTCTAAAGAAAGTGAAAGATGGCTACCATGCAACTTGTTAAGAAAATCATCGGTCCACGTGTCCCCGAAGAGGTCGAAGAGCAGGAGCGCATCCGCTATCTCGCGCCCTCGCTCTTGCTGGGCCTGGCAGCCGTCATTCTCCTCGTGTCCATGTTCTTCCCCTACTGGAAGATGACCCTGATGGCCCCTCAGTATCCCGGCGGTCTCGAAGTCGAGGTCTATGTCAACCGCATGACCGGTGACGTGAGCGAAATCGACGGCCTCAACCACTACATAGGCATGCGTCCTCTGGGCGAAGCGGCCCAATTGGAACGCTCCGTAAGCGTGGCGGCGATCACCATCCTGGCCATGCTTATTCTGGCTGCCATCTTCATCCACACCAAGTGGGCGGCCCTGCTGGCGCTGCCGGCGGTGCTGATGCCCTATATCTTCCTCGCCGACATGTACTGGTGGATGCGCCACTTCGGAATGAATCTTGATCCGACGGCGGCTCTGAGCGGCGCCATCGACCCCTTCGTGCCACCCATCTTAGGCGAGGGGATGGTGGCCCAGTTCAGAACCATCGCCTCGTTTCAGATCGGCATTTACCTCGCCTTCCTTGCCGGCTTTCTGATCATCGCCGGCCTTTACTTCCACCGCCGCGCTTACAAGCCGCTGGTGGACGAGGCGCAGAGCTAAATGATGGCCGTGAGCCCTTTGCCTCGTCGGTCGACCACGGCGCTGGTCCTACTCCTGGTGTTGGCGGCCCTTCTCCTTACGTCAGCCCCGGCCGCTCCGGCCGCCGCAGCTGCGCGGGAAGCCAATACTGTCACGTCAGCCGAACGGCTGGCGGAGGCGATTGCCGCGGCCTCGCCGGGCGACGTCATCGAAGTTGACGGCGGCGTCTACGTTGGTTCGCTGGAAATCGACCGCCCGCTGACCCTCGTCGGCCGCAACTGGCCCATCGTCGACGGCCAGAACAAAGGCACCATCATCACCGTCTCCGCCCCCGAGGTCACCATTCGGGGTTTTCACATCCGCAACAGCGGCGACTCCCTCGACCAGGAGAACTCTGGTATCGCCGTCGAGGCGGCGGGCGCTATTATCGCCGGCAACCGTTTCGAAGAGACTCTCTTCGGTATCTATTTGCGCCAGGCCAACCGGGGACACATCGAGGACAACGTCATCCACAGCAAGGACTTACCGCTGCCCCGGCGCGGCGACCCCATCCGCGTCTGGTACAGCAACGACGTGACGATCGTCGGCAACCAGGTCGTGCGGGGGCGCGACGTGGTCCTCTGGTACTCAGAAAGGCTGACGGTGCGCGACAACGACGTCCGCGACGGTCGCTATGGCCTGCATTTCATGTACTGTGACGATGCCGTCGTCGAGGGCAACCGGCTCCTCGACAATTCCGTCGGCGCCTTTCTCATGTACAGCCGCCGGCTGACGCTGCGCCACAACACCATCTCCGGCAACCGGGGCCCCAGCGGCTATGGCGTGGGCCTCAAGGATATGGACGAGGCCGTCATTGTCGAGAACGTCTTTCTGGATAACCGTGTCGGCGCCTACCTCGACGGCTCGCCGCGCGAAGTAGATAGCCTTGGCCTCTTCGAGGGCAATACCTTTGCTTATAACGACATCGGTGTCGAGCTGCTGCCTGCTGTGCGCAACAATCAATTTGTGGCCAACAGCTTTGTCGAAAACGAAGAGCAGGTGGCGATTAGCGGCGGCGGCCAACCGGGTGATAATGCCTGGACGGTGGCCGGCGTCGGCAACTTCTGGAGCAACTACGCTGGCTTCGACGCCGACGAAGATGGCCGCGGCGACATCGCTTACGTCTCGCAGCGACTCTTCGAGGACCTGATGCGCCGCGAGCCGGCGCTGCGCCTCTTCCGCTACAGTCCGGCCGTGGATGCCCTCGATTTCGCTGCCCGCGCCTTTCCCGTGGTGCGCCCGCAGCCCAAGCTGGAGGATGCCGCGCCGCTGATGACCCCCCGCATACCGGCAGCGGCCCCGCCGCTGCCCGCACCCGAAGACAGTCGCAGCTTGTGGGGCTGGTCCCTGCTTCTGTTGCTTCCGGGGGTTAGCCTTCTGACGCACCCGCTGCTGGCCGTCCTGACGCGGCGCGAATCGCGCTCGCGCTACCGGCTGCCGCTTTCGAAATCGCAACTCACACATTGAGAAGACGATGACAACACCAATTATCGAAGTAAACGCTTTGACAAAACGCTTCGGCGCCCTGACTGCCGTCGACGATCTCTCTTTCACCGTCGACGCCGGCGAGGCGGTCGCTCTGTGGGGCGCCAACGGCGCCGGCAAGACGACGGTGCTTCGTTGCCTCCTGCACCTCATACCGTTCGAGGGCCAGATTGCCGTCGATGGCATTGACGTTCGGCAGCGGGGCAAGATCGTGCGCCGCCTCATCGGTTTCGTGCCCCAGGAGCTGACCTTCCACGACGATCTCACCGTCGCGGAAACGCTCGTCTTTTATGCCCGCCTGAAGAAGTTGCCCACCGGTCACGACTTCACGCCGTTGCTCACCCGCCTGGAGCTGGACGAGCACGTGCACAAGGCGGTGCGCGACCTCTCCGGCGGCCTCAAACAGCGGCTGGCGCTGGCGCTGGCCCTCCTCGCCGACCCACCCATCCTTCTCCTGGACGAGCCGACGTCGAACCTCGACATCCGTGCCCGGGAGGATTTTCTCCAGTTCGTGCGCGAGCTGAATGGCGCAGGAAAGACGCTCATCTTTTCCTCGCACCGTCTGGAAGAGGTGCGGGCGCTGGCCGACCGCGTGCTGCTCCTGGAAGGGGGCCGCCTCGCGCTCGCTGCCCCGCCGCGCGAGCTGGAGCGTCGACTCAGCGAGACGACGACGCTGCACCTGGCCCTGCTGCCGGTCACCATCGACCCCGCTCTGCGGGTGCTCTCTGACCACGGCCTGCCAGTGAGTCGCAACGGCCACGGGGTGCGCGTGCAGGTCCCGCCGGATGCCAAGGCGGAGCCCCTGCGCCTGCTGCACGACGCAGGCATAGATGTTCAGGACTTTACCTTAGAATAAACGCTGACAAGAGGAAGCGATGATCGATTTTCAGAACGTCTTCATTCTGGCTCAGAAGGAGCTGCGTGACGCGCGGCGCAACCGCTGGTTCCTGCTCTACGCGCTCGCCTTCGCCGCCCTGGCCCTGGGGCTCGCCTGGATGGCCCTGCGTGGCGCCGGCGACTATGGCCTCGCCGGGTTCGGCCGCACCAGCGCCAGTCTCATCAATCTGATCCTGCTCATCGTCCCCCTCATGGGCCTCACCCTGGGTGCGCTGGCGCTCGCCGGAGAGCGGGAGCAGGGAACGCTCCTCTACCTGCTGGCGCAGCCCATTAATCAGGCAGAGCTGTTGCTGGGCAAGGCGATTGGCCTCGGGCTGGCACTCGTGGCCGCCCTCTCCCTCGGTTTTGGGTTAACGGCGTTGCTCATCGCCACCAACGGCGGCGCCGCCGACGTCGGCATCTATCTCGCCCTGCTCGGTCTCGCCTCGCTCCTGGCGCTGGTCAGTCTTAGCGTCGGCATGCTCATTTCCTCGGCGACCGCCAGCGGAGCGACGGCGGTCGGCATCGCCCTTTTCGTCTGGCTGCTGCTGGTCTTCTTTGGTGACCTGGGGCTGATGGGCAGCGCCGTGGTGATGCAGTTCGACATTGACCAGCTCTTTCTGGCCACGTTGGCCAATCCGCTCCAACTGTTCAAGATTGCAGCTGTTTACAGCTTGCGTAATAATTTAGAGGCGCTCGGACCGGCTGGCATCTACGCCCTGCGTACCTATGGCGACCAGCTGGTCCTGCTTCTGGTCGGTCTGCTCGTCGCCTGGGTTGCCCTTCCCTTGCTGCTGACCGGCGTCTTTTTCAAAAGAAGAGGTGTGCTCTGATGAACCGCCATTTCCTCCTCATCCTGATTCCGCTGCTCCTTGCGCTGGTGGCCTGCGCGGACAGCGCGGCGGAGGGGCCGCCGGAGATTCGCTACGGCGAGGATCTGTGCGACGATTGCCATATGATCATCGACGATCCCCGCTTTGCTTCTGCCTACGTCACGGAGGAAGGGGAATTCCGCCTCTTCGACGACATCGGCGACATGTATCGCTACGCCGACCGCACCGGCGACAGCGTGCGCGCCTTCTGGGTCCACGACTACCACAGCGAAGAGTGGCTGGAGAGCGATAGCGCCACCTTCGTCTACAGCCCGGCGCTGCTGACTCCCATGGGCTGGGGTTTGGCCGCCTTTGCCGACCGGGAGACAGCCGCCGCCTTTCAGGCAGAGGAGGGGGGAGATCTGCTGACCGCCGCCGAGCTACAGCAGCAGATCGCCGCTGGCCACCTGAGCCCAATGGATGGGGCGCACAGCCACGCCGAAGATGTTAACCATGATCATTAAAGTGAGGAGAAATAGCAATGAAGTTGCGTAAAAGCCGAATCCTGTTCCTTTTACTGACTGCGCTCATCGCCCTGGCCCTTGTTGCCTGTGGCGGGGACAGTGCGGCGGACGACGCTGCCGAGACGGTCGCCGATGCCCCCGTTGCCGACGAAGAAGTCGAGGTGGTCGCCGCCGGCGATCCCGAGGCGGGAAAAGCCCTTTACGACCAGGTCTGCATCGCCTGCCACGGGCCGGACGGGCAGGGTATTGAGGGGCTGGGATCGCGCTTTATCGACAACGAGTTTATCCAGGCGCACGAAGACGATCAGCTGTTGCAATTTGTCAAGACCGGCCGACCGGCCACGGATCCCGAAAACGTTAGCGGCATCGACATGCCTCCCAAGGGCGGCAATCCGGCCCTGACCGATGCGGAGATCCTGGACATCATCGCCTACCTGCGCACCCTCCAGTAACAAGGTAGAGCAGAGATATAGAGGTAGAGAAGGCCGCCGAAAGCCGCCACAATCAGAAAAGAGCCGCCTGGCCTGACGCCGGGCGGCTCTTTTTCTTCTTTTGACCTCTACTCTATCCTCTACCCTCTATCTCACTCCTCGACGATCAGCACCGTCACCATACCGAACATGCCGTGGCTGCTCTCCGCGTGGGAGAGGACGTGGCAGTGGAAAGCCCACAAACCCGGCGTGTGGCAGTCGACGATGACGTCCCAGCGCTCGCCGGGGGCCACGTTAATCGTATCGGCATAGTACGGTTGGGGCAGATTCCAGCCATCCTTCGAGAAGACCAGCTGCTCCAGGCCGTGCAGGTGCATCGGGTGGATCATCAGCCCCTCATTCATGTAACGGATGCGGATCTTATCCCCGAGTTTGGCCGTCATCGGCTGTGTGTAGGGGAATGACTTGCCGTTAATCGTTAGGCCGATCCCGGCGTCGTTGAGGATCATCACGTAATCGGCGTCGTGATCGTACTCCGGGTCGTGCGAGCGATCCGCCGGCTCAATGATGAAGGCTCCCAAAAGGCCCTTCGTCACCTGCTCCAGCGCATTGTGGTGCGAGTGATACATGTGGGAGCCGGGGTTACGGGCTTTGAATTCATAGGTGAACGTCTCGCCCTGCTTGATCGGCGGCTGCGTCAGGTACGGCACGCCGTCCATGTTGTTGGGGACGATTACGCCGTGCCAGTGGACGGACGTGCTCTGGTCCATCTCGTTATGGACCAGAATGCGTACGTCGTCCCCTTCCGTAACGCGAATCACCGGCCCGGGAACGATCCCGTTGTAGGCCATCGCGTTGATGACCCGATCCGGCTCCACTTCCCACTCAATCTGCTGCGCGGTCAGCTCAAAAACTTTGACACCATCTTCCATGCGGTACTCGAGCGGCTTCCCCCAGAAGTCGGGATTGCTGCCCGCGTTCTCCAGGAAGATCAGCACCCCTTCCTCATGGGCGGCGTCGATGTCCATGTGGTCGTCGCCGCTCTGCGCCGGCTCTGTATTCCCGCTGCTTGCCGCTGCCGCGACGGCATCCGCCGCCGCCGAGCCACTGTCGGCGCCCGGGCGGCAGGCCGCTAGGCCCGCGCCCACCCCGGCAATGCCCGCCAATTTCAGGAAATGACGTCGTGAAAGCGTTTCTTTTTCCAACACCTTTGCACCTCTTCTATATGGTTTTTGTCTACTGGAGTGACAACAGGAGGGATGATAGCGCGAAGGGGAGTGGAAATTCAGTGACAGATGTCACCGATCAGATCGTGACAGACGTCACACCGCCTCCCCGTTTTGGACCTCGAGGCGCTCGATAGCGGCTGCCAGATCGGGCGCCAACGGCGCGTGGAGGGTTATCGGCCGACCGGTGTGAGGGTGGATCAGGCCGCTCTCCAGGCAGTGCAGGGCATGGCGCGTCAGCCCCTGAAAAAGACGCTCTCCATCCGGCGCCGTTTCCACCCAGGCCCGGTACGCCGTGTCCGTCATCTGGTAGAGGGCATCGCCGACGATGGGGTGGCCGATGGCCGCCATGTGCACCCGGAGCTGGTGCGTGCGTCCCGTCTCCGGCCTCAGGTGTAACAACGTATGTGCGCTCCCCAACGCCCGCACGGTCTCGTAGCGCGTGCGCGCTGCCTTTGCCCTCAGCGTACTCAACAGCGGAGAAAAGAGAAGGGAACTGCCATCGCCTTCACGAGGGTCGTCGACGGCAAAGCGGGCCGGCACTCCCTGGCGCACGCTTGTATGCCCGCGCGGAACGCCCATCTCCGGGATCGGACCGATGGGCAAAGCGACCGTTCCCGCCGGCGGCTCCGGGCGCCCGTGGACAATCGCCAGGTACAGCTTCTCTACACTGCCCGCGGCGAACTGCTCCCCCAGTGCGCGCCGGCTCTGCCGGTCGCGCGCCAGCACGACCATCCCCGATGTACCGGCGTCCAGCCGGTTCACCAGGCGCGCTTCCGGATAAGGGGGCGTGTGTTCGTGGCGCAGGTGGTAGATCAGGTTCGCCGTGACGAACTTGCCGCTGCTGTGAACGCGCAGGTTGCCCGGCTTGTTTATCCCCAGCAGCCAGCGATCTTCGTAGATGATCTCATAGTCGAAATTAACCGGCGGCCGCTCCGGCGCCGGCAGCTCGCAGGCGACGCTTTCGCCGGCGGCGACCGGCCGCCCCGGCGCAGCCAGCTGACCATCGACCTGCACACGCCCCGCCTCTATCAACGCCGTCCATGCTTCATACGAGAGGTAGGTGAAGCGGGAAGCCAGGTACTCGACGAGCGGCAGCCCGGCGTAATGCGGAGGCACGGGCGAGCGGACGTGAAGGGAGCGTGCGCGCGGCATGGTAACAACGAATATAGGGGAATTCCCCCATTGCGAAAATAGAACTGGTGTTCTAAAATAACTGTTGGATAGACACCAAGAAACACCTCGGTCGCACTGTCCGGGCGCACCCGCAGATGGACGGCAGAGGTGAAGCAAAAGGAGTCAAAGAGATGGCTGACAATAACAACGGCAACCGCAATCGTGACGTTCGCAGTGACAACCTGCGCGACTCGAAGATGATGGCCCACCTCCTCGACGCATTGGAGGACGGGACCGACATTGGCCACTTTGGCCGGCTGGTCTTCGTCATGGTCGCCCGTCACTTCGAGGACGACGTGCACCTGCTCGAGTTGCTGGTCCAGCAGCCGGGTATGGACGAGCACGACGCCCGCGCCCTGCTCCTGCAGGTCGAAGAGCGTGGTTACAACCCTCCGCGGCGCGAGCAGATCCTCGCGTGGCAGGAACAACAGGACTTCCCCATCTGCCCCACGCCCGATGACCCCGCCGGATGCAACGTCTATAGCGAGCTTCGCTTCCCGGACGAAATCTACGAGAACATCGACGAATACTGGGAAGAGCGGGTTGAGGCGGACATAGAAGCCTGAGCCTCTGGAAGGTAGAAGATAAATGGTGCCGCGCCTGCAGCTCTGCAGGCGCGGCACCATTTATCTTCTACCTTCCAGAGGCTCAGGCTTCTATGTCCGCCTCAACCCGCTCTTCCCAGTATTCGTCGATGTTCTCGTAGA